>JAAFHZ010000014.1 GCA_013297675.1 Synechococcales cyanobacterium bin59.metabat.ball.084 | reverse complement strand
GAACAGCGGCAGGCAGTTTCTTTGCCATTTTGGGGTATTGCCGGGTTGGGATTATTATTTGGTATTGCCGCTAATCAACCCCTCGATTATTTGGCTACAGCCGGTGGCTTGGCAGGAGCGATCGTGTTACAAAAATGGGGATGGCAACTTCAGGCTAAGCGCTTAGTGCTACAAACACTACAAGATATTAAACAGCGGGTCGAAAATCCATCAGATCAGACATCAGACAAAAAATAGTCGTTATCACAGTAGAAGGGCGTGTCATGGAATTAATGACACGCCCTTCTACTGTGATACATAGATATTTCAATCATTACTCTGTCTTCCAAGGAGAAGGTACCGGCTTAGCAAAACGACGAGTGCGACGATAAAAACGTTTTTTACAACCAAACTCTTCACACAAGAAAGGATATAGCCCAATGATTGATATAGCTTTATCTAATCCACGACGGCGTGATCGATATACATCTCTAGAACCACATCCAGGACATAAGTGTCCGCTAATAGCCATGACCCTACCGCCTAAAATTTTAATTGTAATTACAACATGTTAAGTTTTCTATCACAGGCAAATTGTAACTTTGATCACACAATGGTTTTACTTCAGCCAATTGTATTACAAGTTATCAAATTGTGTTGACCACAATTCAGTCGTTTGTCGCAGACTAGCCCAATCGCCATTGCCCAAAATCAAATGGTCTAGCAGCGGCACATTGAGCAGTTTTGCTCCGGCCAATAATTGCTCAGTCAAACGCAAATCTTCGCTGCTGGGATCTAGGCTTCCTGAGGGGTGGTTGTGGGCAACTATTACTCTTGTAGCACCTTGTCGTAATACTTCTCGAAAAATTTCGCGGGGTGGAGCTAAAGTTTCGGTGGCTGTGCCGATCGTAATAATATGAGTACCCAATAAACGGTTTTTTACATCTAGCAATAAAACCGCAAATTTTTCTTGGCTCATCCACATTAACTCGTGGCTGAGCGCCGCTGCCGCCGAGCCGGGACTGTCAATAATCGATCGTTCATCGGGCTTAATCTGAAAAGTTCTTTTGCCTAGCTCGATCGCCGCCAAAATTGCGGTGGCCTTGGCCGGACCGACTCCCGGAATTTCAATCAACTCAGCCGCGCTTACTTCTCGTAATCGCATCAAAGGATCTCGCTGTGATTCGCCCAAATACTTTAATAAATATTGTCCTAACCCCACTGCCGATAATTTACCTGGACCTTGGCCTGTGCCCAGCAAAATAGCAATGAGTTCCGCAGTGCTTAAATGGTTTGCCCCATTAGCTAATAGTCGCTCCCGAGGGCGTTCATCGATCGGCAAGTCTGTAATACGCAGGTTATAAGTCACAATTTTTATCGCACATCTTTTGTCCGATTATCGCCAACCTACCCCAAACAAATAGAGAGCTAATTGGCCGAAGTTTACCAATCTAGTTTGGCGGCGTATTTCAGCTCTCTATCTTTGCCTTGCAAGTTTTCGCCACCAATCTATGCCATGCGGCTTTCGATCGCCCACCGCGCTAGCTCAGTGCGGTTATTTAAACCAGTTTTGCCCAACATATTAGAAACATGGCTTTCTACGGTTCGTTGACTGAGCTTCATGTTTTGGGCAATATCTTTGTTGGCTAAGCCCTTGGCCACCAGTTGGACTACTTTGAGTTCAGTAGGAGTAAGTTCTACTGAAGGGTTTACCTGAATCAACGTCTCACTGGGTGCCCCGGTATCAGCATGTTGACGGATACGGCCTGACTGACTCAAAGAAGATTCTACCTGTGCCACTAGTTCTTCTGGTTCAAAAGGCTTAACCATATAAACATCAGCTCCCAAGTTCAAACCCTTGATCCGGTCTTGGCTTTGTCCTTTAGCCGACAAGAATAGCACCGGAATCCAGCCAATGTCTTGACGCTTGCGCAGATCGGCTACAAAGCCATAGCCATCTACTTCTGGCATCATTACGTCACAAATAATCATGTCTGGCACATCCTTGTCCAGCAGTTCTAGCGCTTCTCGACCATTGTTGGCCGCCGTTACTTCATAACCCCGAAATTCTAGATAGTCTTTCACTAACAAGACTAGGTTAGGGTCATCGTCTACTAAAAGTAGTTTTTTCTTATCTCGATCGATAGATCCTTTCATGATTATATGGCCACAAACTTGTAGATACTTAATGTTACAAATGTAGTACGAAAGGTGTTTTACATAAAATATATCGGTTACAAATTTGGCTATTTATAATTAATATACTACGCAAAGCACTTCAATCGAAATACACTACTCTATAGGAGCGCCATTATTATAAGTGTAATGGCTGTTTTGCGATCATTCTGACTTTTTTAAATCCAAAGGATGCTGACAAAACACATGCTCAGTAACGATTTCGCTGCCAATTAAGTGGCGTTGAATGATTTCTTCTATCACGCTAGGAGTGACAGAGTGATACCAAACTCCATCGGGGTATACGACTGCAATCGGACCATGTTGGCAGATGCGTAAGCAATTAGCCTTGGTTCTAAAAACCATCTCTGGAACTTGATCAGATATTATGTCTGTGGGTTCGTTTAATTGTTGTTTAGATGGACGATCAAGTTTTAATTCTTGCAGCCTTTTTTTTAAGTATTCCCAAGATTGCAGACTAAGTTCGCGATCGACACATTTTGGTTTGGTAGCGTCAGCACAAATAAAAATATGTCGATCGATACATCGCAATCCTAAATTTTGAGTGGCAGATGCTAACTGTTCTGCTACTTCATTGGGTGCTAATTGCTCACTCATGTCTATTTCCTACAAAATTTTTAGATTAGGACTCACCGCTGCCCTCACTGACCACCTTGCGAGAAAAACCCCACAAGAAAATCCCAGTGATTAGCACGATCGTTACCCACTCTGGGGGCACCAAGCTGGGTTGGACGGCGCGAGTAGCCAGTCTTAAACCCACTAAGCCAACGGTGACGTAGCCAGCATCTTCTAAGTTGGCGTACTCAGTGAGCCAGCGAATAAACAGACCAGCCATAAACCGCAGTGTAATTACACCCGCTGTACCACCTGCTAATACTAACCAAGTATTGCTAGAGATCGCTGTGGCAGTGGTCACACTGTCTAAAGAAAAAGCTAAATCGGTAATGCCGATGATCGGCACCACCTGCCATAAAGAACTGTATTCACTAACCTCTTCACCATTGCTTTCTTCGGTGTTGCTAGAAAAATGCTTATAGGTTAACCACAGTAAGTAAGCAGCGCCCAAAATCTGAAATTGCCAGTAACTGTTCACCCAACTAGCGGTCAAAATCAAGGTCATGCGCAAGATATAAGCTACCACCAGACCCAGATTCAAAGCTTTATCTCGATCGGCTTCGTTGGGCAAGCCTTTGGCAATCGCCGCCAAGGCAATGGCATTATCAGCAGAAAGTACAGCCTCCAAGGCGACTAACACAATCAAAATTGCGGGGGTCTCAAGACCCATATTCCCAAGTGCGGGCAAAATTTGCTCTAGCATTAACTTCAAAGATAGTATTCCGAATGCTTCGAGTCTAACGCAACTGCCGTATTTATACTTCTGACAGAAGTACTCGCATATATTTTTCCGGCACAATCAATACAAAATTTTACTAAAGGCTGACAGGAGCGCCAAAATAATGAAACGATGGGTTCTTATTAAGAATTTAAAAATCTTAGGAGAATCGATCATGACCGATACCCAAGTTTACATCGCCCTGGCCGTGGCTCTAGTTCCCGGTTTCTTGGCTCTACGTTTGGCCACAGAGCTTTATAAGTAGAGATATCTGCGGTTAGCCGATCGCTCCTAGCCAGAATTACTTCTGCAAGGGGCGATCGAATGCTATATATTTTTTCTAGGGTAGTGTTGAGTTGCCCTAAATACTGCTATGTGTCTTATAATTTTCTCCATCAGTTTGGGTAACTTACTATCATGACAGCTCTACCATCCCGCGATCTTCGGAAGCCTGTGTACGATACCATCACCTCCCGCCCTCGACGTATTCCGTCGAAAGCCACTGTTTCTCAACAGCAGCGGCTGTTTGCTTCTAGCACTAAGCTAGTGATTTATTTGTTACTTTCCATTTTAGGCATCACCTCCTTGACTAACTTGGTGCTCTACAGCATGAATCAACAAACTAAGCTGTACCATCTTCGGTCTGAAGTCAAAGATGCCAAGCAGCGCATTGCCACCAAAAATGCCGATTTTCAGTATTCTTTCGATCCTCGCGTCACCAAGTCTTTAATGGAAGCAAACAGTTACCGGGTGGCTAAAGATAAGCTGCCGATCATTCCTTACAATGCCGAAGAAGTCCGTCGTTAAGCTGATAATTTTCCTCGCAAGCCATCCAGCAAAGTTAGCCGGATGGCTTTTTAGTACTAATATCATGTCAACTTTACCGGCACAGTTTTCAAAAAGTTCTCCAACACCTGCAACCCAGCCGTTGCCGACTTCTCGGGGTGAAACTGCACCGCCTGCAAATGATCCTTAGCCACCGCCACCGCTACTCGCTGATCACCATGGGTAATCAGCGCCGCCGTCACGGCAGGATCTTGCGGTTCTACATAAAAAGAATGGACAAAATACATCCAAGCCCCCGGCACCAAATTCTTCCACAGCGGACAGTCTGGCTGCGCTAACTCCAACTGATTCCAACCCATGTGAGGAATAGTAAGCCCGGGAGTCGATCGAAAGCGCTGTACCTGACCAGCCAAAATTCCTAAGCCCTCCGCCGAGCCTTCTGCACTACTTTCAAACAACAACTGAAGTCCTAGACAAATTCCCAAAAAAGGCTGGCCGCTGCTAGCAATTCGGCGCAAAGGCTCAATCAAACCTCGCTCTTGTAAATGGCGCATCGCCGGGTCAAAAGATCCCACTCCCGGCAACACCACCGCATCGGCAGCAGCCAGCACCAGAGGAGAATCGGTAACGATCGGCTCAGCACCCACATACTGCAAGCCTTTACATACTGAGTGCAAGTTTCCGGAGTCGTAATCGACAATGGCAATTCTTAACATTAGATTAATTTACGCGGGTAAAGGTAAAAAGTGACTGAATAATGTTGTGCGATTACTATAGCCGGTTTCGCTGATCTTCCAGATATTTTTCAATTCAGCAATTTTCCCCAGTTCTGCCATAATTTTAGCTGTCTTTAATTTATTAGCTCTGAATTGAGCCTTTTGTCTGATCCGAAATCGATGAACCAGCTTGTATGCTTGAGGCAACAGGCTACACCCCAATACCCACTCAGAATTATGTCTAGTATCTTCAACTCCGGCGACACCAAACTAATTCAGAAATTTGCCCAAGGCAGTAACCAATTGCTCTCGAATGATCGAGTGCGTTTAGAAACCAATGCCGGAGTGTCACAAGTCATTGCTCAAAGTGGCGAGATTTTAGCCATTATGTATCTACAGCGCCAGCCCCGCACCGCTTTGATCAAAGCTGGCTCTGCCTATGCCGAAAAACTTAGCAACCATTTAATCGATCGAGATTTTGTTTTACTTGGCGATGCCAAGCTATCCGGGTTTTTGGAGTACCGCCACTACGTCACCCCCGCTGGTTATCGGGTGCAATACACCGAGCCAGCCATTTTGTGGAAAAAATGGTGGCCAACTGAGCGCTTCCAAAACAAACAGCGCTTCAACATGAATATTTTGGTACGCCTCAACGACAACTGGTACCCAATTCAAAATATTGTGGTGGAAGCTGGTCGGTTTACCATCAAAACTTTACCCGGTCAAATTGATATCAAAAGCAACGAGCAATTGCTCTGGCTTTACCAAATGCCTACTGCTGAAACCACCGAGGCAACCGCCACCCCAGAGCACGGCGATGACGCTTGGGAGAAAGCAGCAGATGTAACCGATGCCCGGCCAACCCGCAGCGAAATCATACCGCCAGTTCAACCAAAAGCACCACCCAAGGCTCCCAACTTAGAGGACATGCTCAAGCAGCAGCAGCGAGCCACTATTGCTGCCGAAGAGCGGGCGATGGAAGCTGAGCAGCAGTTGGCTCTAGCTGAGCAAAAAATTGCTGCACTGCAAAGAAGAATCCAAATTTTGACAGCCGCCGAAGCTTCATCCCAAATCTTACATTCTAGCGTCAGATAGTAACATTTCTTACCATCTCTCATCCCCCAAAACGACGCTATTGCCCCATTCTCACCATTGCCCTCGGAAACTTTTGCCTAGAAGTGTTAGTATTACTCACAGCAAAAAGAGAACAGCGCGCAGGAAGTGAATATACATGGCAGAAATAAATAAGTCAATATCCTTTGACGGTCGGGATATTCGGCTTAAAGTCGGGTTGTTAGCTCCCCAGGCCGGTGGCAGTGTATTAATCGAGTCAGGCGAAACTAGCGTACTAGTGACCGCAACCAGAGCCAAAGGTCGAGATGGTATCGACTTTCTTCCCCTGTTGGTAGATTACGAAGAGCGGCTCTACGCAGCAGGTCGTATTCCGGGCGGGTTTTGGCGCAGAGAAGG
Source organism: Synechococcales cyanobacterium bin59.metabat.ball.084 (assembly GCA_013297675.1). GTDB lineage: Bacteria > Cyanobacteriota > Cyanobacteriia > Cyanobacteriales > Chamaesiphonaceae > JAAFHZ01. Next base: position 45,347 of record JAAFHZ010000014.1, on the reverse strand, counting down.
CAAACCCCCTGAGAAAGTCACCCTCACCTGTCGATTGATCGATCGACCAATGCGACCACTTTTCCCAAGCTGGTTGCGGGACGATATTCAGATCGTGGCCACCACCATGTCTTTAGATGAGTTGGTGCCGCCAGATGTACTGGCCGTAACGGGGGCATCGATCGCCACCCTGTTAGCCAAAATTCCCTTTGGTGGACCAATGGCCGCCGTGCGAGTGGGCTTAGTCGGCGACGATTTTATTATTAACCCGACCTACCGCGAAATCGAAATTGGCGATTTAGACTTGGTAGTAGCTGGTTCTCCTGAAGGCGTAATCATGGTAGAAGCCGGAGCAAATCAGTTGCCTGAGCAAGACATCATTGAAGCGATCGACTTTGGTTATGAAGCAGTCCGCGATTTGATCCAAGCACAGCGCGAGTTAATTGCCGAGCTAGGCATCGAAATTGTTACCGAAGAACCACCGGTTGTTGATACCACCCTGGAAAACTTCATTGCCGATCAAGTTACTAAGCCCGTACAGCTTATCTTAGCCAAGGGTGAACCAGATAAGAAAACTCGTGATATGGCTCTGGACGAAGTGAAAGCCGAAGTAGTCACTGCTATTGGTGAACTGCCAGAAACTGACCCGATCGCTGTCGCTGCTGCCGCCAACAGTCGAATAGTAGATGGCTTGTTTAAATCTGTTACCAAAAAGCTCATGCGTCAGCAGATTATTGAGCAAGGTATCAGGGTTGATGGTCGGAAGTTAGATGAAGTTAGACCTATCTCTTGCCAAGTGGGCCTGTTACCTAAACGAGTACATGGTTCTGGCTTATTTAACCGGGGACTTACCCAAGTCTTATCGATATGTACCTTAGGTACTCCTGGTGATGCGCAAGACCTGGCGGATGATTTGCATCCCGAAGGCAGCAAGCGCTACATGCACCATTACAACATGCCTCCTTACTCGGTAGGAGAAACTAAGCCAATGCGCTCTCCTGGACGGCGAGAAATTGGTCACGGTGCCTTAGCTGAAAGAGCGCTGCTCCCAGTCTTACCATCGAAAGAAAAGTTTCCTTATGTACTACGAGTGGTTTCAGAAGTATTATCTTCTAACGGCTCTACTTCTATGGGTTCCGTCTGTGGCTCCACTCTCTCAATGATGGATGCCGGGGTGCCGATTACTAAGCCGGTAAGTGGTGCAGCCATGGGCTTGATCAAAGAAGGCGACGAAGTGCGGATTCTGACCGATATTCAAGGCATCGAAGACTTTTTAGGCGACATGGATTTTAAAGTAGCTGGTACCGATGTCGGTATTACGGCACTGCAAATGGACATGAAAATTGCCGGTCTGCCTTTGGAGACGATTGCTGAAGCTATTAACAAAGCCAAGCCAGCTCGGGCACACATTTTAGGGAAAATGCTGGAGTCGATCGGTCAACCCCGACTCGAAATGTCTCCCTATGCTCCACGCCTGTTAACAATCCGCATCGAACCCGAGTTCATCGGTTTGGTTATTGGCCCCGGAGGCAAAACCATCAAAGGCATCACCGAAGAAACCGGTGCCAAAGTGGATATCGAAGATGACGGTACTGTAACGGTATCGGCGCTCGATCAAGAAAAGGCCAAACGCGCCATCCAAATGGTCAAAGCTCTTACTCGGCGCTTAAACCAAGGGGATGTCTATGTAGGCCGCGTCACTCGGATTATTCCGATCGGTGCTTTTGTAGAAATATTGCCCGGTAAAGAAGGTATGATTCACATTTCTCAGCTAGCCGACTACCGGGTGGGCAAAGTAGAAGATGAAGTGGGCGTAGGTGACGAAGTAATCGTAAAAATCCGCGAACTCGATAACAAGGGGCGCTTAAACCTGACTCGTTTGGGGATCAGCCCCGAAGAAGCAGCCGCAGCCCGCGAAGGACGCGGTGAGTAGCTAGCTGCCGGTGCTTCGACTCCGCTCAGCCACCTGGTTAACTAGGTGGCTGAGAAAGCATCTAGTTGGGTGAGCGGAGTCGAACCCAACGGTAAGCATATTCCAATCAACCAATTCTAGAGATCACCCAAGAGAGCAGATGCGATCGCATCTGCTCTCTTTTGGTTGTGCTAGTGATCTACCGCCAACTTTTGGGAATGCTAAGTCTAAGGAAAGAGGGCACCTAGCCCACTCAAAACCCCGTTGGTTACTACAAGGACTCAATCTGGCGTGTCATAATTTTGACATCCCTGCCAATTAAGTCACCCAGATCGATGTTAGCCAACAGATCGAAAAACCATTGCAGTTTTCGCTGGTCAGAATATTTTTCCTATCTACTTTAATTGAGCCGCCAAGTACATAATGACTGGTAACTACCCATCAGATTACGACATCGAAACCATCAATGAACTGGGGCTGAATCCTGCACAGCCACCGGCCAATGGCGACGAAAGCATTTTTTCTACCGTCGATGACGAAACCATGATTCAGCGTTTTGCTCGCGGCAAGAAAAGATCGGTGCGCAACAACAACTTATCGATCGACTATGCTCATAATTCTCTGCAATTGGCTACGCCCCAAGGGGAAATGATCGCAATCAATAAAGTAGCCAACAAGCTGCATTATATTTTGCTCAAACAAGACTCTCGCTATCGAGAATTTATTCACAACATTGTGATTGAGCACAACTTTGTGCCGATCGACAACAATCCTACTCAACGGGGCTTTTTTCGCTACCAAAAATACCAAATCCCCAACGGCTACGAACTCAGATACACTAGCGGCTACGAAATTCAGTCTTTTTGGTATACCCACACCCACGAATCGGCAGGTGAATTGCAGCTCGACCTGCTGTTTTTAAATAAATCTAAATGGCACCGCGTCCAAGAAATCGTCTTTCAAGACAGAAAACTGCTGTTTCGATCGGTTGCTGGAGTCATTGAACTACCTGCCGACCACAATCTGGCCTGGATTTATCAGCTATCTGAACCCGAAATCCCGCGCCGCCGTACTCTGCCCCCAGTGCCACCCCAACCGCAAGAAAGCGATATTTTAGAAAAACTCACCTCTAAGCTGTCGATCGAAGCTGATGCAACATCCACTATGACCGAGATGGGTACCGATATGAGTACTACTCTATCGGGTATGTATGAGGCCACTACTCCGATCGATTCCGATGCAATTTTGTTGTTTGAGAAAGTCTTTAATAATAGTAATGAAATATCGGCTAAGGCTCAGCAAGACTTACGAGAATTGCAAGTCGCCGTGCTAAAAATCTTAGAGAACTACATCCAAAACGGTGAAACCATCACCAAAACCGAAATCATCAACGACAACAACGGTAAAAAAATCAGCGAAAAAACTATCATCACCAATCGTGGCTGTCCCCGCTGGGTCATTGAATGCTTAATGAAGTCATCAGTGCCCTCAAAAAATATCTAAAAGAGGCGATCATCAGAATGTTGATGCCGAAAAGCGGTTCATGGGGTTTCTAGAACATCTTGCGACTGAAAACCGCAATCGCTAAAATCGCAAAAATGCGATAAAGTTAAAGGTGAGTATGACTAAATCTACCAATGCCAGCAACACGCATTATTTTGTTTCAAGATGGGAAAGGAGATGTTCGTGCTTAATCCTACAATTCATACTTATTTGGAACCAGAGGAAGAAGCAGATGAATAATACTAGTGATACTCTAAAAATTATTCGCCGATCGATCGACAAAGATCCTGAGTTATTAATGATGCTGAAGGATTCGTCGGTTAATGCTCAGGTTTCGATGATTATTTATGATGTTCGGAAGCAGGCTGGGTTAACTCAACGGCAGTTGGCAGATTTGGTGGGGACGACTCAATCGGTTATTGCTCGGTTGGAGGATGCTGATTATGATGGGCATTCTTTGTCGATGCTGGCGCGGATTGCTTCGGCTTTGAATCAGAGGTTGGAAATTAAGATGTTGCCGAAAGAGGTGGCTTAGGGCAAACAAATCTACAAGATGAGGGTGATAACCATTTGATTGAGTTGGCGGTGGCTGGGAATGTCAGGATTGTTGATACTAATAATCTGAAGGATTTTCGGGCATCGGAGCTGACTTTTCCGAAGATATCGATTTTGAAGCCAGAGCAAATTATAAGGAGTTAACCGAGATGGCTACTTTAACTGTGCGGATACCGGATGATAAGCATTTGAGGCTGAAGGAGCTTGCTGAGTCGCAGGGGGTGAGTGTGAATAAGTTGATTGAGGAGCTATCTACGGTTGCTTTGGTGGAGTTTGATACTCAGACTCGGTTTAAGTTGATGGCTGGACAGGGAGATGTGGTGGAGGGTCTAAGAGTTTTGGATAAATTGGATTCGATCGCTTAGTTTGCACCGTAAGTGATCGACAAAGATCCTGAGTTATTGGCGATGCTGAAGGATTCGTCGGTTAATGCTTAGGTTCCAATGATTATGAGTTGTGAGAGTGGATGCAAGTAAAATGCCAAATCTACCCTATTCGGACGCAAAAAGACCTCTGAGCCTGACGTGAGGTTAGAGTCTACTTTAGAATGACATTTTCTGCATCCTTTCGTAGCTTCTTTAAAATATTGGTACAATAGAATAATTGTCCGCCTAAATACCCTACTTAGGATGTTATGCCGATGGCTTTCTGCATAACACCCCTATTTTCTGGGGATATGCCGACGTTTGTCGATCTAATTACCCTATTCGGCATGTTAGACTGAACTTGTCAGCATAACCAGTAGTTAGGCAGCATAAGTGAAATCTTATGCACTGAGTTTCGTATGCTAGGAGGTTAAATGGTGCTTCGATTTAAATATGTTACTCAGCAGGATAAAAATATTTCAAATCAATGGAATCCTGTTGCTCCAAATACCACTCAAATCGATCATAATAAATCAGAGCATTTTATTGCACAATTTAATATTGCTTTGTTACAAGAATTTCCAGTAGATTGGTTGAAAAAAAAACTGAAGAAGAATCTATTTCAGTTTTACTTGTTCACTATGATCCATTGAGAAATATTCTAGATAAGCTAATAGAGCAATCTATTGGATATAAAGATCTAGAACAATTTAGGGATTCTGATAGCGCTCTAAGCCAAGAATATGGAAGTCAGATCATTTCTTTTCAGGATGAGATGAACAATCAAGGAAATCGCTTTAACTTGGATGTCGTAGACATGGCAAATCAAGCTGAATTAATTGTTTGTTGTTGGGGTGAGTTCATGGAATCTCCCTATAGAGAGAAGCATGTGTTTCAGGGTAATAGTCGTGGTAAAGTCTTTGTTGATGATTCGCCTCAAGGTTATTTTCAAACACAAGCTTCTAGTTCTTATAGCTAACACCTAAGCCTAACAAGCGCTTGCACTCGGAACGGCGGCATACGCTATTAGTTGTGTTGCAAGTTCTACTGCCGTCTGGTGAAGCGCATGACGTTAGAGAGACTGTAAGTAAGAGAACATGTATCGTATCCTGTCTCTAGTAAAATGCAAAAACACTGAAGTTTTCCATTCGATATGTGTAGTTATAATCTAGAACTCATGCCACCTTCTGATTTTGAGTTCTTATACGAGCTTTGCAAATCCACAATGGAAAACTATGTGGTTGCCGCGTGGGGACAGTGGAGTGATGAGATCGTTCGTTCTCAGCTTTTAGATGGTCTTAATTCAAAAGCTTTCCAGAGTATTTTTGTGGGTCAATGGCGAGTGGGAGCGATTCCTTTCGGAGCGCGCATAGCGCTATCGCGGTAGAGCGCCATGCTACCCATACTCAAGTCGAAGATCTTTATATTCTCCCCGAATTCCAAAATCAAGGCATCGGAACTGCGATCATACTTGACATTATTGAAGAGGCTCATCAAGACTGCAAGCCAGTGCGTCTGCGAGTCCTAACTTCCAGTCCAGCAAAAGTCCTTTACGAAAGACTAGGCTTTGTCGTAGTACACATAGAACCAGAGCGTTACTTTATGGAATATCCCTATTTGAAACGCATTGACCAAACATCTCATGCAGGAGTCTGAAGTATAATAGGTGTACTTCACCATCAAATAGCCATGACACTTGAAAACCTTGAAGCCGAAGTTCTTTTACTTCCAAAGCAATCTCAGGTAACTCTATTAGCTCGAATGTTGGAGCGACTAGGGCAAAGTAATGAAATCGATCAAGAGGTTTCCTCAATTTGGGTTGAAGAAGCTGAGATGCGTGATCGAGCAATGGACAATGATGAAACCACTGGAATTCCTGCCGAACAAGTATTTCAGCGAGTTCGTACATCCTTACAATGAGAAGTGTCATCTTTCATCCGCTGGCAGAAAAAGAACTGCTTGATGCCGTTTCCTACTATGAGGAACAAGAATCTGGGCTTGGTTTGGAGTACTTGGACGAAGTAGAACACGCAGTAAATTTTCTCGTGCGCTACCCCGAAGCCGGTTCCAAAGTGAGAGGCTCTATTCGTCGCCTAACTTTACCCAAGTTCCCCTACTCTCTGCTGTACCGTCTGTTGGATGATCAGATTCGTATTTTGGCCGTGGCGCACCATAAGCGCAAACCGCAGTATTGGGTCGATCGACAGTAATAGGCAGCAGTCTAACAAGTCTTTGGAGTTGATATTAAAGGTTTTTTGCTTCGATCGGGTTCATGACTACTGCTCAACTTAATCGTTGTGCTGCTTAGTGGGTCGGTGGGAACAGTAGGTTGAAGCTTATTGGTTGGTGCTCGGTATCAAGCTGGATAAGCTTGTTTCTGAAACGATGACACTCATCCAGAAGGGTATTGAGTTCCGCAGCAACTTTCCAAGGATTTCGACCTTTGAATGGGGCTACAATTATAGCTTCGTAAGGATTTCTCCCAGTTTGCTTGACGGCAGAGATCGCCGATTTGCTGGAGAATTCTCGTCCAGCTACGAGCCATGCTGCTAAAATATGTCCTGTGCGCCCAATTCCGCCGGAGCAATGAACAACCACTTTTTCATTCTGTTGGTTGGCAATGGCTAAAAAAGGCAAAATCTGGTGAACAAGAATTTCGGGTACCACAAAGTTAAAATCCTCGATCGGTGCCCAACAAACTTGATCGAATCCAAAGACTTGTCGATAAATGCTAAGCAAATCTGAATAGTGAGATAGCTGAGTTTTGGGCAATAAACAACAGACATGTTTAACGCCTTGATTCTGCATGAACTCGATCCACTTAATGACTTGTTTGTTGGTGTATCCGGGTCGGGTAGAGCCAAATACAATAAGTTCATTTTCTGAAGCCGCAGAAAATTTGTACATGCTGTATTGTCGAGCTATTTAACGATCAATTCTAACTCTTAAGTTTTCATATCAGTCCAGTGTGTCAAAATGAGAGTCGAGTATTCTGTAACAAAGTTGTGCTGCGCGAACAACACAACTTTGTTACAGCGGACTGAATCAAGCCGTTGATGTGGATGTAAAGGTCACTTGCAGCCGCTGAACAGCAACGTTAGCCTTCCTCTAAACAATCTGATGCATGTTGAAAACAATGGATTGGATTATTCAAGCACTTAAAGACGAGGATGAGCCGTTTCTCTGGGAGATGCTGTATCAGGCTTTATATATCCCTGAAGGTCAAGCTGCCGTGTCACGCGAAGTAGTTCATTTGCCGGAACTTGCCCGTTATGTTCAAGGTTGGCGGCGTAATGGTGATTGTGGGTTTATGGTCATTCATCTCCCGACAGAGCAGCCTGTCGGTGCAGTTTGGTTGCGATTGCTCACTGGAGACAATAAAGGCTATGGCTATGTCGATGATGAGACACCGGAATTAGGGATTGCAGTTTTTCCTGAATATCGTGGTCAAGGCATTGGTACCCAGTTACTCACACAATTTCTTGGGGGCGGGAGGTAAGCAAGAACCAGGGTTCTGAGTTCGTTATCCATAAAAAGGATGGGACTATTCAGCGAAAGGACTCCCATGGAAACGACCCCCTCCCACCTAGTGACCAAACGTGAGTGATGAGGCTATTGAGTTAGTGAGAGCGGATTGTGAATCGAATGTATTCATCAATTGCCCATTCGATGAACAATATTATCCGCTCCTCCGACCTCTACTTTTTACTGTGAAATTCAAACCCTGCCTCTCCCTCATTAATATTGGTTCTGGAGAGCGATCGATCCCCACAGTCAAAAGAAAAGGCGCTGCTTGGCAAATTGGTCGTAAGGAGTACGGGTCATTGCCGAAACCATTACTCTATGTAGACAGACTCGATTGTTCTAAAGCTAGTATTGAACCATATCGCAACTGAAGTTCATCACCACCACGAAGATCCAGGCACGATTCACGGTAAGCTATAACCTTGTGGATACAAGTGATAGAGATTTATTGTGCGGAAAGTAATCATTGCTGGCAACTGGAAAATGTTCAAAACTCAAGCCGAAGCGGCAGAGTTTTTGCAAGGGTTTTTGCCCTTAACTGAAGCCACTCCAGAAGACCGAGAGATTGTCCTCTGTGTACCTTTTACCGACCTAGCCACGGTCAGCAAATTTCTCCATGGCAACCTAGTGCGGCTGGGTGCCCAAAATGTTCACTGGGAAGCAGACGGTGCCTATACCGGAGAAATCTCAGCGGCAATGTTACTCGAACAAGGCGTGCGCTATGTAATTATTGGCCACAGCGAACGTCGGCAATATTTTGGTGAAACCAATCAAACCGTCAACCTGCGCCTCAAAGCAGCTCAGCAGCAAGGCTTAGTCCCCATTTTGTGCGTGGGCGAAACCAAAGAACAGCGTGATGCTGGTACTACTAAACAAGTGATTGCCGAGCAGCTCAAAGCTGGCTTGGTAGATGTAGACCTTAAGAAATTAGTAATTGCCTATGAGCCAATCTGGGCGATCGGCACTGGTGACACCTGTGCAGCCGAAGAAGCCAACCGCACGATCGGCGAAATTCGCGCCCAGTTGACCAACTCCACCGTTAGTATTCAATACGGCGGCTCAGTCAAACCCGACAACATCGATGAAATTATGGCTCAGCCAGAAATTGATGGAGTATTGGTGGGTGGTGCTAGCTTAGATGCCCAGAGCTTTGCTCGGATAGCCAATTACCAAGGATAAATTCAAATCCTAAAATTTCTATGAGCCTGCCCCTTTCCACAGATATCGAATATACCTGTCGATCGAACATTAACCTCTACAGCTCTACTCAGGCCGAAGGCTTGGCCTCCCAGGTTGCAGCAGGCCGCAAAATTAAAATAATTGATACCAACGTCGAAAACCAGGTCGTGCGGGTGCGATCGGTCGAAGATGACTATCCGGGCTGGCTACTGGTGCGCGACCTGCGTCATTTAGAACCCAGTATGTATTTCTATGAGCCATTGGTGATCGATCGCCCCAAAATTGAGCAGCGGCTTTCGGCCATCATGGCTTTTGCCGAAGCAGCAATGAAAGTGCCAAATCAATATTTGTGGGGCGGCACCGTTGCCCCCGATTATGACTGTTCTGGACTGATGCAGGCCGCCTTTATGTCTCAGGGGGTTTGGCTACCGCGTGATTCCTATCAACAAGAGGCTTTTGTTCAGCATATTTCGATCGATGAATTAATCCCTGGCGACCTGATCTTTTTTGGCACTCCCCAAAAAACTGACCATGTAGCCATGCACCTAGGCGATCGGCAATATATTCACAGCTCTGGTGTCGAAATAGGCCGCAATGGCATTGGCCTGGATTTACTCGCAGCAGATAACCCCGATAAAATTGGCTTAAGCTATTGGCGAAAGCTGCGCTGCTGTGGCAGAGTAATGAGCAGCTATCAAAGCCTGGGCTGTGGTCGCTAGCGATATCTAGAGATGTTAGGAGGTAACAACATGGCTCGCCGCTCGGAAACCACGGCAAATGTGCGCGTTACCGATCACTCTTGGCAAAGAGGAGTCATTGGGGGCGAAGTACAGGCCGGAGATTTTACTTGGAAGTTTTGCTGGCGCTTTCGCGGCGAACGAGATAATTTATCGATCGAACCTTCTTTGGGCAGAGCCTTAATTCAAGATGCCTTGCTGCGCTTTTTGCTGCAATGGGACTACCAACTAGAAGCAGGCGGCGACTATACCTTTACTGTGCGAGCTAAGTTTTAGCCAAAAAATCTCCAAATCGAGATTTTTCGGCTCTACTGACCACAGGCTGATAAAATTAGAAGCTGACTATTTTCTTCACCAACTCATGATCTCCAGCAATGACTTTCGGCCCGGTGTTTCAATCGTATGGAATAATAGCGTCTGGCGAGTAGTAGAATTTCTGCACGTCAAACCCGGTAAGGGAGCAGCTTTCGTGCGCACCAAGCTCAAAAATGTCCAGTCGGGCAACACCGTGGAGCAAACCTTCCGAGCAGGCGAAACCATGCCTCAGGCCAACCTGGAAAAAAGCACCATGCAGCACACCTACAAAGAAGGTGATCAGTTCATTTTCATGGACATGGAATCTTACGAGGAAGCCACCCTCACCGAAAAGCAAATCGGCGATCGAGTGAAGTACCTCAAAGAAGGCATGGAAGTTAGCGTAGTGCGTTGGGGTGAACAGGTATTAGAAGTAGAACTGCCCAATGCCGTAGTCTTAGAAGTAACCCAAACCGACCCCGGCATGAAGGGAGATACAGCTACTGGCGGCAACAAACCAGCGATCGTCGAGAGTGGTGCCCAAGTGATGGTGCCCTTGTTTATTACCATTGGTGAAAAAATTAAGATCGATACTCGCACCGATACTTACCTCGGTAGAGAAAAAGAATAACTGGGCTATCTCCCTGTGCCAAACCCACTGCGATAGCATAAAACTGTGGTAATACATATATGTCGATAAACTTCCAAGAGCTGCGCGAGCTAATCGCGGCGATCGCCAATACTGACGTGGTGGAGCTAAATTTAAAAAACGCCGATTTTGAGCTGGCCGTGAAAAAAAATCCGGGGGTTGTAACCACGGTAGTATCTACTAGTAACGCTCCTCAGCCGGTAATGGTCGCACCGATCGATGTGGTGGCCGCCCCTGCAACGGTAGATAAAAAATGGGTGGAGGTGAAGTCTCCGATGGTGGGCACCTTCTATCGCGCCCCGGCTCCCGATGAACCATCTTTTGCCTCCGTGGGTGATCGAATTGCGGTAGGTCAGACCGTCTGCATTATCGAAGCCATGAAACTAATGAATGAGCTAGAAGCCGAAACCAGTGGCCAAGTGATGGAAATCTTGGTAGAGAACGGTCAACCAGTAGAGTTTGGCCAGGTCTTAATGTACGTAAATCCGGGCTAGATTGATTTATCCAGATACCAAAACCCCTGCAAAGTGCAGGGGTTTTGAGTAAATAGCCAGCTTAAAAATAGTTTGCTATTGAGCGCCCTGAATCGAACTAAAGTCTTTCTTAAGGCTGGCGCGAGTCATCGGCTGATCTAACTCCAGGCCACCCAATTCTTTTAGCTCCTCACCGTTAACCGATAACCATACCTTGGCACGAGGATTCAAAGCAGTAGCGGTATAAATCACCTGAGCCAAGCGACTTTGTAACGAGGCCGCCCCGGCAGACTTGCTAAACTCTTCCGAAAGATCTACCCGAATTCCATTTTTATCTGCCTTGAGGCTCAGTAATCTAGTTCCGGCTGGAATAGCAGAAGAAGTTTTGCTCTTAGGATCTTTCTCGGAGGTTTTGGTGTTGAGCATTTCGCCAAAAGCTGCCTGCAGATTTTCTTCGGCAGTACGAGTAGTCTGCTTCACAGTCCGGTCACTAGGGACTACTTCAATCCCCTGATCTGTTACCTGTACCTTGTTAATTTTAACGCTGTGTTCTGGAATCGGAATTGGTTCTACCGGCGGCACTTGCTGCACAGGTGGCTCAACCTGAGGTGGAGCTGGGTTTAAAGGAGGTGCCGGTGGAGGTGTCTCGGTCTGCACGGCTACCGGTGGATTACTGCTTTTAGGATCAATTTCTACCGTGCCACTAAATTTCACTGCTGGCCGAGGCATCAACACCGACACCCCAACCCCAGCAACCACCGCTCCAGCGGCGATCGCTGCTGCCAGTGTTTTAGGATTCATTTGTTTCATTGCTTTGACTCCACCACAAAAAATATATTGAATGCCTGACCGAAATTATGGAACATCTGGTGACTCCTCGATCTTATCAAATTCTAGCTGCTTCGACAGCCGAAAAAAGCACATTAACCAACCACCAAATTATTATTGAATTATCTCGGCTGTTGTCTTGGCGGCAGTTGAAAACGCACAAAGGTAGCGAGTTCCAACTTTTTATCCACCATTTTTACATTTAGAATTCGAGCAGTTAAACCAGCACTTTCCAGTACCGCTAAATCTGCCTGATTATTCACGCTATCTACAATGCTTTGTAAAACAAAGCCTGGTAACGGAATACGGTTTACAGTCCCCTGAGTATTAGTGAGTTTAATCTTACGACCACCACTAATTTCGACTCCGGTTTCTAAGTCTAAATCCAAGCGGTTCTTGGTATTAGCTCCATCGGTTAAACTCATCTGAAAGCCTAGACGGTTGCCAGCCAAAAAGCGTACTTGCGGATTCTCTACCTTATAGATAATTCCCGCTGAACCACCAAAAATAGCTAAGCCCTTACTGACAATTTCCTGTACTCGGTTGAGGACTTCCACCGATTTTAATGCTTTGTTTAGATCACTTTCTGTCAAAGAAATTTTTACACCCGCCTGTAATGGTCGGGGCAAAGATTCTAGTCGCAGCTTACTAAGATCACCCTGAAGCAGCTTCGGATCGATCGAAATAGGGTCAGTTTCTAACTCAAAACCATCAATCCGCAGCTCTTTAGTTAACCATAGTCCCCTGGCCGACATCCGCACCCGATCGGCCTTGCCACTGAGAATTTGCAAGTTGGGGGCGTTATCAATGCGCACCTGGATATTCTCTACCCGGTTCACCCTGGCGGCAATTGCGCTCTCAACAGATTTATCGGCTACGATTCCGCCAAAAGACAGCGCAGATAGAAAGCCGGTCAACAACGCAGTGATTAATTCCACCCCACACTCCTGTTATATGTTCAGATTTTTGTAAGATTTTTTGGTGGGAAGATGGAGAAACACTTCTCCATCACTCTAAAAACGTAATAATGACACCCTAATTAATCACGCCAGCCAGTTTAGCATAACCAGCTACCAGATAAATTTTCTCATCAGCTAAATTTTCACCAAAGAATTCTCAGCAAGATTACTCCATACTCGCAGCAATCCAAGAGCGAATGACCCCTTGCACTTCTGGGACGGGAATTTCTTGAGATTGTTTCGTGGATCGGGTAACTATTTCCACCTGACCATTTTGCAGCGATCGACCGGTGACAATGCGATAGGGAATGCCGATTAGATCAGCATCTTTAAATTTCACCCCCGCCCGCTCATCCCGATCATCTAAAATGGTTTCGATGCCTGCGGCGTTTAGCTCTTGATAGAGCTGCTCTGCCGCTGTCATCTGCGCTGCATCGGTGATATTCGGTACACAGATAATTACATGGTAAGGAGCGATCGCCACTGGCCAAATAATGCCGTCTTTGTCGTAGGACTGCTCTACTGCCGCTTGGGCTAAGCGCGAAACGCCGACCCCATAGCAACCCATGACCAAAGGCTGTTCGGTGCCTTGTTCGGTAGTAAAAGTTGCACCCATGGCCTCGGAGTATTTGGTACCAAGCTGAAAAATATGCCCAACTTCGATGCCTCGGGCTGTTTCCAGAGTTTGGCTCGGGTCGTGAACGGCGCGATCGCCCACTAACGCCGTGCGCACATCAACTTGAGCAGGTAAAGGATAATCGGTATTCCAGTTGGCTCCGGTGACGTGATAGCCCGATCGATCGGCTCCGGTCACAAAGTTAGTCAGGTCAGCCGCAGTGTTATCTACTAAGCGCAGAATTTTTGCTATTACGGTACCGGGTTTCAGGCAATCGTCACCGATTCCTGGGGAGATATAGCCCAATGGCAGCGGCTGAGCCACCCATTTACTCATAGCTTCACCGTCGGGCACCACCAAGCCAATAATAGTCTTGGCCTGATAATCCGCAGCCCGTTTACTTAGTTCGTTGGTGAGTTTGACCTCGTTTACTTTTTGGTCACCGCGAATGCTCACCAGCACAATTACGGTGGTGCCGTTATCGTAGGTGGCTTGATACAAAACGTTTTTAACAATTGAACTAGCTGCACACTTCAAAACATTCGTGAGTTTCTCGATCGTGTCACTGGCTGGGGTAGCCACTTCTTCTTTGCTAGTAAAAATTGAAGCTACCGCAGCAGCGGGCACCGACACCGCTTTTTCGACGTTGGCAGCATAGTGGCCATCGGCGGTATACAGCACATCGTCTTCACCAGCATCAGCCAGCACCATAAACTCTTGAGAACCAGAGCCACCGATCGCCCCAGAGTCGGCATCTACTGCCCGAAACTCTAGACCACAGCGGCGCAGCATGTTGCTATAGGCCACAGCCATGGCTTGATAGGTTTCTTTCAGACTTTCTTCGTTGGCATGAAAAGAATAGGCATCTTTCATAATGAATTCTCGCCCACGCATCAAACCAAACCGAGGCCGAATCTCGTCCCGAAATTTGCTCTGAATTTGGTAGAGGTTTTGGGGCAACTGCCGATAGGAGCGAATCATATCTCGGGCTACTGCGGTAATCACTTCTTCATGAGTAGGCCCGAGGGCAACTTCTCGCTGCTGCCGATCGGTGAAGGCAAACATAATGCCTTCAGCTTGAGTATAGGTATCCCAACGACCAGACTGCTGCCAAAGTTCAGCGGGTTGGAGCTGCGGTAACAGGCACTCCTGGGCACCAGTAGCATCCATTTCTTCTTGGACAATTCGCCGCACTTTATTGAGTACTCGCCACATCAGGGGCAAGTACGCATATAGTCCGCTGCCGATTCGACGAATATAGCCTGCGCGTAGTAACAGCTTATGGCTAGGGATTTCGGCTTCTGCCGGTTCTTCGCGCAGGGTGACAAAGAGGCTCTGAGAAAGTCGCATAGTGCCAGTGAGGTAAATGGGTGAAATGAACGTCTATCATAGCAGGGCTGGCAGGTTAAGATTCTGGCGATTATATGGTCTTGATAACCAAATGATCAGCTAAAATGGATCAGCGCAAGACTTGTGACCGCTTAATATAATCAAAGATAAATTGGAGACATATATGAAACAGCTAATTCGGATGGCGATCGCTTTTTGCCTGTGCCTAACTTGTATGGTGGGTTTTGCGGCTCCTTCTTGGGCGGAAGCCGAGACTCCGGTGATCACTCAGGGTAGTAACACTGCTGACTCTAAGCTGGGCACCGAATTCGGTAAGAAAATCGACCTAAATAATACCAATGTGCGGGCTTTCCGCAAGTATCCGGGACTATATCCTACTTTGGCTAGAAAAATTGTAGACAATGCTCCTTATAAGGCAGTAGACGACGTTTTGGGTTTGCCGGGACTCAGCGAAAACCAAAAGTCTTTGCTTGAAAAGAATTTGGATAACTTTACTGCTACCAGCACCGATGATACTTTCAACGAAGGCGGCGATCGGTATAACAACGGCTATTACTAAATATTAGCTATCCCCCAAAAAAAGTCCCAGTCATTGACTGGGACTTTTTTACTGAATTACCATTACCAACAGCTTATTTAAGAGCAGTTAGAGTAGGTGGCAGCAAAACTTTATCAATCACATGGACAACACCGTTACTGGCAATGTTGTCAACATTGATTACTTTGGCACCGCCAACAGTAACAGAGTTTTTGCTGGCAACGATATTGAGAGCACTACCTTCAGCGCTATTTACTTTGCCAGTTTTTACATCAGCCGCCATCACAGCACCAGATATTACGTGATATTTCAACACCTTTTGCAGTGTTAATTTATTTTCAGGCTTCAAGAGCTTTTCTAGGGTGCCAGCAGGCAACTTAGCAAAAGCGGCATCAGTGGGAGCAAACAGAGTGTAAGGACCAGTGCTAGAAAGAATTTCAGCTAAATCAGCCGCTTTGACGGCAGCTACTAACTTGCTGAAGTTTTTGTTGCTAGCGGCTAACTCTACGATATTGCCAGCAGCCGCTGGCGCTTTACCAGCAGGCTGGGCGGTAGTTACGGGCTTACCAGAACTCACAGGCTTAGCTGTGGTTGCAGGTTTAGCTCCGGGGGCAACAGTGGTTGCACCCGAAGAAGTGACACCAGGATCTTTCTTGGTGGAGGGCATAGACTGGGCTTGCAGGGCACCAAAGCTGGTGACTGTCAGGGCTAAACCTAGTGTTGCTACTACAATATTACGAAGTTTTAAGTCGTTCATGCGGAGTGAGACCTCATTTTTAGTGGAATTATTTAAGATAAATCTTAATATTCCAGTGTGACTGTCATGTCTGCTACTTTGTTCCCTGATCTGTAAAAAAGTTGGAAATACTGCCGAGATTTCATCAGACCCCATAATATTGAAGAAGCCATGTTGATCTCCTCGCACCTTAATTTGTTATGTCTTCTGGGCGCACCCACGATCGAATAACGCTAATTTCTTTACCCATCCTCACCGGAATTAGTCTGCTGCTAACCCGCAACGCCGAACTCACTCTGTGGATGGCGGGGAGTTTTTTGTTTGGGGGCTTAATGTTTGGCCCTGATCTAGATATCCATTCTAATCAATCGATTCGCTGGGGCTGGCTGCGCTGGATGTGGCAGCCCTATCGGCAAGCAGTTCCCCATCGATCAGCTCTTTCTCATGGTCCGATCATCGGCACGATTTGCCGCTTGCTATATGTGGGGTTGTGGGTAATTTTGCTTGCTCTGCTTTACCAATCGGCCTGTTATTTTTTGAAGTGGCCAATGTGGAATGAGGTACAGCTCTGGAAAACAACCCAGCAGTTTGTCATTAAGCATTATTCCATTCTACTGAGTATTTTTGTGGGTTTAGAAGTAGGCTCAATGAGCCATTATTCTGCAGACTTTTTGAGTTCGCTATCTAAGAAAATCTTTGCTGAGAAAAAGTCAGTCAATCCACTTCGGTTTGAGACGCTCAATGGTCAAGATCCAGTGAGAGCAAATAATTCCAAGCCTCGCAGCAGTAGAAAATCTCGACATAGACGTAAAACGTAAGACTAAGATCTTCAGTCAGAAGGGCGACAGTTCGCAGCATTCGCACTTCTGACTACTGAGTTACAAAGTGCCAAAGCCTTTCTTTTTTTTCTTCGGCTTTTTCATCCCACCGCCGCCACCCATGCCGGGCATCCCTGGCATTCCCGGAAAGTTCCCCGAGGTCATTTGCTGCATCATTGTTCGCATTCTGGTAAAGTCGGCAATTAATTTATTGACTTCGGATTCAGTGCGACCACAGCCCTGGGCAATCCGTCTGCGCCGACTAGGAGTTTTTGCTAGCAAATCTGGATCGCTGCGCTCCATTTTAGTCATGGAGCTAATAATTACTTCGGCTTTCTTCAGTTCGTCTTCGCCCTGCTTGAGCTGATCGCCAGAGATTTTGCCCATCCCCGGAATCATTTTGAGTAGACCCCCCAAAGAACCCATATTTTTAATTATCCGCATCTGCTTCAGAAAATCATCAAAATCGAAGCGCGCCTCCATAATTTTTTCGGTCATCTTTTCGGCATCGGCAATATCAAATTCTTCTTGTGCTCGCTCGACCAAAGAGAGCACATCACCCATCCCCAAAATCCGCGAAGCCATTCGATCGGGATAAAAAGGCTGCAAGGCTTCAACTTTTTCACCGACACCCACAAACTTAATCGGTTGGCCAGAAACCGCCCGCACCGATAGCGCCGCGCCACCTCGGGTATCACCGTCCATTTTGGTCAAAATCGCCCCAGTGATCCCAATCTTTTCATGGAAAGCCAAGGTTACATTGGCGGCCTCTTGACCGGTCATAGAGTCAATAACCAACAGCACTTCATCTGGATTAATCGCCGTTTTTACGCTGGCCAGTTCATCCATCATGCTTTGGTCAATTTGCAGACGACCAGCGGTGTCTACAATCACGGTATCGACTCCTAACTCCTGTGCTTTGGCGATCCCCTGGCGAGCAATTTCTACCGGGTTAGCATCGATCCCCAATTCAAACACTGGCACATTAATTTGTTTACCCAGAGTGATGAGCTGATCGATCGCTGCTGGCCTATAGACATCGGTAGCCACCAATAAAGTACTGCGATTTTCTTTTTGTAAATGCAGCGCAAGCTTCGCAGTAGCCGTCGTCTTACCCGCCCCCTGCAAGCCCGCCATCAAAATTACGGTGGGGGCTGATTTGGCGTGAGCTAGGGGCGCATTAGTCTGCCCCATGGTTTTCACCAGCTCATCGTAGACCACTTTAATAAACTGTTGGTCTGGTCGAATTCCGGTCAAGACCCCTTCACCTTGAGCAGTTTCTTCCACTTCTCGCACAAAGTTAGTGACCACTTGGATATTCACATCAGCAGATATTAGCGCCCGCCTCACTTCTTTCAGGGCATCTTGAATGTTGCTAGATTTAATCTTGTCTTGACCCCGGAGCTTTTTCCAGGCAGATTCTAGGTTTTCAGCTAAAGAGTCAAACATAGGTTATTAGAAAGGGAATATGTGAAGATCCCATCATAAACCGTTGCTGGTGCAGGATGCTAGCAGAGAATTGGTTCTCGACATTCCAATTGTTTACACAGGCGCAGTTCGGTGCCCTGATGATTCCAGACTACTCGATCGAAAATTTGATGTAACAAAGACATTCCTCGGCCATTTTCTGACTCTGGATCGGGCAATAGATCAATAATTTCTTGGTGACAGCCGCAGGGGTTCTCAAACCCAGTTCCCTCGTCAGAAATAATCCACCAATAATTTCCCTCCACTAAACAAAAACGGACAACAACTCGTTTCAAAGGATCGAGGTTGTTGCCGTGCTTTGTTGCATTTACCAATGCTTCTTGAAGACCTAGTCTAATTTCTGGGTGCCACTTGCTGGGTACTGTCGATAGCATTTCATCAATTATCGGACATAAAAAGAGCGTGGAAGCAAAAGATATTTTGTCCCAGTCGTACCCGGTTGCAATTGCCATGATCGGATCAGTTGAATCTGCTTTGGGAATATGATGAATGCCACTGAAACAGTGACTAGACGTGAGCTATTGCGAATAATGCTTAGCCAGTCCCTTTACATCATAGCCTAACCATAACAAATAATCTAGCTCAGCCAAAACACTGAAGATTTACTACTAGATCATATTTGGCATCCTAGCTAGGGATAGAATCTTAGCTATCATTTATGTTTTACAAGCCCTGGAAATAATATTTTCAGAGTTTTTTGATTCAGTTACCCAAATAAATTCCTAGACCTCTAGCTGCTTTCACTAAAGTACTTTCTGGTTTCACTACACAGTAACGGGCGATCGCCTGTTCGATCGGCACATCAATAACTTCTCGGCGCTGCCAAGCCACCATCCGATCGAATTTTCCCTCAGCCACCAGATCTACGGCGGCTACCCCAAAGGCCGATGCCACCAAGCGATCTAATGGAGATGGAGTGCCACCTCGCTGGGTATGCCCCAAAATTATCACTCGGGTTTCAGCTCCACTACATTCAGAAATCCGATCGGCTAAATACTGACCAATACCGCCATAGCGTTTGTCGCCAGCCTCAATAATTTGGCCTTCTTCGGTTTTAACAGCTTCAGAAACCACAATCAGGGAATAGTTTTTGCCCTGAATCTGGCGCTGGCGAATCCGTTCACAGAGGTTAGCCACGGTGTAGGGAATCTCGGGAATTAAAATTACGTCTGCTCCCCCAGCAATGCCCGCAGAAATCGCAATATGTCCGGCATCCCGCCCCATTACTTCCAAAATCATCGCGCGGGAGTGGCTAGCGGCGGTAAAGTGCAGTCGATCGAGGGCTTCGGTGGCAATGTTTACGGCGGTGTCAAAGCCGATCGATCTCTCGGTCATATCTACGTCATTATCAATGGTTTTGGGGATAGCCACAAAGTTGATGTTGCCTTGCTGGGCAATTTTGCGCAGAATAGCTAAGCTGCCATCACCGCCAATGCCAATCAGGGCATCTAGTTTGAGTTCATGATAGCCAGCTACAATTTCTGCTGTGCGATCGAGTAATTGTCCATCGGGCATCGGAAAAGCAAAGGGATTTCCCTGATTAGTCGTACCCAGAAAAGTACCGCCAGCCACTAACAGTCGATCAACCATCGGAATGGTTAAATTTACTGCACCTACGGGACGTTCCATTAAGCCCTGGGTGGCACGGTAAATGCCAATTGCTTCCCATCCGTAGCCATCGATCGCTCGATGCACTACTGCCCGAATGGCAGCATTGAGGCCCGCGCAATCACCGCCACTAGTGAGCACTCCAATTCTTTTCTTATCTGCCATATATCTTCAGCACCAAAACCATCCATCGATTTTCGTATAGGCTGAGGCTCTCTGTGCATAAAGATTTATAAATTTGCACGGCACCTAAACCTTATAAGCTGGCAATACTCCTCTCCTATATCAATTTTCAGATTATCTTTAAAACAAAGATTTTAATCCTAGCCCCTCAGAATCAGGTAGAGGATCTTTACCTTGTTTGACAGCATCGGCTAAATCAAGAATGTTATTTCCCATGATTTTTAGCTCCTCAACTACAGTAGGATCATTGATTGCTATTACTTTAACTTGGTCAATGTAAATCTTGCTAATTTCCTGCAAAACTAGAGTAGTCTTTTCTTTGTTGTTAGCTTGTTTAGCTGAATCCAAATCATTTTTAAAACCCTTCATTTTATTTTTGGCAAGGGGGTCAAAATATTTAAATACATCGGGTATCTTAGCGTTGAAATCCTTTAAATTAATTTTTTCTGGATAAAATTCATTGAGAGGGAAGTTTGCTTGACGGGCTCTCACAGCCATTTCTTTCATAGCGAGAACAACTTCTTTAGAAAGTGCTGCTTCTGACGGATATCTAGTTCCCAACAGCAGTAAGCTGTCATTAATCAAATCAGCACTTTTCAAATAAGTAGTAGAAATTTCATTTCGCTCAGTAGTAGCCTTTGTCAAATGAGAGCTTTTATTAACAGGGTCTTTTTGAATGTTTTCTTCAGCAATTTTCACTGAAGCAACTAATCTATTTATTTTCTCGACATTTGTAACTAACTGACTTTTTTTAGCATTTTCCATTCCATCAGTAATCAAAGATGTCTCAGCAGGCGATGTCTCTGTTATTTTTGGTGAGGAAGCTATGTTAGTGCAACCCATGAGGAGTATAAATGGCAGCACAGCTAAATACTTGTAGGTTTTAGATTTCATATTCAAAAAGATTTTTTCAACAAGTTAAGATGATTTGACAGGGAGGGATTGATCATAACAGCATTCTGTACATGGACAACCGGCAAGAAACTATTTTGGATAAGTCTTGCCAGTTGCAACCATTTTGAAGGTAATCTTATGCAACCAGTTGATCTTGCTTCGCAATCATTTTGGTCTCATTGTTCGATGCCATTTCTGTTGAGTTCTCTTTGCTCATTTTAAAGAGATCTATGTATTTGTCAATATTTGCCTCCAGTGAATCTTTTTCATCAGGATTATGAGCAAGAACAACTTCTTTAGCTTTTAGAGAAGGAACATCATGATCTACCATAAACTTAAAAGCATCTAATGGAGTAGCATCTAGCCCATTATTTTCTTCAAATGATTTCAGGGCTAAGTCATACATTTTACCATTGCTATTTTCTATGCTTAAAGCTTGGCTTGCATTGTCTGAAGCCTCTACATACTTAGTAGTAACAACTTGATCAAGAGTTTTGTCTTGATTATGGTTATTTTGACTTACCTCGGTACTTCTAGGAATCGCATCTTGATTCGTTGCAACTTTGTTGGCTAGTTCACGTAAGTTGTCACTAATTATTTTCGCTTCAGCTTTTAATTTCGGGTCTAAATTCGTCATTAATCGGGACTGTTGAATATATACATTCGATAGCTCTCTTAAAACTCTAGCAGCTTCAGGTTTGTTGTTACTATCTCTTGCTGCATCGAGAGCTTTTTTTAGCCCGTTAACTTTTTCTTGCCCTTCCTTATTCATAGCTTTATATACCTCCGATTTCTTACCTCCAGTAGATCCTTTTTTATCATTACCCCCAAAGATCTCTCCAAGTTTTTCGAGCGTTTTAAAGATCTTGCTAAATGCATTTACTCCCTTAAGGAAAGCTTCTAACCATTTCATATTTTACCTTCTAGTATCGTAATTTGTCGATTTAACTGTAATAACTATCTTAAATTTTTCTTGTTGATTTCGCATCGGCTAATTAACTGATTAACTCATTTTCAAGCAGGCTAAAAACGTTGATTATGGAAATTTGGTGTTTTCTGCTAGATGTTTAAATTCCAAAATAAGCTTGTTTTTTCTTTGCTGAGCAGATGGGATGAAGTCGATGAGTGATGCAATTCTTAGCTCGATATCATCACTGGAGATTTGTTGATGAACAGTCTGACTTTTGATCCTTTTCATAAATAAATCAAACTTGGCTTCCCCATAGGCACGCCGCTGGATCTCGCTAGCTCCAATTTGCACCTTTAGCTTCATAGGAATACTAGCTTCTGTCGCATTAGCATAAGCTGGGTTAATGAACACACAGGTGCCTGCCGGAAGCTTTAAAATTTCTTCGGGTGAGAACATTTTTTTTGTTTTATCTTGGTCAGAGGTGCTATGGCTACCACCCTCTTTGCTGTTTGATCGGCTCCGCTGCTTATATCTGATCTCCTCGTCACCTAAATAATCCGAAAAATACTTAGCTGATTCATATTCTCCCGGATTAAAAATGAACTTAGTATTGCAACCTGACAGAATTGCTCGGGCAGTTTCTTTGCCATAAGCCTGCTCCAACTGAGTCATATTTTGATAACCCAAAACTCCACAGAAACCAGCTGATCGACTTTCATTCAGCCAATTGACCAAGTTGGGTAAAGCAATAGTCGGCAACTCATCTAAAAATACTGCCAGTGGATCGATGCGCTTTTTGGCAATGTTGCGCACTACAATCATGTGCATCACTGTAGCTAAAATTGGCCCAACAATATCACGACGATTTTGATCCATACCAAAGATGATCATTTGCTTGCCTTCTAGATCTAATGGGATCGTAGACTCACCGCAGAGGCAGGGCAGGATATCAGGAGAAACGAAATTGGTGAACATGAGGGAGGCGATCGCCGCCACACTTGCCGCCGTTTTTTCTGATTCTCGCATGGACATAAACTGATCCCAGCTCGTTTTGACCCAGGGACTGATGTTGGCGGCTTTCACTCGATCGATCAAATCGGAGGGGTCTAATGCCAAAATCTTCTGACAGGTCAAAAAATCTGGATATTTACTAAGTTTCGCCAACTGAAGCACAGCCTTGATTAACTGATCGCCAGAAAGCTGAAAGAAGGGGTCTTCACCACCTTTGCCGCCATTAAGGCTAAAGTTTTTATTCAAAACTTTGGCGATTTGTCCCGCAGTTTCTGAATCGTCAGCAGATTTCAGGAAGTCTAACAAATTACACGATTCACTGCCTTCAAAGCCGGGAGCGAAGATCCGCACGTCATAGCCCTTATTGCGGGCATAAGCTGCATGGATCTCTGCTTGGCCGCCAGGAAACTTAAAATCATAGAGACAAATGGGGAAACCCTGATCGATAACCGATCGAATCATTGGGTCAATCACCGAGAAAGTCTTACCACTGCCAGGCGCACCGCAAACCGTTGTACCCCGCTGACCATCGGGGATAAACACCGTGTTTGCTTGGGGTGAAATTTCAAATCGCTTAACTACCTTACCCTGCTTCATCCGAGGGCTTTTCAGCGTACTCATGATCGGCGTGTTAATCCAGGTAGTCAAACCATCGCGTTTCCGCTCATTAATTTGCTTAATAGCTACCCGTCTGGCCGCTATTTTTTCTCGCCTGCCCGCCCAGTGAGCGCCAGCCATCCGACCTCGAACGGATTGATCTTCGGTCATCAGCCAATAGCCCCCAATGCCCAAAGCTACCAAAGTCAATAGACCTTGAGGTGTCCAAAGCTGTTGCTTATAAGGTTCCGCCCACTGAGGCACAGAAATATCTGGCAATAATTGGGCTTGAGCAGGCTTAATTTCAGTGATGCCAACACCAGTAATCGCGGTAATAATCAGTAAATACTTCAAGATAAAAACTTTCATATTTATTTAGCAGCGACAAATTGGTAAGGGCTGAGTGTTGGTAAGACTTTAGCCATTGCTGGAATTTGGTACCCTAAGCGATGTAGAGCCAAAGCATCTTCGGGAGCCAGCCAAATATTTGGATTGCTGGTACTAGCAGCGATCGACGATGTAACAGATCTTGCTGATAACTTAGACCAGCGCTGTGTTACTAAATCTGTGGCTAGTTCGATTGGCATAAAAGCGCTGAGCGTTACATAGTTAGTTGGTCGCTCTACATAGTCAAAGCATTGTCCTTGTTGGTCAACACCCACTAGTTTCTGCCAGTGATTGGGCATTTCGAGCAGCACGAAAGATTTCATTGATCGATCGCCAGTTACTTGGGGCTGGGGATTGCTTATTTCAGCCACCACTATTCCCCGGCTATAGCAAGAGCTAGTGCTAGAAAGTGCCGCCTGCTGCCCAGAAATTAGGATCAGCAGACTAGCGGTAAATATAGCTAAAATCAAATAGAATAAACGTCGGATGATCATAGGTTTTAGGCGATCGAGCGAGAGATGGGCTTATCTGGCGAATTGGGTGGAGACCAATTAGCATTTTGATTGCTATAGTTAACCGGAGCCACAAAGGGCAACCAGTCGCCCTCATGTACTGTGTAGATCGGGATACCGCTAGGAATCGGGAATATTGCTGGAGTGCAGGTAGTGCCCACCAAAAATACATCCCAGCAAATCGGAAAAGTCAGGGAAACTTGAGCTGTGCCAGCGCTAGCATCAATATTAGTTAGCAGTACTCGGACAGTCTTGCCAAAAGGATGGTTGCCTGCTGGCCCTTTACAGCCACCGGGCCAAGCCCAGCAAACAATGCCAAAGCCATCGGGCACCCAATGTTCACCGCCATCCATCCAAGCTGCGCCATGATAGGTAGGGTTAGGAGAAATTATTTCAGCAAACTTGCATTTATCACTACATTTTTGCTTGCGCAACTGGTAATCTGCTTCAGGCAAACCACCAGATAGTTGTCGCCCTGGGTCTCTTTCGTTGTTGCTGAGTGGTAGATCGAACTGACCAAAGTTAATGCCAGCCACTAATGAAAGTGGATTAGGGAGCTGTGATAACGAAAGATTAGGTAAGCCGATAGCGCCTAAGTCGCCGATCATTAAAGATTCCACGCCGGGAATACTACCTAATGCTTGATCTACCAAGCCAGGAATGGCATCATTTACATTGAAATTTTTCAAAGTATCTAGTGATAGATTACCCAAAGAAAAATTACCAAAATCAGGTAAGGCAGCTACTACTTGATCTAAGGCAATATTGGTAAGCTGCTGCTGGAGTTTTTCGGGATTTAATAAATCGGCATAGCCATTGGCTTGTTGCAATAAATTATTCAGCGGCTGAAGCTGACTCAGATCACCTAGCTGAATTTTGCTGGTAATATCTTGGATCAATGCTTCTTTGACTAGTGGTAAATCGCCGAGGAGCTTGTTCTGAAAGAGATTATTGAATCGGTCGCCCAATAACTTATTGGGGGTAACTAAACTATATAATTTCTGAAGCTGATCTGCGCCTACTTGCTGAAGATTGATGTTATTAATGTTGGCAATTTGCGCCAAGTTAGATTGAGTCAACCCCAAATTAGCAAAATTCCCGATGGCCAGCACTTTTTCAGCCGGTAACATCTCGCCTAAGTTGCAGCCAAAAGGGATTTTGGCCTGTTGAGTAAACTGGGTTTGGAGCTGACTAGTGCAAGGGATTTCTGGAAACTGATTTAGGGGGAGTGACGGGAGATTGATTAATTCTTTGGCTATATTTGGAGTATTGGCCAGGGCAGTAGCTGGAGTTAACCAGCTACCGAATAACCAACAACAAATAGTCAAACTAACTATTAACCAACGTTTGAAACCGAAAAAAGTCATCATGGCTGGAGCTGCATAATTTGTTGGACAATCCGCATCGGCACATTAGTTTGTTGGGCAGCGGCTTCTAATGATGTGCCTCTTTGCAACATAGATTGCAATACTTGTAAACGCCGATCGAGGGGACTGGCGGGTACAATCATGTTTTTCTGGGTGGCTAAGGCTAAACCCTTGGCAAATAGACCAGCTATATCGATCGGCGGTGGAGCGGGTGCCGCTACTACCGGACGAGCAAAGAAGCTATCGGGAACTATTTCTACTGTGCTGTATTTAGTGTCTTTGCCCAAGACTAGCAAAAACTGATACAGCTTACGCTGATTAGAGCGATCGGTAGTGATAATCGTCAGAGGAATCTTGCTACTTTTTTTGGCTTTGGCAGTGAGGCGAGTAGGGAGTTTAAATGGCTCCCCAATTTGCCGCAGGTAAATTACCGTAGCTCCGGCCTGACCGCGCCCGGCAACTCCAAGCTGAGGAACTCGCGGTTCGCCGCCGCCCGCTAGGGGAGAGTCAAAATCTAGCAAAACTCTGGATGGGTCACTGATTCTGGCCTGCTGCACCAGCTCATTAGTTTTAATGAAGCTGATGGTTAACCCCCACAGCGGCGAAATTTCTAGGGTCGGGACATCTTTGCCGCCTAGACCTTGGCTTTGGCCGATCGACACCTGCTTAAAGCCAATATCGGCTTGAGCTGGGCTGGTGATAAAGAGGAAGGCGGCAGTAACTACACAGCTTCCCCAGAAAAATTTGGGCTGCATGTGCTACTCCTAAAATGTCATGGATTGGTTAATAAAGACCCGAACGCCTCGACCCCTAGGAATTTGATAAATGTTGGGTCTACCGGCTAGTTCTTGGATGGCCTGTTGATTGCGCTGAGACCAAACACTAGAAAGATCTCTAAAGCCGCCTTCTAGTGCCGCACCTAATACGTTAGGGTCGCGGTTGGTAATGACACTGCTGCTGCCGCCAAAAGCACCGTTAGTATTAAAAGTGCCAGAAGGCTGGTTGAGAATGCGACCAACGTTGCTTAAAGCACCAGTAAAAATGCCCAACAGATCGCGGTTAGCAGTGTGTTCTTCTCGCTTAAAGAAGTCTTCACCAATCAACAGACCACCTTGATCATCACGAATCACGATTGCTCCAGTGGGGGGGGCAAATTCCATGCCTTTGATGATCGCTGAGACTATTTCTAATTCAGCAATGCCAATGGTGCTATTAGCCTGTTTTGCAGTCACTACAAACTGAGTGCCTGCGGGGAAGGCTTCGCGGTTGTTGCCATCTAGCATCGGTTCATCGAGTTTGAGCAAAAACTTAGCACTGCTGTTGGTGCCTGATCCCCACAAAACGGGGGTGATGGTAGAGCCTTTGGCGGAGGTACCTACCAAGAGGGTGGTGATACTCAAGGGTGTTTCGGCTATTTTAGTGCCGATCGACGAAAGCGGGTTTGCTCCTAGGGCGGTTCCGGTAGAGCTATCTTTCACTGCTAGATCTTTAGGAGATTCTTTTTGTGGCTCTTTGTCGATCGATTTTGCCCCAGAGATAATTTGTTGATTGGCAAAAGCGGTGCGTGCTCCTCTACTTTCGTTATTATTAGTTTTGCCAACCGTGCTGGTATTAGAATCTTGGTTGGCGTAGTTTTGAAAGTACTGTGATAAGGGTGGCAGGTTAGAGGAAACAGCTAAGGCCACAGGAGAGACGGCTTGTAAGCTGTTTGGTCGATTGCTTTCATTATTTGGTGCTGGTGGTGGAGCTGCTACAGAAGTAGCTACTGCCCCATAGCGACCAATGCTAGCTAGCTGCTGTAGTTCTAGGAGAGGATCAACAGCCGGGGCGGGCGGGCGCTCGAAGGCTGGTTGGCGGGAGACGCTAAATCCAGGGGTAGTCGTCACTTTTAGTAAAGATTTTTGAGATGACTTATTAGCAGCCAATTGTATTTCTGGCTGAATTGTCTTAACTGGTGCGATCGGAACTGCTACGGGAGCTGCCACCGGCTCAGGTTTTGCTGTAACTTTGCGCACGAAGGCTTCTGCTACCTGGGCTTGGATCGGAGCTACAGCTCTAGGCTGAGCAGCTACTGGAGAAGCTTTTACCGCAGCTACAGCAACTGGAGCAGTGGTAACAATGGGTGCTCTGGTAATTGGGGCAGCAACTACTGGTGGTGTGGCTTCAATGGGAGTTTTGGTATCAGTGATTTTTTCGGCGCTATCTTTAATTTGCCCAGCTTGTTGTGCTTGCGCCAAAGAATCTTTCTGTTTGGCGAGGGCTAGCTGTGCTTTGGTTTCTGATTCAGACTGCTGTGCTTTAGTCGTCTCGGCTTTAGCCGAAGATACTTTGTCTTCAGCGGGGTCTTTTTTCTTGACTACTTGAGCTACTTGCTCTTTAGGGATTTGTCCTTGAAAGAAGGCCATCCCGCCTACAATTACCGCTAGACCGGCTCCGCCGACGAGAACCGCTTTGGCTAGGCCGTTATGTTGCAGGCTAACTTTGGTGCGATTTTTTTCGGGGTTAAATTCAACTTCGTCTGAGATATCGTGGCTATGATCTGCTGACTCGGTTTTTTTGTGAGCAGTGATTTCTGGCTCTGACGCTTCGTTAGACTCTGCGTTAAATTGAGTGCTAGCCTCAAAGTCAGTAGCTGGCTCTGAATTTTTGCCATCACTCATTGGATCATCAGATTCTAAATCTAGACCCATTAATCCGGCCATATCTTGGATTGATGGTATCGTATCAGACTGTAGCTGGTTATCGTTAGTGTCCATTTATTTTTTCTCTGGTGGTGTAGTAGGTTTGCTGGTAGGCGCAGATTTTTCTTTGTTGCCAGGGACTGAAATTTTGCTGGGTTCGGCACCTTCGATATCTTTCATCGAAACAATTTCTAATCCGGCTTGACGAATGCCATAAACCAAAGACTCCAGCTCGTTGGAGAACTTGCCTGATTTGGGTAGCGGGGGCGTGTCGATCGCCTGTACGACTATTTCTTTGTTAAAAGGAATCTTGGCAACATCAGCGCGTCCCTGTTGGTATTGCAGCAGGGTAGCAACAACGCTAATTTTCCATTTGCCAGTTTGATTTTTATCAACTGGGGTAGGCAAAGTAACGTGCTGAAATTTCAAAGCGGTTTTAGTTTCTCCTTTAAAAACACTATCAGGAGTCATTTCTGCCAAAATTTTGATCAGTTCGGCGCGGAGGTCTTCGCTGAAGGTGAAACTAGCCTGAAATGCTTGGGAAGTAATCTTGCGATCGCCTTCTTTGATTTTGACTAAGGCACCAGTATCAACAACTTTCTTTTCGTCGCGTCCTCCAGGGAATTCGTTTGTCCAAGACATCAACATGGTTAATGAATCGGTGACAAATTGTTGGACTACTTCGGGCGATCGATCTTGGTTGCCAACTGCTTGGACTTTGATGGCTTGGCCATCGCTGAGCTGCACTAGAGAGGGCGCTGGTTTGCGAGCAATGTTGATGACGTTAGTCATTACTACGATTTGTAGCATTAGGGTGAGTGCAGAAAAGCCGATCGAGGTCAGCGCAAACATGGCTACGATGTTTTTACTGCCGGTGGCGGTTTGCAAACGGTTAATGCGACTCGTGCTCTTGGCAGAATCTAGCATTTAAAATATTCCTTGAAAAATAGTGATTATTTGGTGGTAATTAGGGCGAATAGCAATTTACGGAGCTAAAGATGCAGTGAAGTGGTATTTTAGAATCTTGCCTCTAGTGTATGCGATCAATTATCGATACTCCATCAGCCAATATCACTAGCTTGTCTCCAGCTATTTAATAGATATCCTGGTTTTTTCAATCCGTTTCTTTGTAACATAGGTTATGTGGCGGCTAAGCTCTGGGGCAACGGAAAAGAAGAGTTCAATTGCAGCCTTGTTGCATTCCCAGCTTTCATGTCAATACTTGATCGATAGTGCAACAATGGTACAAAAGCTCCTCACCTGTTTCTCCCACTTTTAATATGTCATCTGCCCTTACCCCTGCTGAACTGCAACAAGTTTTCCCCTTTGAACTAGACCCCTTTCAGATGCAGGCTATCACCGCCCTCAACGAAGGTCGATCGGTGGTAGTCTGTGCCCCTACTGGCTCGGGCAAGACCTTAGTGGGTGAGTATGCCATCCATCGATCGCGCAAGGGCAACGGCAGAGTCTTTTACACCACCCCTCTCAAAGCGCTATCTAACCAAAAGTTTCGAGATTTTCGAGCCGAGTTTGGCCGGGATGAAGTGGGTTTATTGACCGGGGATGTATCAATTAACCGCGATGCCCCGATCGTGGTAATGACCACCGAGATTTTTCGTAACATGCTCTATGGCACCCGCATTGGTGAAGTAGGAACTTCTCTAGTGGGCGTAGAGGCGGTGGTGCTAGATGAATGCCACTACATGAACGATAAGCAGCGAGGCACCGTCTGGGAAGAGTCGATTATTTATTGCCCCACTGGTGTCCAAATTGTGGCGCTGTCAGCGACGGTGGCCAACAGCCAACAGCTCACCGAATGGATTAGCCATGTCCATGGCTCCACCGAACTCATTTATTCCGATTTTCGACCAGTGCCTTTACAGTTCCACTTTGCTAGCCCCAAAGGACTGTTTCCGCTGTTAAACCACGGCACCAAAGACCTGAACCCCAAACTCAAATCTCACCAGCCCAAGGGCAGCCGCAAACGAGAAGAAGTACCCAGCAATGCCTTCATTGTGAGCAAGATGGCCGAACGGGAGATGTTGCCAGCCATCTTCTTCATCTTCAGCCGCAAGGGCTGCGACCAGGCGGTGGCCGAGATGAATGTGTTGAACTTGGTATCGCCAGAAGAAGAGCTGCGCCTCAAGGTTAAAATTGACCAATGGGTAATCGATAACCCCGAAGCAGTCCGCCAAGCACAGTTATCGGCCCTGTATCGCGGGATTGCTTCCCACCACGCCGGGATTCTACCAGCCTGGAAAGTGTTAGTAGAAGAACTGTTTACCGAAGGTTTGATCAAAGTGGTGTTTGCCACTGAGACTTTGGCCGCCGGGATTAATATGCCTGCCAGGACTACGGTGGTTTCTAGTTTGTCTAAGAGAACCGATCGAGGGCATCGCCTCTTAACCGCCTCCGAATTTCTGCAGATGTCGGGACGCGCCGGACGACGAGGCAAAGATGTGTTGGGCAATGTGATTACGGTGCAGTCTCGGTTTGAAGGAGCCGCTGAAGCAGCTTTCCTGGCTACATCCCAGGCTGATCCACTGATTAGTCAGTTCACTCCCACCTATGGCATGGTGCTGAACCTGCTGCAAACCCATACTTTGGATGAAGCCCGAGAGCTAGTGGAGCGTAGTTTTGGTCAGTTTACCGCCACATCTCATTTGCAGCCCCAGTTGCTGGCGATCGCCGAAACTACCAAAGAATTAAAAATCTTGGATGACTTACTCGCCAAAATTAAGCCCGCAGACCTAGAAGAATACGAAAGCCATAATTCTCAACTCAAGCTAGAGCAAGCCCAACTCAAAAATCTCCAGCTCTATTTCGACCAGGTTCGCGCTAACCAAGTTACCCGCCTGATTCCAGAAGTAGAACCGGGTGCGCTAGTGAGCCTCAAAGGCAAGCATGTCTCGGCGGCCAATCCCCTCACAGCCCTGCTAATTGCCAAATCCAACGTAGTCAATCGCAGCCGTCTTTTGCTTTGCCTGGGCAAAGATAACCGCTGGTATGTGGTGAACTCCCAAGATATCGCCGCCATCCATCAAAACTGGCAAAAATATCTACCCGGCCAACAGCTTCCCAATGTAGAAAATTTGGAGTCACCACCCGAGATGCC
Organism: Synechococcales cyanobacterium bin59.metabat.ball.084; assembly: GCA_013297675.1. GTDB lineage: Bacteria > Cyanobacteriota > Cyanobacteriia > Cyanobacteriales > Chamaesiphonaceae > JAAFHZ01. The sequence goes on along the minus strand of JAAFHZ010000014.1, from coordinate 13,578 downwards.
TTTACGCGCCGGTCAAGTGCGCCGTGGTGACGATGCATCGAGGGCGATCGCCGCCTTAATTCCCCACATGGATTTGCCGGTTTCAGCAGAGTTAGCCAAACAGTTAGACAAAATTGATCAACTCAAGAAAACTCTTTCTACTCATCCGCTCTGGGAACATGGCAACCCTGGCTCTCTGCTGAAAAAGTATCGGAGAAGGTCGATCGTCCAACAAGAAATCACCGCCCGCCAAGATCGCCTGCAACAAATGCTGGCGCACCATTGGCAAGAATTCCTCGGACTCATTGAAGTGCTGCGGCAAATGGGTGGACTCGATGACGTGCAACCCACTCGTCTCGGCGAAATCGCCGCTGCCATGCGGGGAGACAACGAACTATGGCTGGCTCTGTGCCTTAACTCTGGCTATTTAGATGGTCTGGAACCCCAAGATCTGGCCGCGACTCTCTGCGCTCTGGTTTCCGAGCCACCTCGCAACGATAGCTGGACAAACTATGAACCGCCAGCAGATATGATGGCCACTTTGAGCGAGTTACGCAACACTCGTCGCCAACTTTTTCAAGCCCAGCGCCGTCAACAGGTGGCTTTGCCGGTGTGGATGGAATGTGAGATGGTGGGCATTGTCCAACAGTGGGCGCTGGATACTTCTTGGTTAGATCTCTGTGCGGGCAGCAGTCTAGACGAGGGCGATGTGGTGCGAATGCTGCGCCGCACGGTGGATTTGTTATCGCAGATTCCCCATGTGCCTCATATCTCGGAGCAGCTTAAAAATACGGCCAGACAGGCGGTGCTGTTGATCGATCGATTCCCCATTAATGAAAAAATGGATTAAGTTTTGTCACACGATCCAGCCTGACGGTCTTTGAGATAGGACTATATCGAACGTAATTTGATATAGTCCTTAGCTTAATTTGAAAAATTAGTCTGACTTTTATGATCTACCAAGCAGGGAAAATATTTTTCAATTGAAATCATAAGAATGTCTGTAGTAGCAATACTACCAAGATTAATGACTTCCATTCGATCAATAAATTCCATGCCAGCCAAGATTATATTAGCTAGCATCGCAACTATAGTTAATGTTCAGTATCACCTTATCAGCTACGGCTGTGCTTCTTCTGATAATAAATTATCAACAACTACATTGCCAGATTTAATGATCTTTAAGCGAGCAAAAGTTGGGTCAGATGGCCGCCAGCTTACCACATAGAAAGTGGCTGGCCCAGTTTTCCAAGTATAGATCAGGCGACCTTTTTCTTTGGTTCTTTTTACCTGATTAACTATGATGTCTTTGCCTCTGATCAGAGAAGAGCCTTTGTACTTTAGATCTGAACCAGCTTGAATAATAGTAAAAGACCATTCATTTTTAGTAAACTGTCGATCGGTTACATAAACTGGTTCTTCTTGCTTCAGAGCAACTTGCAAAGACTCTGGTGAATTGGCAGGTTGGGTGGAGTTCGCGGCAGCCATATCTACGCTCTGGCTGAGCAACAAAGTTCCAAAAGCTAATCCTAAAGCATAGCGATAAATTTTCATACTCGTTTTTAATTGTGGAAATGGGGATATAAGTTTTTTGACTAATTCTACTAGTCCATGGTTCCATTTAGATCACTTTATTTGTGAGATGATCCATCGCGCCCTCAAAGCCGTAAGATGAATGCAATTCCAGTGATTTTAGTATGAAGATTTTATTTGTAGCGGCAGAAGCCGTGCCTTTGGCCAAAGTTGGCGGCATGGGAGACGTAGTGGGCGCACTGCCCAAATTTTTACGCAAAATGGGGCACGATGTCAGAATCTTTATGCCCTACTACGGCTTCATGGGCACCAAAGTCGCCATTCCCCCAGATCCGGTTTTTCGGGGCTATGCCATGTTCAATGACTTCGCCGTCTACGAAACCGTCTTACCAGATACGGACGTACCCCTGTACCTTTTTGGCCACCCTGTATTTGACCCCAATCGCATCTATGGTGGCGAAGACGAAGACTGGCGCTTCACCTTTTTTGCTAACGGCGCTGCCGAGTTTGCCTGGAACCACTGGAAACCCGAAATAATTCACTGCCACGACTGGCACACCGGCATGTTGCCCGTCTGGATGCACCAAGACCCAGAAATTAGCACCGTATTTACTATTCATAACCTGGCTTACCAAGGGCCTTGGCGCTGGTACTTAGACCGCATTACCTGGTGCCCTTGGTATATGCAAGGGCACAACACCATGGCTGCTGCCGTGCAATACGCCGATCGAGTAAACACTGTTTCGCCGACCTATGCCGAGCAAATTAAAACGATCGAATATGGCGAAAAAATCGAAGGGCTGCTCTCGTTTATCAGCAACCGCCTCTCGGGTATTGTCAACGGCATCGATACCGAAATTAACGACCCCACCAATGACAAAGCTCTGGTCAAAACCTTCGATGCCAACACTTTAGAGAACCGCGCCGAGAACAAAGCCGCTCTGCAAAAAGAAGTCGGCCTAACCATCGACCCCGGCGTATTTTTAGTGGGCATGGTATCGCGGCTAGTCGAACAAAAAGGTCTAGACCTATTGCTGCAAACCCTGGATCGATTTTTGGCCTACACCGATGCTCAGTTTGTATTGTTGGGAACCGGCGATCGCAATTACGAAACTCAACTCTGGCAGCTTGCCGCCCGCTACCCTGGACGAATGGCCACCTACTTAATGTACAACGACACTCTTTCCCGGCGAGTCTATGGTGGAGCCGATGCCTTCTTGATGCCCAGCCGCTTTGAGCCTTGTGGGATCAGTCAGTTAATGTCTCTACGCTATGGCTGTATTCCAATTGTGCGGCGTACCGGTGGTTTGGTGGACACCATTTTTCATCATGATCCGATTACCAGTCAAGGAAATGGCTATTGCTTCGATCGCTATGAGCCGTTGGATATGTACACCTGCATGGTGCGGGCCTGGGAAGGCTTCCGGTACAAAGAACCTTGGAAAGCTCTACAGCAAAGAGCCATGGCCTGTGATGTGAGCTGGGATAAATCGGCGATCGAATATGACGCTCTGTACAAGTCGATCATCGGCGGTGACAAAACACTGTAACTAGAAAATGCCTGACCCGTTCACTGTGTGGACGGGGTTATTTTTTGGCGCAAAGATTTTATCTTTGGGTAATTAATTCTCCAAAAACTCACTGATCTAAAGCTTGCTCGATCGCCTTTTTTTGTTCTGCATCATAGCCCCAGCGCTCCAAGAACTCTGCGTATTCACCGGCACCAGTGCGAATAGCCTCAATAATTTGCTGCGAAATTACTTTAACTTCGGGCATTTGTAAACTATCGATGAGCTGCCGCGATCGCTTGGCCACCGTCGCCGAATTAGCCGCCATATCTGCCTGCTCTTCTCGTAAGAAATGGAGATTCTGCGCCGTAGACATTGCCAAATTCTTCACCAATAAATCGGCCACCACCTCTGGATGTGCCTGCAACCCAGCAACAATTCCGGGATGAACTTTATTATCTACAACTGCCAACCCATTGGTCAAATAGCCCACAAAAAAGCCTCGTGCTCCTTCCTGAGTTGCCACCAAGTCGGTCACAAAAATCTGTACCTGCTCTGAAGTCAGCGCTTCATCTTGCAATTGCAGCACAAACTGTTGAGTGAGTTCGATCGCCGCCGCAAACTTAATACCTGTAGTCATAATTAAATCGCCATTCCATAAGGTTTTGCAAAAATCATCCGCCCTGCCGTAGTCTGAAGTGCCGAAGTTACTACCACCCGCACCTCTTTACTCACAAACTGCATACCTTCTTCTACTACCACCATCGTACCGTCATCCAAATAGCCCACACCCTGGGAGGCTTCTTTACCTTCTTTCACAATCTTAATTTCGATGCTATCACCCGGTAAATAGATCGGCTTGAGCGCCTTGGCCACATCATTGATATTCAGCACTGGCACCTTTTGCAGATCGGCAACTTTGCTTAAATTAAAATCATTAGTCAGCAACATACCATTAATTTCACTAGCAAAGCGCAACAATTTATCATCTACAGTAGTTAAATCTGCATAATTAGCAGGATGAATCACGATCGAATCTGGAAAATGATCCTGCATTCTCTTCAGAGCATCCAAACCCCGACGACCCCGAATGCGCTTCATATCATTAGAAGAATCTGCCAATAGCTGCAACTCATGCAACACAAACTGCGGCACCAATATCTGGCCTTCCACAAAACCCGTCGCCATCAATTCTTCGATCCGGCCATCAATAATGCAGCTAGTATCGATCGCCTTAGATTTTACCGGCTGTAAAGTGCCCTCGGCCACCAGCATTGCATTGTAATTCTGCGGGCTAAACAAGCGCAGAAACGCTCCACCGTGGGTATCAGCTAAAGTTACGCCGGTATAACAAAACAGCGTACTGCTCAAGATCGCCAATAAAGGTTTCAGGAAAGAAAATTCGGCAGGAATCGGCAGTAAAAACACCGGAGCTAGCATCAGGTTAGCTACTAGTAGACCCAGTACCAGACCTAAAGAACGAGCTACCAGAACATCGATCGGCATCGATCGAATCTGTTTTTCCAGTCGCCGGTAGATCGTAATCACCAAAAACCCAAAGACTCCACCAAAAAATCCCCCAAAACTAGCTGCCACAATTCGCAAACCAGAGACATTGTTGACTTTGGCGACTAGCTCGGCTGGTAAGATATCGATGATGTCGTAACCTACGCCAGCTACCGCAGCAACCAGCAATAAAATAATAATGGCGTTGAGCATGAAAAGCTCCAGAATAATAATGAGCGGCAAGCCGCCGCCTTAATTATAAGCTTGATTGTTCGGTCTACTAGCTATGAGCTGGTACGGATTACATCAGTTGATCGAATACACACAGCAGGAGCATGAGCCATTGCGGTTATTAATAATGTCCACCTCAGTAGGAGCGCTTGGCAGCGGTTTGGGCGGAGGCGTAGAGTTAACGGTCAAAAACCTGGCGATCGAAATGCGTCGTCGCGGTCACGAAATTCAGCTTGTGGCTCCCGCAGGCTCGGAGCTGCTAGATTTTTCGATCGCTCAGATCTCTGGCAATTTACAAACCACTGCCCAAACCCAAGAGATTTCTGCTCCGATCGCCATGCCTGCTGATCCGGTTTTGGCCAATATGTGGAGCTATGCTCGTCAGGTGCAAGCCAATTATGATCTGATTTTCAACATTGCCTACGACTGGCTGCCATTTTATCTGACACCTTGGTTCCAAACTCCGATCGCCCACTTTATCAGTATGGGTTCGCTGATCTCGGCTCTAGATCAAGAGATGGGCAAGGTGGCGATCGATTTTCCGGGTTCGATCGGAGTCTGTAGCCGCACCCAGGCCGAAACCTTCGAGTTTGCCGAACACTGCCGAATTTTGGGCGGTGCGGGTTTAGATTTGGGAGTTTACGAATATCGAGCGAATCCTGCTAATGCCCTGGCTTTTCTGGGTCGCATTTCCCCAGAAAAGGGCTTAGAAGATGCCTTGGCCGCAGCAAAAGCCACTGGCTTAATATTAAAAATTATGGGCAAAGTCCAAGACCAAGCTTATTGGCAGCAGCTCCAAGCCGAGTATGCTGGCTACTTTGAATACTGCGGCTTTTTAGATACGGCAGCAATGCAGCAGATTGTGGGGGACTGTCGAGCGTTGCTGATGACTCCGCGCTGGGTGGAGGCTTTTGGTAACGTGGCGATCGAGGCTTTGGCCTGCGGAGTACCAGTGATTTCTTATGCCCGAGGTGGCCCGACCGAGATTGTGCGAGATGGTCAAACGGGGTTTTTGGTGGAGCCAGATAGTGTAGCTGGGTTGGTGGAAGCTATTGGAAGGTTGGGGGAAATCGATCGATCGGCCTGTCGCCAACAGGCTGAGCAGGAATATTCTCTATCTGCTTGGGGCGACCAGTTGGAAGATTGGTTTGCTAGCTTGGTCATGACCAACAACGAATACATCGATTATTGAGCTGCATTTGCTAGACGTTATCACGACTGCGTGAGCATTCTCGGCAGCAGGAGTTTTTCATAATCACTCTGTCTCAGAATTCAGCTCAGACATCAGATCTTCGTAGCTGCGCCACATCTCTACCTGATGATTCCGATGGATTTTGGCAATGAATGGTGCAGGGTGATTGTAGACTAAATTTTTCATTGGCTCGATCGCTTGCACCAAAATATTAATCATTTCAAAACTAGCAATATTTTGAGAAGTCAGGATAAATAACTTAATTCCAGCACGGGTAACAGCCATCCTCTCTAAAGTTCGTCTGCTGATATTTTCATCTTTGGTCAGAACAACCCATTGCCTTACACCTACTGCTGTTAACCAATCTACATCTAGAGCATCGGGAGCGAAATGATCTCCATGAATTTCCACTATCAGGCCAGCATTCCGCAGAGCATCTTCAACTTTTTTACCCAAACAGCGATCAATAAAAAAAGTAATTGGTGGTGAAGTCATGTTGTTGAGGAGGGCATTTCGCAGCGAATAGCTGCTTCGATTAAATGACGATTACAATTATAATCGTCAGCTAAATCCTCTAAGGAATCGCCAGCGACATAACGCTCTGCCACAATTTTGGTGGGGATACCTGTTCCTACAATTACAAGTTGACCAAAAGCAATGCGAGGATCGATTACTACTAAACGAGGACTATTGGCTTCTTGGGAATGGGTGAAGGGATAAAGCTTGCTAGCTAAGCCCGTATCATCTGGTTCAATCCGCTCCAAACAAGCAGTTAGTAATTCTTTAAGAATTCTTTGTTCAGCGGGAGAATCATTGATCAAAGTGCTATAGTAACTAATAAATAGATCAATCCCATCAGTCCGAAATTTACTATGAGCTAGAGGGTGAGTTACTTGCAATTGTGATTCTAGATAGTCTAAAGCTACTCGTATCTTCTCTGGTTGAATTTTATGATGTTTGCGAATTGCCTTTAGTACATGGATTTCTACTAGATTGATGAATGAGAGTAGCGAAGAATTAGCAAGTGGGATAAATGGCGCAAAAAATTGCTGACCTTGGGTGGAAGAATAGCGCCGACCAGTAACCCAAAAGCGCACTGTTTTCACCGGAATTCGCAAATATCTAGCAGCCTCACTCACACTATATGTAGGTACGTTTCTTGGATCTTTTCCATTATAAATGTCGAAAATATCAACTATTTTCTTATGACCGGTTAGACTGCTATGATTTTCTATCACATTTTGCGCGATTTTATTACTAAAAACATCATCATCTCCTTGGAAAAATTGCTCGATCGACTTCTTCAACTCCTGATCCTGTTGCAATAACTTTTTCAACTGTAATCGCAAAGCAGCCTGTGAATCCTCCCGATTGTTATTAGCCAAATTAATCGCTGCTTCCCTCACCTGTACCCGTGGATTTAATTCCTCCCAAATAGCTTGGGCCATGGCAAAATTCGCTTCTCCAAACTTACCTGCTGCTGATTCAGTATCCTGATCAACAGCTTTGCCTCCCAGCTTTAACAAAGCCGGAAGAAACGAAATCAGAATAGAGGTCAGAGTAGTAATTTCCATATATTCATCCTTCAGCTAGGGATTTTTGATTGGTTGCTGGATGTGAATCATAGTCTATAAATTAATCATCTTAATCACAGTTTAGACTATCAGCAATCATATCCCATGCCGATCGATTGCTCCTCTGGCTCTAGGTCAATTAGTCGATCGCCCGCTCCTTCTTTATTTAAGAGCGGTGAACTATCAACGGCCATTTTCAGCAACCGAGCCTGATCGGTAACCACCGTGGCAACTTGGCCAGCCTGGGCTACCAACATGCCAGTAAGGAACTCAGTCCGACCACCAAAGCGCACCGCCTGATCGCCAATGCTGCCCACCGGCACTGCCCGCAGCGCCGTCACCGGAATCTGTTTACTGCAACCGAGACTAGTGAGTAACACTAACTTATCGCTACTCTGCACCGCCACCGCATTCACTAACTGCTCCTTGCTACCAACTCGTAAACCTTGGACTCCTTGAGATGGCCGACCTTGAACAGGCATTTGATCCTGAGAAATCGTCAATCGGACTAAGCGCCCCATGGAAGTAGCTACAACTAGTTCCTTAGCGCTACCATCAATCGGCACTGCAAACAGCAACTTGTCGTCATCTTTCATTTTAATCAACGAAATCCCCCGCGTACTACTAGCCGTTAACTCCGCCAAGGACAAGCGTTTCACTCGACCTTGGGCAGTCACTAAAATCAAAGCGTTATTAATGAGCGCCTTTGGATCAGCAGCATCAATTTTAGGGAACTCCAGATCCTGCACAATTTTTGCGCCATCCCAGCCAGGGATAGCCGCATCGAGAGATTCACCCAATTGATTGCTGTTAGCAACTTTAGGTAGCCGATCGACCTTCACAGCATGAGCCTTGGCACTATCGCTAATCACAATGATTTCTTGGTCACTCATGATTGATCGGCGACTAGTTACAAACTCACTAGTGCTAGTTAACCGCAGATTTTCATCATTAAATCGGCGCACCAAACCACTACGCAAAAACTCCAGTTCTACTAACTGCGCTGGTTCTGGCGGCGTAATCATCAGAGAGATCTGTTGAGAACGAGCAGCGGCAACCTGTCTGGCAATTTCTTTGGCCGGTGGTCTTGGCGGTAGGGTGGAGGTACGATTGGAGTTCTTAGCAACCGTTGGAGTCGGTGTCGATGCGGGTATTTCCTCCGGCTGCGCGTCACCAGAAAACAGCTCTGGAATTTCTGGGGCTTCAACCAAGAGGCTGGCATCTTTGGCTGATTCTGAGATTGCCTCATAAGTCAGTGCTAATGGGGTAGATGATTCTTTCGTCACCACATCCACGGGCGCAACCATTTCAGCTACTGGTGGATTAGGTACTTTAGGAGGCGCTGGGGGAGTGGGTAAAATCGGCTTGGCGTTGATAATTCTGGTGCGCCTGGGGTCGGCGTATTTTTTGCGCAAAGCCCGCAGATCTTTTTTCATGGATTTGAGCAATTCTTTGCGATCTTGCAGCAGCTTTTGTAAGCCAGCAATTTTGGCTTGTAACTCTGCCAATTCATTGGCCAGATTCTGGCGCTCCATACCAGTTAGGCGGCGCATTGGCATTGCCAAAATTGCATCGGCCTGCTCTTCGCTGAGTGATAACCTCTCCACCATCTGCATTTTGGCAGTACTACCATCGGGAGCACCACGCAAAATTTCGATCGTCTCATCTAAGTTATCGAGGGCGATCGTGATACCAGTCACAATGTGGGCGCGTTGCTCAAAGCCTTCTAGCTCTTTGTTATATTGACGAGTGAGAGTTTCCTCCCGAAATTTCAAAAATTCTTGCAGCGCTTCTCGTAAACTGAGCTGCCGAGGCAAACCATCGACGATCGCTAAAAAGATTGCGCCAAAGTTACTTTGCAGAGCAGTCTGCCGATAAAGATTGTTGATTACTTTTTGATGATCGCTGTCTTTTTTGATTTCAATGACTACCCGCATCCCATCTCGATCGCTTTCATCCCGAATATCGGCAATGTTGTCGATTTTACCGCCATTAACTAATTCTGCAATCCGCTCAATCCAAGCCGCCTTGTTTACCTGAAACGGCAGCTCTGTCACCACGATCGCATCCCGCCGTTTGCGGTGTTTACCAGGAACCTTCACCTGAAGAGCGGCTTCTTCTAAATGGAAAACACCGCGCACAGGGATAATCCCCCGACCAGTGCGATAGGCTTCCACGATCGCATCATTACCAATAATCTCACCACCAGTCGGAAAATCTGGCCCTGGAATAATTGTCCACAGTTCATGGTCAGGCAGATTGGGATTATCAATTAAGGCGATCGTCCCATCAATAATTTCACCCAAATTGTGCGGTGGAATATTGGTAGCCATGCCCACGGCAATTCCTGAACAGCCGTTCACTAGCAGTACCGGAAACTCCGCTGGTAATACAGTCGGTTCTTGCTGAGAGTTATCGAAGTTGCCAATAAAATCTACAATGTCGCTGCTGATTTCCCCCAGCACCGCTTCATGGCCAATCCCCGATAATCGGGTTTCGGTGTAGCGCATTGCTGCCGGTGGATCGTTATCGATCGAGCCAAAATTTCCATGTCCCCCCAGCAGCGGATAGCGCGAAGAAAAGTCTTGCACCAATCGCACCAAGGCATCGTAAACCGATTGGTCGCCGTGAGGGTGGTATTTACCTAATACATCCCCGACTACTCTGGCGCATTTGCGAAAAGGTCGATCGGGGGTCAATCCCAGCTCGTGCATCGCAAACATAATCCGCCGATGCACTGGCTTCAGGCCGTCGCGCACGTCTGGCAAGGCTCTGCCCACAATGACGCTCATCGCATATTCGAGATACGATCGCTGCATTTCTGAATGCAAAGCAGTAGGAATAATTCGTTCGTCTGCTCCTAACAGGTCTAGTTGAGACATTGTGGTATTTGCGGGGGTAACAGAGGATTAATGTACACCATTCTTTATCACCAGCAACCGGAAAGTTGCGGATAGTTGATGGATGGCGTTAAATCAGCATAGTACCTCAGAACTATCAAAAATACCAACTAACTTTTAATCTCACTCAGCTCTTGCACAATGTCTGCAATTTTCTGAGCCGCTCCAGGCGTGCCCCGCACCTCACTTAAACTCGCTTTCATCTCTGTGAGCTTTTCGGGATGGTCAAGATGATCGATCGCCACATCAGCTATTTCTCTGGGAGTAAAATAACCAATCAGCTCGGGTACAATCTCTTTGCCCGCCCAAATATTTGGCCAAGCCAGCTTCCGCCCCTTGAGCTGCTTAAATGCCAACCAGTTGATGGCCGTGGCGATCGGGCTGCCCACCACTGGCAACCGCGCCAAGATTCCAGGAATTCCATCCCAACTGCGCATGGCATCGAGCTGATAGATCGGCAGCACCACAATCATTGGCACTCCCAAAGCTGCCAGCTCTGCGGTGTTTGCGCCGATTGTGGTCAAGCACAAAACACATTTGCTAAGCTGCTCATAAGCCGGGAAATTGGTGTGTAATGGCACTTCTAAACCGCTGGCAGTCTCTAGATAAGCGTTCTCTCCCGGATGCAAAGTTGCCGTAGTTCCACCCACCAGATCGACGATCGGGTTTTGGAGGCGATCGCCAAACTGTGCAATATATTCCACCGTAATCGATGGAGCTACAGGCAATACAAACTCCAATTCTGGCTTGGCCTGTTTCAACATTTCGGCGATCGCCAGCATGTAAGGCAAACCCATCTGCAATTTTTGTGCTTTAGATCCGGGCAAAATGCCGATCAAATTAGCGGGAGACGATGCCTGTCCTGCTACTCCTACTTCTACCATCAAGTCCCCCACCACCGAGATTTTGTCCAGATATTTAGTCGGGACTTTCTGCATGGCGCTATCGTTCATTACCGCAAATCGATCGATCCAAGGCAACCAACGCGCTTCCCATTCGGCATAAATCAGGGTTTTATATTTCAACCGCCGCCCGATCGCCACCGGAAAAATCTGGTCGCCACCCAAAAAGATCACAATGCCCTGAGGATGCCAATCCCAGTTGTCGGCGGTTTTGCCCCAGAGCAAAAAATTCCAAAAGTGCTGGGCAGACTGTGCTCGATCGACTCCCGGATAAGCCAAGGCAATCTCGGCTTCGCGGCCACCGGAGTTAGGGCAGGGCGATAATACCACCGAGATTCTGGCTCGATCGGTGCTAAAGCGCTCCCGCAAAGCGGCTACCACTGGTCGTACCCAGGTGGTGACTTCGCCGGGGCCGTTGGAAAGAAGCAAAATATCAAGCATGGGTAAAGTCCAGTTTTAGCCAGGGATTTTGTCTTTCACGGTAGTCTATCTGAGAATTTAAATGCAAATGGTTGACAGGGGTCGTGAACTGTGGCATTATCAATAAGCGTTAAAAACGCGGGTGTAGCTCAGTGGTAGAGCGTTACCTTGCCAAGGTAAATGTCGCGCGTTCGAATCGCGTCTCCCGCTTAAGGCTGAAAGAAAGATACATAAGGGCTTCCAAAGAGTAATAGCTACTCCTTGGGAGCCTTGTTGTATTCAATAAGATTTTTGGTAAGTGTTCAGAGGTGTTCAATCGGGTTCAACTTTTACCCCGCATGAAAGTTACTATCGAAAATCACAATGGTCGCCTGCGTCTACGCTGGAAAGACCCCAAGCAAAGAACTTTAGCTTTGGGTTTGCCAAATACCCCAGCCTGTCGATCGCTGGTTGGAATCATCAGTCCCAAGGGATGCCCAATCGATCGGGACAACTTTAGTTCAAGAGTCTGGGCAAAGGTGCTGAAAGATGTTGATGTTCGATACCGTCCACCGGGCAAAACGCGATCGACTGCGGTTAGTCACAGCCTTGCTGGTGGTGCAAATTATATTGCAGTGACCAAGGCTACGGGCATAGTCCCTTGGTGATGCACCGGAATTACGCGGGTTCGATCAATAAGAAATCTGTGTTTGTGGAATTCGACAATGTTGATAAAATCTCAAATGATTAATATGCTTGAACCAACAAAAAAACCGGCAGCTCTACCAAAGCCAGCCGGGAAAAAACAGATTTAAAAAATAATTATTGAGGTTTAATTATGACCTACAACTGGACACAAGAGCAGATCCACTTGGCTGTTGGGAAATGCCGGAATCACCACAAGGCAGGCCACCATAAATTTTCGGCTTCATTATTATCTGGTCACATACCCGGCCAAGGGCGGCGACCAGTTTCCTTGAGCGATCGCAATGAACTTTTATTCAAGGCGGTTTATGTCATTTTTAGCCGCTTTGAGAATGTTGGGGTTTATATCACTGGACGTGCTGAGAAGTCAACATTCTGCATCCATTTAGTGGAAAACGGGGCACTGACTCAATACTTTGATTCTTCATTGCTATGCGATCAGTTTTTATTTCGACTACTAAAATCATCCATCATATTGTCACCATATTTAGAAACAGACCAGCTAGAAATCTGCATGGTGAACGACTACATGTGGTGCGAAATATTCAACTTATTTTATGTTTACGATCGCAATGGAAAAATTACCGAGAAAGATCTATTTTCCTTCTGGGGGAATAAGGGCGAAGGGAAGGATCGTAAGCAGCTAATTATAAATAAGGCCAATGAATTCATCTGTTTATACAAGGTTTTGAAGCTGGGTTGGAATCTAGTAGATATGAGTCATGGCGGGCTTTTTGAAACATATAACGATTTATTCTTAGCGATCGTAAACTCTACAGCGCAAGCTTTTGTATTAATTGAGCTGAACCCTAGTCGCCTACCACCAAACCTTTCAAAAAAATACAAAATCATGCAACAGATCGAAGGCTACTTTGAGGAGGACGATAAAGGAAACTATTCAAAAGAACAGAGGAGTAATGCGGTTGAGAGTTGGCAACCATACCGTGATGATGCGCTAATACAAACACATGGACATGCGATCGTATTTGACTTTGAATTAGACTCAGCAATCACCGACCCCGATCCAGGGCTATTTCATTCTATGATAATTGGCACAAGTGGTGCTAGTATTATGGTACAGCAACTTATGGAGTAGTGACAATTTTGAATAACTTAGCAATCATAGAAGCTTTTTTAGATTTACCAGAC
>JAAFHZ010000139.1 GCA_013297675.1 Synechococcales cyanobacterium bin59.metabat.ball.084 | reverse complement strand
CGGGGCGATCGAGGATTGGAACTTTCTATAGTATATTTATCCGGACGTTCACCCATAGTAGCGGTCGTCCTTCGGGGCGATCGAGGATTGGAACCAACAAATCATCAGTCATTTTTTTGCTCATTCTATGTAGCGGTCGTCCTTCGGGGCGATCGAGGATTGGAACACAAGCAAAGAATACCAAGAATCCATAGAGGAAAAGTAGCGGTCGTCCTTCGGGGCGATCGAGGATTGGAACAAACCTTTAATTTAATAATTATTTTTTATTTTTCAAGGTAGCGGTCGTCCTTCGGGGCGATCGAGGATTGGAACGCTGTGCCCAGTATCAAATACCATATAATATGTAATACTACAGTGCTTGCTTTGAGACACAACCATGACACAAGCTACAGACCAAGACATTAAGGAATTAAAGATTGCGATCGATGCCAACAGCAAGGCGATCACCGACTTAGTAGCTTCCGTTGGTGGGCTGCGAGAAGAAATGCGTGTTGGTTTCTCTGATATTAGGGGAGATATGAAAGTCCTCGATACCAGATTGGGCAACTTAGAATCTCGAATGGGTGGATTAGAATCTTCAGCGCAGAAAGTTTCTGACTTAGCTGAAAAGGTTGGAGAGCTTAAGAACTGGAAACAAATAGCCATTGTTGTTTTTACAGCTTCGGTTAGTGGCGCAATCGCCTGGTTCCTTCGCAGCGGCAAACTCTAGAACACCAACCGACAGACCCAGTGAGCTAACCGCTGCAAAACTTCCTTACTTAATATGTCTACTAAATTTTCTGCCCATACCCCTAGCGATTATGATCCAAGTAAATGGCATGAGCTAGATAAACACCTGTATGAAGTTGCAGATAAAGCATCTGGATTCTCCCAAAAAATAGGTGCTGGTAAAATCGCCTACTATGTAGGACTGTGGCATGATCTTGGTAAGTACAACCCAGGATTTCAGGCTTTTTTACAAAAGTGCGACCAAGCAAAAAAAGCAAACCAAAAATCACCAAGCACTAAAGTTCCCCATGCAATTTATGGTGCAATTTTAGCAAAAGAATTACTAAATCATGACTATCTTTCATTTTTGATAGCCGGTCATCATGCTGGTTTATCTGATCAAGCTGATCTTCAAAGCAAATTAAGTGATCCGAACATAAAGCAAGTTTACTCAACTACTATTCAACTTGCCGAATCAGAGATCCCAAATCTGAGAAAAATTCCTAAACTAAATGCACCTTTAAAAGCTGTACTGAATGATAAGGTGGCCTTGGGTCTATTTTTACGATTGGTTTTTTCTTGTTTAATTGATGCCGATCGATTAGACACCGAAAAATTCGACAATTTGCCCCGATATCAAGAACGCGAAGCTCGGGCTAATGCCGTTACCCTAGAGCAACTATGGCAAACCTTTCAAAAAAAGCAACTAGAATTTGTCAATGAACCCTCCGCAGCCACAGACAAAGTTAACCTAGTGCGCACAGAAGTATACGAGAACTGTTTAACTGCTGCTGAAAACACCCCAGGAGTATTTCGACTTTGTGTACCTACTGGGGGCGGCAAAACTCGTAGTGGTCTGGCTTTTGCCCTCAAACACGCCACTTTTCATCGTCTAAATCATCAGCCAACGTTCGATCGAGTGATTTTTGCGGTGCCCTACACCAGCATTATTGATCAAACGGCGCAAGTATACCGAGATGAAATATTTAAAGAACTGGGTGCAGCAGCACTATTAGAACACCACAGCTCGATCGAGCCGGAGCGGAAGCCAAGCAAAAATCCAGATCAACGAGATCAGCAAGATGAACAGCTCGAAAGCGACGAAATTTTTAATCGGGAACGAACACAAGCCAAGTTAGCCACCCAAAACTGGGATGCAAAATTAATTGTAACTACCACAGTACAGCTTTTCGACAGTTTGTTTTCGCACAAAACCGGTAAATGTCGCAAGCTGCATAACATTGTAAATAGCGTGATTGTTTTAGACGAAGTGCAAACATTGCCGATCGAGCTATTATCACCCATCGTAGCGATTATGAAAGAGCTGGTTAATCGATACAATGTAACGATAGTTTTGTGTACTGCCACCCAACCCGCGCTAGCAATAAATACCCCGTATTTTGAGAATGCTTTTAAACCCGAAGAAGTCCGAGATATTATTCCCCACGAGCTAGCGATCGAACATTTTACAAAACTGCGGCGGGTAGATTACCAAATACCGCTAGCCGGTGAAACCTGGACATGGCAGCAATTAGTAGACGACCTACCGCATTCTTCAGCTTTGGTGGTGCTGAATACTCGTCGGGATGCCTTGGCCGTGATGGATGCGCTGGGTGTTAAAAAAGATGATAGTCCAGAGTCGGTCGCTTTTGGGGTAAGTGGATCGATCGCGCAACGGGTAGCGGTGTCGGTGGTGCAGTCAAAGACGCTGCACCTGTCAACGTTGCTCTGTGGTAAACATCGACAGGTAGTGTTAGCAGAGGTTAAACGGCGTTTAAGAGATAACGAATTTTGCCGCTTGATTTCTACCCAGGTAGTGGAAGCAGGGGTGGATTTAGATTTTCCGTTGGTATACCGGGCTTTAGGGCCACTCGATCGGATAGTGCAGGCAGCAGGACGGTGTAATCGATTGGGTCGGCTTGAAAATGAATTGGGTGAGTTAATTAATGGTCGAGTGGTGATCTTTGATCCATCGGAAGGCAGTAAAGCGCCAGCCGGTGAATATACCCATGCTCTGAATAAAACTCGATCGCTACTTCAAGATCCAAAGTTTAACCTGGAGCAACTGCATGAACCCGATATCTTTGAAGAATATTTTCAGGATCTGTATATGAAGCTGGATCTAGATAAAAAAGGGATCATTCCGCTCCATGACTATTGTAAATACCGCACAATAGGCGAAGAGTTTAAGCTGATCGATGATCATACGATGCCGGTGGTGATTGAGTATGATGACGATGTGACTCAGCGGTTACGCGCACTTGCCCATCGAAGTATCTGTGCTGAAGACCGAGCGTTTTTGCAACCTTACATGGTGAACATTCCAAAACGCCTGTTTGAAAAGTCGGATAGTTGCCGGGAAGTCAAGGCTGGCATGGACTTATGGAAGTGGATCGGACTCTATGACTCGATTCGAGGGATTCCTTTGGAGCTGGATAGTTCGATCGATCCAGGGTTTTTAATTTGGTAAAAGATTTGCACAGAGATCTAAGAGCTTAATGAAAATGTGTTAGATGTCTTCACTGGATGCAAATTTGGCAAACACCTCTGGCTTAGGTAGCAATGATTGAATTTATATTATTTGTCGCAACATATAGATTACAGCATTACAAAATGGGATGTGTTTTCCTGAATTGTCTGGGTGATCATAACCGTCAATTAGTTTTTGAATATCTTCATCTGTGAAAGTATCAATATCTTGCAAAGCAGCATCGATAGCTGCTCTGCGTAATCTGATCAACTTTGGGTTACCCAGTCCAAGATTTTCGATCGTGGCCTCAGCAGCAGCCACTTTGGTCAAATCTTGGGCTGGCAAAATCTCCCCAATTCTCGTGTAGCGAAAGTAGCTAGCGCAATTCAATTGCAGCGGGGAAACAGTTAAATTAAGATCAAACCAAGCTCCTTTACGCTGACCACAAAACTCTTGTGGTAGTTTAGTGACATTAGTTGTTGATTCTAGCTCTTTAGGATATCCAGGACAAGAAGCCAAAAAATTATTGTATCTAAGACTCAATTCAGGATATGAAGTTCGTGGCTGAAAATGCTCAATATGGCTACTAGCTTGAGTAATTCGTTGACTACAGTAGCAACAAATATGACCTTGTTCTGTAATTAATGCTCTGTGAACAATGGTTTTTTCTGGTTTTTGGAAGTTGTCCCAACCGGGTTGCCAATCTGCGGTTGTTTGTTGCTTCCATTGGATAAAAGCATCAGGCTCTGGGTTTTTTTGAATAAACTTCATCGTCCAAGAATCTCTTTTCGTCTGATCATTACATCTGCTTTGGCAAATTCTGGCTCGTCAAGGCCGATTTGCCGTTCAAGCTGCTCTTTTAATTTCTGTGCTGCCTCTAAGTTACCGTCATCAATTAATCGGAAGAGCTGTTGTAATTGACTCTTGATGTGCTGGGGTCGATCGGGTACTCCCATTAAATCCTCCAAAATCTGATTGCTATCACGGCCATATGAACCTACTGCATGAGAAGCAGTAAGACCGGTAGACGTTTGTTGGAGAAGATAAACAGCTTCAGGTTGAACATCACTCACGATCTGGGGTGAGTGAGTTGAAACTATAAATTGACAGTTAGGAAATGTCGAAGATAAGGTGGGGAGAATACCTCTTTGCCATTGAGGATGAAAATGCAGTTCAATTTCATCGATTAAAATAATGCCTTCACCTTGCAAAGGGTCTGCTAAACCAGGATTAGCTATTGCTAACCTTCTAGCCAAATCACTCACCATTGCTAACAAGCATTTTTCCCCATCAGATAATTGATTAATAATCAACTCTTGATTGTGCTTAGATACTGTCATTCTGAGTGGAGAACGACGAATTCTTAAATTTGTAAACTCCGGCATGAATTTCGGCAGAGCTTTTCTGACAGCCTCTAATCGATGATCTCGATATCCAGGAGCATCACGCCTTTCTTCGTTCTCTAAATCTTCTAAGCTTCTAAACCATCTAAAAAACTCATCAAATCCTGTCTGGGCACCTGTCAAAGAATCATCAAATGCTTTTAGTTGAGTGGAATTTGATGTGTCTGATAAATCAAGTGAAATATCTAACACAGCACGATTTACCAGATAGCAAAGCACCAGTGGAATACTAAAATCAGGCGAGTAAGATGGAACTATTGCACTAACTAAATCCACTAAGCCAATTTCGTTAGATGCTTCAAAATTTTTATTTTTTCCTCGATCTATTACTTTCGACCATGCGAAATCTTTATGATGATGATTAATTAATATTTCAAGAGTTGAAGAGTTAGCATCATTTTTTATATCATCTACTTCATTTCTAGACTCTCGTAAATGCTGAATGATATTATTGTTCCCCATAACAACGATAGTTCCATTATTTACTCCTCCAATACTCACAGAGCGTTCACCAGAATTGACTATGTATCCATTCTCAGAAGATTGTTGTCTTTTTCGTTCTACAAATATTACGCTAAGCTCTTTAACATATGATGAAAGCAACAAACACAAACAATCAATGACACTAGATTTGCCAACACCATTCACGCCAATAAGAACGTTAATATTATCAAAGCCAAAATCTAAACTTAGATCATCGATACCACGAAAATCTTTAATTCTTACGTGCTTTATTTTCATGCTGCCGCGCCTCAAAATATCGATAGAGTGAAAAAGTCTACAGTACAGTCTAACCCAGATAAACTTCGTAAAACAGGCATTTTTTAAGAGTTTTATTAAAAGCTGGATCTAAACAAAAATAGTATTATTAGGCTCCACGATGCTGGTAATTACCAGTAAATAGGTGAAGAATTCAAGCTGACCGATGGCCATACCACACCAGTGGTGATTAAGCATGATGACCAAACGGCTGTGGGAAATTGCCGATCGAGGGATTCCTTGCGCATTGGATGGGCGATCAATCCAGGATTTTTAATTTGGTGAAAGATTTGCACTGAAAACAATAATTTGTGGGAGACTAAAATCTTAGCTGTTAGGAGTAAAAGCTTAGCAGAGGATTGGAATTTACATTACTTGTAATTTAGAATAATAGTAATTATTTATCAGCGGTCATTTAATAAATGACCGCTCAACAATTAAATCAATGCCTTTTATCCAGAAAGTATTGACCAGAACTTCTTACAGAACTTATAATTAAAATTTGACATTTTCATAAAGGTCTGCAATCATAAACTAAGCCTCCTCTCCAGGAATTCTCCCGGAGCCGAAGGCCAAAACAATAAAAACATTGAGAGATTCTAACATGGCTACTAAGCAATATCGAACAACTGAGGAAATCATTGACTTCCTTGGCATTGAGAACAGAACACCTTTAGATAAAGCACGTAGATCCAGCAGTGGATTCTACAAATGTGATCGATATGTGGTGTCTTACGTTGGGCGCAACAAGTGGGAGTTGTTCAATCGCTGTTAAGAAATTGCAGATAGCTCTATTTTGATATAGAGTTATCTGGGGATTTAAAACTTTGGACAAATAATTACCTAGTAGAGATACCCAGTGAAAGCTGGGGAAGCATAGATCTATACAAATGAAACACATTGTTTTATGAGTGACCAAGAACCTTTGTTAGTCAAGGTGCGGGGTGATTTTGCCCTGTTTACCCGACCCGAATTTTCGGCAGAGCGAGTGAGCTACGAAGCACCAACTCCCAGCGCCGCACGCGGCATTTGCGAAGCAATTTTCTGGAAACCAGAAATTCGTTACCGCATTCAATCGATTCAAGTGCTAAGGCGCATCCAGCAATTTTCCATACTGCGCAATGAGGTGAATAGTCATCAGAGCGATCGGGCAGCCAAAAGCTGGGAACCTGGCGGCGGCTACTTTGCCGAAGAAGATCGCGCCCAGCGCCATAGTCTTTGTTTGCGCAACGTGGAATACATCATTGCTGCTCAAATGGATTTGTTGCCTCATGCCACCGATGATATTGCCAAATATCGAGATCAGTTTAGGCGACGAGTTAATCGTGGCCAATGCTTTAATCAACCATATTTAGGCACCAGGGAATTTAGCGCCGAATTTGAACCAGTTAACGGCGATGAGCATTCCGAATTAGCCGATCAACCTAAGCAAGACTTGGGTTGGATGCTGTTTGATGTGGAATTTAGTGAGCAGCCCAAAGGCGGCAAGCTGAGCTATCGCGCCCATGATGGAAATGGATCACGGGTTGCCCAAGGCAGCGCCATGCCCAAGTTTTTTCATGCCGAGCTAGAACATGGAGTATTGCATGTGCCTCAAAGCTTATATTCACCGATCGCACGAGGCAGCCAATGATTTTAACTGAACTATATGAGCTATCTAAACAGCTTGCTGGTAACGATGCGATGCCCTCGATGTATGGCAAAGTCAAAATCCGCTGGATGATTCCAATTAACGCTGATGGCACCCTCAAAGGTAGTTTTGAAGACCTCAAAGGCGCGACCAAAGCCGAGCTGCGCGGCAAAGAATACGTCATGCCCGACATGGTGCGATCTTCAGGCATTAAACCCAAACTATTGGCCGACAACGGCGAATATGTTTTGGGTTTACAAAAAGCCGGGGCTGACCCCAAAAAAGTAGCGGAGCGCCATCGGCAATATAAGGAGCTAATTCATCTTTGTGCGGAGAAAACGCAAGACCCAGCCGTAATAGCGATCGATCGCTTCTTAGCTACCTGGAAACCCGAGGAATTCAACAAAGCAGATCTTGGTGCCGATCTTGATCCGGCTGATAACTTCACCTTTCAAGTCTATGGCTTAGGTGGGCGATCGGTAATTCCGGCTAATGCGGTGGAAAACAACACTGCTATCCAGAACTTTTGGGCAGCACACACCGCCGGTAAAGATAGTCCCCTCATGACTTGCTTGGTCACAGGCATCGAAAATTGCCCGGTAGAAATTCGTCTGCCGGTTAAAATCAAAGGCATTCCTGATGGCCAAACTGCTGGGACATCGTTAGTTTCAGCAAACGCTGCCCCCTTTAGCTCTTATGGTTTAGAGAATTCTTTAACTTCGCCCATCTCGCGGGATGCGGCAGAAGGTTTTGGTAAGGCTCTCAACTATTTAATTGCTACTAAAGAAAGTCGCCTGTATCTTGGGCCAGTAGTTTACACCTTTTGGGTACGGGGTAATTTCAATACTCAAGTAATCAGCAAATTGCATGACGAAGACCAGTCACCGGAAGACTTAGATGATTTATTGGAGGAAGATTTTAATCCGTTTCAAACTGCCGAAGTCCGTAATTTGCTGGATGCTCCTCGATCGGGCAGACAACAATATGGTGTTGATGCCGATCGGTTTTATGCCCTCAGCCTCACCGCCAGCGGTGGCCGAGCAGTGGTTCGTAACTACATCAATATTCCGATCGCCCAAGCCAAAATTAATTTACAGGCATGGTTTGATGCCATGTTGATTGTTAATGAATATGGCCAAAAAATCCAGAAGCCTTATTTATCAATGCGGCGATTACTGCGACCACTATATCGAGATGTCAATAAAGAGCTTGATCTATCTGGTGCCAAGCTGCTAGATATAGCGCTTAATGGTGGCAAGTTGCCCCTAGATATGCTGGCGCAGGCTGTAAGAAGGACAGCGATCGAGCAATCTATTCCTCATCCCAGAGCCGCCTTGATCAAACTGATTTTGACGACTCAACTAGCTACTGAAACTCACAACCCCATGGAAAATATGCAGGAACTTAACCTCGATCCCAGCTTTGAAGATGAAAAAGATACGATGGCTTACCATTGTGGTCGGCTGCTAGCTCATTTAGAGAATATTCAAAAGGCGGCTTTGCCCGAAATTAATACTACTCTGATCGATCGATACTATTCAGCCGCTGCCAGCACTCCCGGCAAAGTCATTGGTGAATTGGTCAAAGATGCTCAAGGGCATTTGCGTAAACTGCGCGTGACCAAACCAGCCGTATGTGAAGCGCTACAGCAGGGATTAGAAAGTATCACTATTAAGTTCTATTCTGCCGAGAAATTCCCTAATACTCTCAACATGCAGCAGCAGAGCATCTTTGCTTTGGGCTACTACCATCAAAGAGCCGCTAGCCGAAAAATTGCCCTCGATCGCAAGGCTGAAAAAGAAGCCAAAAAAGCCGCCTCAGATGCTGATAAAGCAGATGTTTAAACAAGTCTAATGAATCATGGATACCCCTCAGCCCCTTTTCCCACAAGGGGAGTCGGAGACTTCGCTTTTAGCTCCTTGGCACCCAAGAAATCTGTTTTTTTTCATTCACACCTACCTTTTGGAGAATTCACAATGACTACTAATACCTCTCAACACTTGAATCCAGAATGTCGCCATGATTTCGTTTTGTTCTTCGATGTTTTGGACGGCAACCCCAATGGTGATCCAGATGGTGGTAACTTGCCTCGCACCGACCCGGAAACCATGGAAGGTCTAGTGACTGATGTTTGTTTAAAACGCAAAATTCGCAACTATGTAGACTTAGTTGGTGAAGATCAGACTCCTAATATGATCTATGTGCAAAACAAAGGAGTTGCCCTCAACGATATGCACGCTAGGGCTTATACTGCTTTAGATCTGAAAGCTACGGGAACAAAACAACAGCGCGACGATGTAGACAAAGCCCGCAAATGGATGTGCGAAAACTTCTATGATATTCGGATGTTTGGCGCAGTGATGACCACTGGGGTTAACTGTGGCCAAGTTCGTGGCCCGGTGCAAATGACTTTTGCTCGATCGCAAGATCCCATAATGCCTTTAGATGTAGCAATTACTAGAATCGCTATTACTAAGCCAGAAGATGCCAAGGTAGAAGTAAGTGACGAAGATGGCAAAGGCAAGGGTGGCAAAATCACCGAAATCGGGCGAAAAGCAATGATACCCTACGGTTTATATCGAGGGCACGGCTTCTTTTCCCCTCATTTAGCCGCCCAAACTGGTGTTACTGCAAAAGATCTAGAATTATTTTGGGATGCCCTAACAAATATGTGGGACTTCGATCGATCGGCCTCTCGCGGCCTAATGGCGCCACGCGGCTTATACGTCTTTTCTCATGAAAGCAAACTAGGTAATTTCCCGGCACATAAATTGTTCGATCGAATTACAGCCAAACTAATTAACCCCAATGAACCACCCCGGAAATTTGGTGATTATACAGTGTCGATCGATGGAACCGAATTACCTCAAGGTGTCACCCTGACTAGATTGACCGAAGGGTAAATATTTAGGGGAGGTATTTTGGCCTCCCCTTCGCTATGATTAAGTACAAGCTCACTTTCAGCGGAGTATGACCTCATGGTTTCTCAAGTTCAAAAACCTGCTGAATCGACGATCGAACAACCACAGCGATATTCTCCAGAAGAATATTTAGTGATGGAAGTGCGATCAGCAGATCGGCATGAATATCGTGATGGAGAAATAGTTTTAATGACCGGCGCAACGCCTAACCACAATCGAATTGCCCGGAATCTTTGTACCGCAATGACCATAGGCTTGCAAGGTAAACCATTGGAAGTATTTGTAGCTGATCAAAGGCTTTGGATTGCTCAGGCAAGACTGTATACTTACCCAGATATCATGGTGATCGAGGGGGCGTTGCAATCGGGGCGCAAAGATACCGTTGTGAACCCGACCTTAATAGTTGAAGTACTGTCAAAGTCCACCCAGGCTTATGACCGAGGTGATAAATTTGCTGCCTACCGCACAATTGAGGGCTTTCAGGAATATATATTGGTGGATCAATATAGTCGGCATATCGAGCAATATGTCAAAACCAGCGCCAAGAAATGGGATTTTCAGGAATATGATGAAACCGATATTGTGGTGCAATTAAAGTCGATCGATCTAGAAGTAGAAATTACCTATATTTACGACAAAGTAGAATTTGTGCCAGCAACCGTCGAAATAGAATGATTTTGTGGGTACGCTACTGTTATCGATGCTCAGTAGCAAAATTGTGGAAACCACCGATGATTACGTGATGCTGAGTGCTCTTCAGCACTTTGTCTATTGCCCCCGCCAGTTTGCCCTAATTCACTTAGAGCAAGTGTGGCAAGAAAATATTTATACCCTGCGTGGCCTCAGAGTACATGAGCGGGTTGATACCCCCAGCCATGAACTGATCGCAGGAGTGCGGGTAGAGCGATCGCTGGCTTTAATTAGCCATAGTCATCAACTGCGCGGCATCGCCGACGTAGTAGAGTTTTTAGCCGACGGCACACCCTACCCCGTGGAATACAAAGCGGGTTCCCGCAAAGCCAAAGATGCCGATGCGGTGCAGCTTTGCGCTCAGGCCATGTGTCTAGAGGAAATGTTCGATCGACCTGTAACTACTGGAGCTTTGTTTTATAGCGCCTCCAAACGACGGCGAGTAGTGGAATTTGATCTTCGGATTCGATCGCTGGTGACAGCCACTGTGCAGGCAGTACAGGCCACTCTCCAAACCCAAATCATGCCCCAGCCGGTGGCCGATGCCCGCTGTGATGATTGTTCGCTATCAGAAGCCTGTGTCCCCCAGTCATTAAAAAAATTCCCCCAGTTATGGGATGCCCAAGCCGCTTTTAGGATTGATGAAATATGAAGCAAATTTTGAATACGCTGTATGTCCAGACTCAAGGAACTTATTTGCAGCTCGACCATGAGACTTTAAAAGTGAAAGTTGAAGAAGAAACCAGGCAGGTGCCTCTGCACCATTTGGGCAGCATTATGGCCTTTGGCAATGTGATGTTCAGTCCATTTTTGATTCATCGCTGCGCCGCAGATGGTCGATCGATTGTGTGGCTAACCCAGAGTGGCCGGTTTCAGGGCAGGTTGGCGGGGCCAACCATGGGTAATGTGCTGCTGCGGCGGGCACAGCATGAGGCGATCAATAATCC
>JAAFHZ010000138.1 GCA_013297675.1 Synechococcales cyanobacterium bin59.metabat.ball.084 | reverse complement strand
CACAGATGTTGCACTAATTCGATCGACATCGCCCGACCAGTAGCAAGACAAGCTGCTGGTTGACCACCCAAATCAACACAGTCAAAGCTGGGTGTTTGGGGCAAGCCACTGTTCAGAATGGTGATGGGGATATCTAAGGCCGACAAAATGGCTTTAGTAATAATTGCCGGTGAAGCCCCGGCGATCAGCGGTGGCAAAGGATATCGATAGCTGGGCTGGATGCCGCGACTCAGAAACTCCCCATCGGCTAAAGCCGTTAGCTCTCGATCGGCGGGAGTCAAGCCCGCTGCTGAAATATTGGGAATCCGACAAGTAGCTGTAAACCCCAACACACAAGCAAAATGTGGACGTTGGTGGCGATATTGGTCTAACCATGCCTGACTAAGGTGGGGCTGGGTATGTACAACAATCATAGTTCCAGCATTGTTTCTAACCATTCAGGAGGACGGGGAATCGGTCCACCGATGCGTTCAAATAATAGCAAGGCCATTAAATGGGTAATTAATAGAGACAGCAAACTGTTCAGAAATAAAATACCAAAGGCCACCAGTTGCACAGATAAAACAGTCGGTTCGGCCAAGATCCCAAACAAATCTAAGAACCAATTTAAAATATCGGTAGCCCTGGCTGACAGCAAACCCCAGAGATCTTCCCCCAGCATTGCCGAAGCCAACCAAATCCGAAAAAAGAAGCCGCTGCAATCTAACATCGCCCCGGCTAAAATTGACCAACCCCAGCCAATTCCCCTGCGCCAAAAAGCCCCAAGCTGAATGCCAATCAAACCATAAGGAATGGCAAACAACACGCTGCGAGTTGGACCCATCAACACCGACAACAGCAGGCTAGATACCACCACCGACATCCAGCCAGCCCGCTTGCCCCAGCGCAAATACACCAAAATAATGGGCATGGCCAAAAAGGGTTTGAGGGCTTGACCACCCAAAAAATAGGAGTTAATCAGCCACATCAAACAGGCGGCACTAGATAAAAAAGCCGTCTCTACCAGAGGTAGAGGGGCTGGAGATGGAGATTTAGGAGCAGAGCCAGTCAAAAGAGATCGCCTCAGAATTTAAAAATGAACGGAATCAATGATTCTACCGGTACTCAGCTCCGTAACCGAAACAGCAGCACCTGATTTACCTGTAGGCGTTTGAAATTGTTGTCGCTGACCATTAGTAACATGTTGCCACCGCCAGGTAACGGTGGTCCGATCGCCATCCCTTCAATATTATCTAGGCCAATCTTCAGATCAGCCAAGTCTAACACCAGCTTTTTGGAGATAGGGTTAGCATTGCTGCCAGCCAAACTCTCGATGCGACTGACATCGGTAGCGCCACCAGTGACCGCTTGAAAAACTCTGATCTTAAAGCCCAATAGACTCAAAGATCTTTCCAAACTCAAAAAATGTCCGCCATTGTCCAAAGCTTGAATTTCAGATAAACCGTGCTCGATCGATCCCAAAGGCGGAAATTCTAGTTGATAGGCGTATTCAGCTAGTGGCCCAGTCTGTTCACTGACCAAATATTGTAGCCAGCGAGTTTTGATTGCTTCTACTGGCTGGTTTTCAGCGAGTTTTTGCTGATCTTGAATCAAGGCGCTTTCGGTGCCGGTAAAAATATATAGGGGATCGGTAGCAGCTCCAGAGGAGGCAATAGTCAGTGACTCAAAGGCTAAATTGCCCTGAATCCCCTTTTTACCCACTGTGTCGGGCAGATATCGATCGGGGAGTTTGAGCTGCTGTTTGAGCTGGCCACTAGCTAGATCGAATTCGCCAATTATCGGCGGCACGCCGCTATTTCGATCGCCTTCACTGGCAATAAACACCGTAGAGCGGGGAGAAACAGCGATCGCCTCGGGATCAATACTGCCCGCCGGATAAGTTTTGCCATCAGCTCCTTTGAGACTGGTAGATTTTAAGACCTTGACATCTTTGAGCTGAGATTTTTTATCTACGTTTACCTTGAGGGTATAAAACCGAGCTGGCCCTTTAAGGCTGCGGTCATCAGAAACAGCATAAAATACTCCCTGCTGTCGATCGTAGGTCAAGCCAGATAGGCCGCCTAAGGGTACGCCATCCAGTTGAAAATTATTGGGGATTCGATATTCACCCAAAAACTCCAGCGAGGCGTTTAAAAAGACTCGGGGAGCTGCCCGCGATTCGCAGCTTGTCAAAAACACAATAATACCAAACACACATAAAGCAAATCCCAGTGCCACCGTAGCACTGAGAATTTTTGCCCCTAAAGTACGTTGTGTGCGTTGCGGTTCCAGATTGTTGGGTTGCGAATCGGTCATGGCCAAAAGTCACTGAAATTAATAGCAGACTACCAAGCTTAATAGTACCTGAGTCTTACCAGGGTAAACAGAACTCGCTGCCAACTATCTAAATGTTGGCAGCGAGTTCCACCCAAGTTAATAGTAATTATTTACCACAACTCCAAAATCAAGTTGGGATCTTGGGGGTTATAGTAACGAAAAGCGCCAGCGGTGGAAGTAGTTGGATACCCCATCCAGGAAGGAACCCGGAATCTGCGGGAAACTCTGCCACTAGATTCGAAAGTGCCGTCGCCAACTGTTTTGATTGTTTCGGTGGCTCCATTCTGGATTGCTACCCGAATGCCTTTTTTCTCGTCTTTGAAAAAGTTACCCAGAGCTGCCTCTTTGACGTTACTGGGTGCGCGCATTTTGTAAATGTTGGCTCCTACAAAGTCAGTTTTGGTGATTTTTGCCCCACTCAAATCGGCTTCAGCTAAGTTAGCACCTTGTAGGTCAGTAACTTCTAAGAATGCACTGTTTAATTTGACTTTAACTAGATTGGAGTAAATCAAACTAGCATTTTTGAGAGTGGCACCTTGCAAATCTGCACCCAAAAAGTTGGTGCCTACTGCTGATACACCACTCAGATTTGCTTTGGGCATGATTGCACCAGCAAAGTTAGCTCCGTTCAGATTAGCGTTTCTCAAGTCTACCGAAATCCCGGTGAAATCAATCCCGACAAAAGAGGTGCCCGAGAGATCGCAACCAACGCATTTGCCAGTAGATTCTAACTTTTTGAAATCTTCTAGTTTTTTGAGTTCTGCCGGGGTAGCTGCAAATGCGCTAGGGGCTGCTAAGCTCAACGCTAGGGGAACAGCTAGGGTAATAAAAATATAAAGTAATTTCATATCGATCGGTTGGTTGCAAGACTGGTTAAAGACAAAAGAGGGTTACAAGTAATAGATGCCGGTTAGATGCCGACTATTCGACACCTTATACCCATATACATCATTAGAAGGAGCTTTTACTGTTTTGTTGCAGAAATTTCTACAAAATTTTTTGTAGGCCGCATAACTGAATATCTTTCCGGCCAAAATCAACCGCTAGTCAGATATTTCGTCTGACTCCCATTCGCGACCACCTCCTGTTCCAGAAGTATCCGGTTTGCCCACGCTTGATGGTATGCGATGACGTCTGTAGTACTCTTCTGACTCCCCTTCACGACTGTCTGCTGTGCCAGAAGTCGATGGTCTGCCTACGCGGGATGGTATGCGAGGTCGTTTCCGATACTCTCCATCCCGGCCATTACTACCAGCCTTCAAGCCTACATGCGTGTTAATCCACAATGGGATTTGATATCTTCTCTTAACTGAAGCACCAGATTCAAAAGCTCTGTCACCAGTTATTTTTATCTGGGTGGTTACACCATTTCTTAGATAGCCGCGATCAACTTGTCGATTGCTGGCAAAAGAGTTGCCCAAAACTGAGTCTTTGATAGTAGGAGAATATTGCATTTTGTAAATATTAGCTCCTACAAAGTTAGTGTTGGTAACTTTAGCACCACTTAGATCAGCTTCAACTAAGTTTGCCCCTTGTAAACCGGTGCGGTCTAAGATGGCATTATTTAACTTTGTTTTAACTAGAGTGGAATAAAGCAAATGAGTATCTTTTAATATGGCACCTTGCAAATCTGCGCCAAAAAAAGTAGAGCCTACTGCTGATGCACCACTGAGGTTTACTTTAGGCATAATTACCCCACTGAAGTTTGCGCCGTTGAGATTAGCATTTTGCAAATTTACCGGCACTTCAGAGAAGTCAATTCCTACAAAAGATGCTCCCGAAAGATCACATTTTACACATTGGCCAGTGGTTTCTAGCTGACTAACATGTTTTGGATTAGCCGCCAATGATTTGGTGCCAGTTAAAGTGGTGACTAGGATAGCCCAGCCGAATGCCCAGTAGAGTGCTTTCATATCGATCGAGTAGTTCCAATACTATATTTTGATATATGGGTTGCTTGGAGATGATATCTACATGCTGCTCTACAACAACAATTACTGACTTTACGGGTTTCAATCTAAAATTGCTGTCAAACTAGCTGAAAGCATAGATTATTTGAGTAGTTAAATTCTCTGGCCAAAATTTAGCTATTGTCTCGATCGAATGCTGCTGGCGATCGAGCTGCACCTGAAGCCCTACTAGTGGGTCGGTGCCGTTGGCCAGTAGAAATTCGAGGCTTTCTACCTGTGGCCAAGTGGAGATTTCTTGCAGAATGGCTTGCAAGGATTTGAGGTAGGGATGCTGGCTATCGGCAAACCACTTTTCTTGGGTTTGATCGGGTTGGTCGCAGCCAATATGAACAATAGTAGTGTTCTGGTTTCCAGAAAATACTGCTGCCCCCAAAGGACGGGCTTCTTCCCGCAAAATTAGGTGATGCTGATCGGCTAAGCGCCGCATTTTTTCTAGGTGCTCGTACTTGTTAGTAATTTCGACAGGCTCTTCTTTCCAGTTAACGGCCAGAGCCAATAGATAAGTCTGAAGCAGCATGTGACCGAGTTTTTCGGCTTTGGTGGCCAGGTAAAAAGTGTTGAAATCGTTGACTTCGATTAATAAAGGTACTCGATCAACTATTTCAATGCCGTAGCCTTTCAGTCCGGCTATTTTACGGGGATTGTTGGTTACCAGGCGAATTTTACCGATCCCCAAGTCGTTTAAAATCTGTGCGCCCACGCCGTAGTTGCGCAGATCGGCAGGGAAACCTAGTTTCTCGTTGGCTTCTACGGTATCGAACCCCAGATCTTGTAAGGAGTAGGCTTTGAGTTTGTTGATTAGACCAATTCCCCGTCCTTCTTGACGTAGATAAACCACCACCCCAGCGCCGACATTTTCGATCATTTTGAGGGCAGCTTGAAGCTGCATCCGGCAGTCACAGCGTAGAGAACCGAGAGCATCGCCAGTTAAGCATTCTGAGTGCATCCGCACCATAATTGGCTTGTCTTGGAAATCGGCGGGGTTGCCTTTGACGATCGCCACATGATCTGAACCATCTTGAAGATTGCGATAGCCATAGATTTCAAATTTACCGAACTGGGTGGGCAGCTTGGTGATGGTTTCACGGCGGACAAATCGATCGTGCTTCAGCCGGTAGCTAATCAGATCGGCAATGCTAATGATTTTGAGCTGGTGCTCTTTGGCGTATTCAATCAGCTCTGGCAAACGGGCCATGGAACCATCAGGGTTTTGAATTTCACAGATGACTCCCGAAGGATCGAGTCCAGCTAACTGTGATAGATCTACAGCAGCTTCGGTATGTCCGGCTCTTTTTAGCACTCCTCCGTTGGTAGCCCGCAAGGGAAAAATATGGCCGGGGCGACGGAGATCGCTGGGTTTGGTGTTGACAGAAATTGCTGCTTGAATGGTTTTGGCGCGATCTTCGGCAGAGATCCCGGTGGTTACGCCCATACTGGGACTGGCATCGATACTGACGGTAAAGGCGGTCTGGTTACTATCGGTGTTTTCAGTGACCATCAAGGGCAGGTCTAGTTTGTCTAGGCGATCGCCGGTCATGGCTAGGCAAATTAAGCCTCGGGCATGTACTGCCATGAAGTTAACTAAATCGGCGGTGGCAAACTGGGCAGAGCAAATCAAGTCTCCTTCGTTTTCGCGAGATTCATCGTCTACTACCACGATCAGTTTTCCGGCTTGAATATCGCTTAAAGCGGAATCGATCGAATCAAATGCAAAGCTGGCAGTATTTGTAACGGTCTCGCGGGTCATGATGAAGTAGGAATGGCTAGCCTTTCAATTTTAACGGCTGGCTGGATTTTTGCTAGGTTTAGTTACAAATTAGGTTTAATCACAAAACCCCAGATGCAATCTGGGGTTTTGCTCAATATCCTCAAACCTGCTGACTACCAGCTAGATTTGACTACGCCGGGGAGTAAGCCTTGGTGTGCCCATTCTCTGAGGACGTTACGAGATAGACCAAAGGGACGATAGTAGCCTCTGGGGCGGCCAGTAACCCAGCAGCGATTGTGCATCCGGTTGGGAGCACTATCTCGGGGCAATTGTTGAATTTTGCGGTGAATGGCGAGCTTTTGGCTTTGGCTGGTGGCGCTTCTAAATTCTGCAAGGAGAGCTTCACGCTTTTCGGCGTATTTCTCTACCATTTTAACGCGCTTTTTCTCGCGCTCGATCATGCTTCTTTTTGCCATGGGTGTTGTGCGTTCTGGTAATTTAAAGTTCTTGAGTAACCAAGTCTCCTAACTGCGAGGATGACCAGCCTATCATATTAGCCCACAAATGATCTCCAGGCAATAGCCCCGATTTTTTAATATTTGATGCTTGGGCTTTCGATCGGGTCAGAAGCTCATATTCTTAGGTAAAGGCTGAAATGCCTTGATCCGCCTTACTAGTAGGTAGCTCTGGTTAGAGCACCGCTGGGTCAGGGCTTTTAGAGTTAATTATGCTAGCTTTTAAATTTCTGGAGAAACACCAAAAATGACTAAAACTGTTTTGATCACAGGTGCCTCCAGCGGTATTGGGGCAGCCACCGCAAAGTACTTTATGGCAAAAGGGTGGAATGTTTCGGCAACGATGAGATCGCCAGCCGCGTCTTCATCGATGCCTTTCGGGACAGCTTCGCTGCACGATGCAGACGAGTGGAAAACAGCGGAGAATGTCATCTGTCCCCGTTTAGATGTCACATTACCAGAGACGATCGAGAGTGCTATGAAAGAGACTATTGAACGCTTTGGACAAATTGACGTGTTGGTAAATAATGCGGGCTATGCTCTCATGGGACCGATCGAAGCGGTAACAGTAGAGCAATTAGAGCGACAATTTCAAACTAATTTCTTTGGCTTAGTATCTACAATTCAAGCCATTTTACCCCTGATGCGTGAACAGGGCAGTGGCACTATTATTAATGTTGCTTCTATGGGGGGTCGTCTTGCTTTTCCCTTTGTTTCTCCATACCACGCTACCAAATGGGCGATCGAGGGGCTTTCGGAATCTATTAGCTATGAGTTAAGCGAGTTCAATATTCGAGTGAAAATCATTGAGCCAGGTGGCATTAAGACCAATTTCATCGATCGGGGTACAACCTGGGCAAGCCATCCAGACTATGACGATAGGGCGGCACGAGTAAAACAGTTTATGGGCAATTTAGATAATTCGCTGCCAGGGCCGGAAGGTGTCGCTAAAGCTATCTATCGGGCAGCAACCGATCGCTCTGGACGATTGCGGTATTCGCCATACGGGGAAGCTTTTCTTTTACTACATGCAATTTTGCCCGATCGGCTGTGGCGATCGCTAATTTCATTTGTGATGATGGGCAGAAAAAAGTAAATGGCTAGTGGCTGACAAACTCTGACAAAATTGATCTAATTTGTAATATTGGTAGGTGCCATGAAACCAACCTCCTCATCCACGCCCGAAACATATGCCACAGTCCCTATAAGCATTGCACTGTTTCGCTTCTCAGTTGCTTTGATTGGAGTACTGTTTGTTTTGGCATTCTGTATTGTCGTGGTACCACCCTTCATTAAAACACCTGATATCATAGCTGCTTTTGCCGGTGGGTTCGTCAACCCGTTTGCCTCGGGCTATTCTCTTGATGTCATCTTTTGCTGGTGTCTTCTTGCTATCTGGGTTCTGTTTGAGGCAAAAGAAAAAAACATCCGATTTGGTTGGGTCGCATTAGTGATCGGGGTTGTACCTGGTGTTGCAGCGGGTTTTGCCCTCTACCTTCTCATTCGCTATCGCCGCTAAAAGTAATGAAAATAGTTGACAAAATCATATAGTAATCCGATCTCATTTGTGAGAGCAGATTCATCTGAAAAACTCTCCAGGCAATAAACCAATTCTCATGAATCACGTCGGACTGCTATATTCAAATGAGCTAAAACACTGAATACAATAGCCATATAAATTAAGGAAGTAAATGCTAAAATGACGAGCTTGGAATTACCGCCTTCCCCACACTTCATGCCATCTTTACAGCAACTCTTAGACTTTGATCGCCTGCATGTTTGGCATCCCTACGCGGCAATGCCTAATCTTTTACCAGTATTTCCAGTGGAATCGGCGCAGGGTGTTCATATTCAGCTCATGGATGGCCGATCGCTAGTTGATGGGATTTCTTCTTGGTGGACTTGTATTCATGGTTATAATCATCCCCGCTTAAACCAAGCTGCTCATACCCAGATCGATCGCATGTCCCATATGATGTTTGGTGGCTTAACCCACCAGCCCGCAGTGGATTTGACCAGAAAATTGATTGATCTTACGCCAGCCGCACTCCAACAAGTTTTTTTCTGTGACTCTGGCTCAGTAGCGGTGGAAGTAGCCATGAAAATGGCCGTGCAATATTGGTACAATCGCGGGCTGCCCCAGAAACAAAGTTTTCTGACTATTCGCAATGGCTATCATGGAGATACTTTTGCGGCAATGTCAGTATGCGATCCGGTAAATGGAATGCACCATCTTTTTCGTAATATCTTAGCCCAGCAATATTTCGCGGCAGCGCCACAGATTAAGTTTGAGGAAGATTGGCAAGGGCAGGATATGGAGAGTTTTGCCGCATTGCTAGCCGAACATCATGATTACATCGCCGCCGCTATTCTAGAGCCAGTAGTGCAAAACGCTGGGGGGATGCGCTTTTATCATCCAGAGTATGTGCGACAAGCTAAATTGTTATGTGAAAAATATGATGTTTTGTTGATTTTAGATGAGATTGCGACTGGTTTTGGTCGAACGGGTAAAATGTTTGCCTGCGAATATGCCGGGGTTTGCCCAGATATTTTGTGTGTGGGTAAAGCGCTCTCTGGAGGATTTATTTCCTTGGCGGCAACTATGACTACCCAAGAAATCAGTGCCTGTTTTGCCACAGGAGAAGCCGGAGTATTTATGCATGGTCCTACATTTATGGCGAATCCTTTGGCTTGTGCCGTGTCCCTGGAAAACTTAGCTTTGTTAGAAAGTTATGACTGGCAATCTAAAATTCGATCGATTGAATCACAACTAAAAGCTGAGTTGGAGCCTTGCCGGAGTTTGGCAGCGGTGAAAGATGTACGAGTATTGGGAGCGATCGGGGTAGTGGAACTGCATCAGCCGGTAAATATGCAGACAATTCAGCCGCGTTTTGTGGAAGAGGGAGTATGGCTACGTCCATTCGGACATCTGATCTATACCATGCCGCCATATATAATTGAACCATTAGAACTTCAATCAATTACTAGTGCTATTTATAAAATTGTTGCTGAAATACAGTAAACTTTTATGGATATTATGATCATAGCGAAGAGCTACAGCAAGAACTTCAGGCACATAGGATTTCAAGTAACAGCTTATTCCACAATACCATCACGCTTCAAATCACCCATGAGCGTAGTTATAAACTCAATAAACACCCGCACTTTTGCTGACAAATATTTTTTCTGAGGATAGACGATCGCAATTGGCTTACTTTCTTTTGATTGAAACTCCGTCAAAATTGGCTGTAGTTCACCCCGCGCAATCGCCCCAGCCACAATATAATTGGGAGCCTGAATAATTCCGGCTCCCTGACAAGCTGCCATCAGCAACGCCTCAGCGTAATCGAATTGCAAATAGCTATCGATCGGTAACGACATCACTGATCCCTGCCGTTCAAATTTCCATTCGATCTCTCGGCGAGTTTGGGGCAACACAAAATTCACGCAGCGATGATGCTTAATTTCTGCTGGCTGGCTGGGCGTTCCGGCTTGCTGCAAATACCTGGGAGCGGCACAAGTAATAGTATGGGTTTTGGCTACAGCCTGCATTCGCAAACTACTGTCGGTGCTGAAGCCCACTCGCACCGTGGCATCAATGCCCTCTTCGATCATATCGCTAAGGCGATCGCTAAAGGATACATTCAGCTTCAAATCTGGATACTGGAGTGCAAGCTCCGGTAAACGGGGGGCGATATACATTTTGCCAATAGCGATCGATAGATTTAATCGCAAAGTCCCGGTCGGCATTGATTGAGACTGTTTGATTTCGAGTTCTGCGGCTTCTAGCTCATCCAAAATTTGTTGACAGCGATCGAAGTATTTGGTGCCATCTTCGGTCAAGGTCAGACTGCGGGTGGTTCGCTGTAATAGACGAATGCCCAGATCTTCTTCTAATCTAGCTACTGCTCGACTGACCGCTGAGGGTGACATACTCAACTGCCGCGCTGCTTCCGAAAAGCTTTTGTGCTGAGCCGATCGCAGGAAAACTATCAAACTCTTGAGCTTGTCCATTACATTTTTGCATTTTTTGCATAGCCAGCGAGTATTGTATGCTATTACCTCTGAATCAAGCAAAGTTATGTCAGATTTTCCAATTAGAGCCATTTTTCTGCTCAGTTTTGCAAAAGCGTCGAACTCACTCCGAAGCAGTTTCAGGAAAGTGTTTGTTAAAGTTACTCAAAGTTTTTCTACCTAATTTCAGGTTAAGATTTGGGTAGACAGTCTATTTAGTAACGATATGAATATTACTCTGACTCCCGAACAGTCTCAGATCGTACAGCAAAAGCTCCAAAGCGGTCGCTATCAGGATATGGATGATTTATTCATCAAAGCATTCCAGTTACTCGATGACTGGGAGGAACATAGTTTGATAGAGTCTTCTGATTGGATTGCCTCTACTCGTACCAAAGTTGATGCAGCGATCGATTCCATCGCAGCTAATGGTGGTAATGATGGAGAAATGGCAGTCACCGAGTTGCTGGATAAATTCCGCCAAGCGCGTGAAGCATCACAATGAGTCGTTACATCATTGCCGATGAAGCGATCCAAGACCTTCAGGACATTTCAGACTACTTTTTGAAAAATAATTTAGAGGCTGGCGAACAATTTATTCAGGCCTTTAGTGCTAGATGTCGCCAACTGGTGCGATTTCCTAATTTGGGTCGGAGTTATGCTCATCTTCGCCCAAACTTACTCGGATTATCTTTACGCGGTTTTATCATTTTGTATGTGGTTAGCAATCATGATGATGTGACTGGGATTGAAATTCTGCGAGTTGTTAATGGTAGAAGAGATCTTGAAACTATATTTGATGAATAAAGAGGTTTTCAACTATTCTGGCAGTAGGCAACATATGTCACATATCTCACATATAGATTGAAAATCTGGAGAGCTGACCAGGGTTATTTCATTCTAAAAAGAGACTTAAGAAAATTAAGGCCGGAACCAGCTTTACGTTGTGCTTGAGCCATATTTGAAAGGCCATTTTCTCGGTAAAGATTTAGGGTGAAATTACGTGCCA
>JAAFHZ010000137.1 GCA_013297675.1 Synechococcales cyanobacterium bin59.metabat.ball.084 | reverse complement strand
GCACAATGGCAACAATGCCTGCGGCGGCGGCACTGCGTACCGAGTCATCAAAAGGAAAGAAGCCGTCGCTGGCTAAGGTGGCTCCTTGGGCAGCTTCACCCGCTTGAGCCAGAGCAATTTGAGCCGAACCAACCCGATTCATTTGACCAGCACCCACGCCGATCGTCTGGTTGTTTTTACTGACGACAATGGCGTTAGATTTCACATGTTTGCAGACCTTCCAGGCAAACAGCAGTTCGGCTAGCTGCGCGGGGGTTGGTTTTAGTTCTGTCACCACCTGCCAGTCATCAGTGGTTTCGACACCATCATCGGAGGTCTGCAATAAATAGCCGCCAGCGATCGATTTAATTTGATAGGGCACAGCAGTTGTAAAGTCGGCGAGGGTGAGGACGCGCAAGTTACTTTTGGCTGCCAAGATCTTTTGGGCTTCTGGGGTACAGCTTGGGGCCACGATACATTCTAAGAAGGTTTTACTCATGGCCGTGGCAGTATCTGCGTCAATTGGCTGACTCAAGGCCACAATGCCCCCAAAGGCCGAGGTGGAGTCGGCTTGATAGGCTTTTTCGTAGGCGGCTAGCAAGTTTTCACCGATCGCGGTGCCGCAGGGGTTGTTGTGCTTAATAATAGTGGCGGCGGGCTGGTGGGGGAATTCTGCAATAATTTGGCGGGCGGCTTCTAAGTCTACGAGGTTGTTGTAGCTTAGCTCTTTGCCCTGAAGTTTCACTGCGGCTGCCCAGCCGGTGGGTGCAGTGCCGGTTCGATACCAAGATGCAGGCTGGTGGGGGTTTTCGCCGTAGCGTAATGTTTGCTGCTGTTGGCCTGCGGGAGGTTGGTGGTTGGCGGGGAAAGCTGGGGCAGCGTTCTGGTTCGCAAGATAATCGGTGATCGCTCGATCGTAGGCGGCAGTATGGGCAAAGGCATCTAGGGCGCGATCTTGACGAAAGGCCAGGCTGGCTGTGCCGTTGGCGATTTCGCTGAGATAGCTGGTGTATTGGGCGGGGTTGGTGAGGACTGTGAGGTGGGCAAAATTTTTGGCGGCAGCCCGAATCATGGCGGGGCCACCGATATCGATTTGTTCGATCGCTTCGGCCAAAGTAACATTTGGTTTGGCAATGGTTTCGGTGAAGGGATAGAGGTTGACTACTACGAGATCGATCGCCCGGATATCTTGAGCGGCTAAGTCGGCAAGGTGTTCTGGCAAATCTTTCCGCGCCAATATGCCGCCGTGAATTTTAGGATGCAGGGTTTTAACACGACCACCCAAAATCTCGGGAGCACCGGTATAGTCGGCTACTTTGGTAACGGGCACTCCGGCATCTTTCAGGGTTTGGGCGGTGCCGCCGCTGCTGATGATGTCAAATTTAAAGGTATCTACAAGCTGGCGGGCAAATTCGACGATGCCGGTTTTGTTGGAAACGCTGAGGAGGGCGAGGGGCATGATGGGATGTGGGGAGAGTAGGATCAAAAAAGTTAGCTAATCTGCGATCTAAGATCAGCAGACAAGTATTATAGGGGAGTTATTGACCGTCAACCCCTGTGCCCACATTAGCTACTCCGGTTTATCCTCGGCGACCCCCTTTGAAGTGGGCGGGTGGCAAGCGTTGGCTAGTGCCGAAGCTGCAAGAATTATGGTCGGCAGTTGAGGCTGGTAGCTGCATAGGATCGCCTACCCCCCGATTAGTAGAGCCTTTTGTCGGCGGTATGGCGGTAGCCTTGGGTTTACAGCCAAAGGTAGCGCTGCTGAATGATGCTAACCAGCATGTGGTGAACTTCTACCAATGCTTACAAGTAGGCTTAAAGAACTCATTACCAATGATCAATGATGCTGATCAGTATCTGGAATATCGATCGAAGTTTAATCAGTTAACAGTTCAGAGTGAGCAGGTAACGGCTAGAGAACAGCCGCTTCTGACTAAAAAGACTCAAGCCTTACTTTTCTATTACCTCAATCGCACTGGTTTCAACGGATTATGTCGGTTCAATAACAAAGGCGAGTTCAATGTGCCTTTTGGCAAATATAAGACTATTACCTACAACACCGATTTTTTGGAGTATCAAGATCTGTTGGGGCGCTGGGAGTTTAGCTGTGGGGATTTTCAGGAAATTTCGCTGCGGAATGATGACTTTATATATGCTGACCCGCCCTATGATCGAGTGTTTACTAAATATAGTCAGCAAGATTTTACTTGGGATGATCAGGAGCGGTTGGCGGAGTGGCTGAGCCGTCACTCGGGGCGGGTGGTGGTGTCTAATCAGGCGACCGATCGAATACTGGCTCTTTATCAGAATCTTGGTTTTCGGTTAGAGACGGTGGCAGCTCCCCGCCGGATTGCTTGCAACGGCGACAGAAAGCCAGCATTAGAAATGCTGGCTTTCAAAGGATTTTAGATTATTTATGGAGTCAAGCGGGTTCGAACCGCTGACTTTCACGATGCCATCGTGACACTCTACCAACTGAGTTATGACCCCATTGCTTCCTAATTTATAGGATTAGGGCGCTGTTTGTCAAACTCAGTAACCCCGTTGGGCGATCGAGTCCAAAAAGCCCATGTAGCTGCACGAAAGACCATATACCCCAATGAGGGCTGCGCCTGCGCAGGCGACGAGGATACCGGCCAAAAACAGGGAAAATTCTTGTCGATCGTTGGCTGCCTGCATGAGTTGCAGGGACCAGGCAGCTAAGGCCATATCTAAAACAATTAGTCCTATCAGCATTTGTTAATAAAAGTTAACATTCTTTTTTATGGTACCGCAGAGGTTTGTGAGATGCTACGTTTTTTGGTCAAAAAAGGATTCCTTAAGGTTTTCTTCGGAGTTGAGGGGGAGGTGGTTCGATCGAGGGAATTGTTGACTCTCTTTAGATAAACGGTGATATAATTCCGTCAAATTCCCCCTTTTCGGCGGTTAATGCTGTGGAAAATGATAGTGCGGTGAGAAAGATTTTGATTTTGGCGGCGAATCCGAAGAATTCGGTGCCGCTGCGGTTGGATGAAGAGGTGCGGGAGATTGATGAGGGGTTGAAACGTGCACAGATGCGCGATCGGTTTGAGTTGGAGCAGAAGTGGGCAGTGCGGCCAAGGGATGTGCAGCGGGCGATTTTAGATTTTGCGCCGCAGATTGTGCATTTTTCGGGGCATGGGGTGGGTGAGGGTGGTTTGGCGTTGGAGGATGAGTTGGGGCAGGCTAAGTTGGTGAGTGCTGAGGCGCTGGCTGGTTTGTTTGAGTTGTTTGCTGATCAGGTGGAGTGTGTGCTGCTGAATGCTTGTTATTCGGTGGTGCAGGCGCAGGCGATCGCGCGGCATATTCCCTATGTGATTGGGATGAATCAGGCGGTGGGGGATGGGGCGGCGCGGGAGTTTGCGGTGGGGTTTTATGATGCTTTGGGGGCGGGGAGATCGATCGAGTTTGCCTATAGGTTTGCTCGTAATAGTATGCGGATGGTGGGTACAGCGGAGAATTTGACTCCGGTGTTGTTAGAAAAGAACGACATGGCTAATGGGTTAACTACAGATCCCGACATTGAGGATATTAGTATCATCACGGCTAATCTAGAAGAGCTGGGTGGACAGATGCCGATCGATTCACCTTTTTATATCGATCGTCCGCCTAGTGAAGAGCGGTGTTTTGAGGTGATCACGAAGCCCGGTGCGTTGATTCGGATTAAGGCTCCCCGGCAGATGGGGAAGTCGTCTTTGATGCTGCGGATTTTGGATCGATCGACTCAGCAGGGGTATCGATCGACGCGGTTAGATTTGCAGTCGGCGGGTGAAGATACTTTAGAGAATTTGGATGGTTTGTTGAGGTGGATGTGTTCACGCATTAGCCATAAATTAGATTTGCCCGATCGAGTGGATGAATATTGGCAGGGGGCTTTGGGGTGTAATGATAAATGCACTGATTATTTTGAAATGTATTTGTTGGAAGAACTGAAAGTGCCGTTGGTGTTGGGTTTAGACAATGTAGATCAGTTGTTTCAGTATGCTGCGGTGGCGGCAGATTTTTTTGGGCTGCTGCGATCGTGGCATGAAGAATCGAAGTTTAATGCGGTGTGGGGTAATTTGCGGCTGGTAATTGCTCATTCTAAGGAGGTGTATATTCCGCTAAATATTAATCAGTCGCCGTTTAATGTGGGGGTGCCGATCGATCTATCGCCGCTAAATGATGATCAATCTACTAATTTGATGCAGCGCCATGGCTTGCGTTTGTCGCCCAGGGAGACGGTAGATTTGATGAATCTGACTGGGGGGCATCCTTATTTATTGCGGGTGGCGCTGTATTATTTGGCACGGCGGGAAATCACCATGCTGGAGTTACTGAAAATTGCGCCGACGGCGGAATGGTTTTATGGGGAGCATTTGCGTCGTCATTTGAATAGTTTGGCCGAGCATCCTGAATTGCAGGCGGCAATGCGGCTGGTAATTGCGGTGGTGGCTCCGGTGCGGATTGAGGCGACCGCTGCTTTTAAGTTGGTGAGTATGGGGCTGGTGCGGTTTCAGGGAAATGATGTGGTGCCTTTGTGTGGTTTGTATCGGCGGTATTTTCAAGAAATGTTGGGAGATTAAGAGATGAGTGATTTTGCGCGGTTGGGTTATGAATATCAGGTGGGGGGCAGTTTGCCGGTGGGTGCTGCTACTTATGTGCGGCGGCGGGCGGATACTGAGCTGTATGAGGCGTTGCGGGCGGGGGAGTTTTGCTATGTGTTGAATTCGCGGCAGATGGGGAAGTCGAGTTTGCGGGTGCAGGTGATGCAGCGGTTGCAGCAGGAGGGGTTTGCTTGTGTGGCTATTGATATTACAGCAATCGGTACAACAGGGGTAACACCAGAGCAATGGTATCTGGGGATGATTAATCGGATTGTTCGCCCTTTACGGTTACAACGACAGTTTGATATTAATGCTTGGTGGGTAGAACGTAATATGCTGTCGGAAGTGCAGCGGTTTTCGATGTTTATTGAAGAGGTGTTGCTAGAGTTTGTACCACAAAATATAGCGATTTTTGTAGATGAAATTGATAGTGTGTTGAGTTTGCCGTTTGGGTTAGATGATTTTTTTGCGTTGATTCGGGAGTGTTATAACAGGCGAACTGATGATGCTGCATATAAGCGATTGACGTTTACATTGCTGGGGGTAACTACTCCAGCAGATTTGATGAGGGATCGACAGCGGACTCCTTTTAATATTGGGAAATCGATCGATTTGATGGGGTTTGAGTTGGAGGAAGCTGCTCCATTAGCACAGGGTCTAGCAGTTAAGTTTGAGCGTCCACAAGAGTTATTAAAGGCAGTGCTTACATGGACTGGTGGACAGCCTTTTTTGACACAGAAGTTGTGTAATTTGTTGTTAGCAGCAGATGGACGACCGGCAGTGGGGCAGGAAAAGGAGTGGACTAGACAAGTGGTTCAGGATGGTGTGATTGATAATTGGGAGACACAGGATGTACCACAACATTTAAGGACTATTCGTGATCGGATTTTTCATGGTGAGCAAAAAACTTCACGATTGTTGGGGCTGTATCAACAAATCATGCAAAATGGTGAAATTGTTGGAGATGATAGTTCAGATCAGGTTGATTTGCGATTGACAGGTTTGGTGGTTAAACGAGCAGATAAAGTGCAAGTTTATAATTCCATCTATGCAGAGGTTTTTAATCGAGATTGGTTGGAACGAGCACTTGCGGAGTTACGCCCATATGGGGGAGCGATTGCTGCTTGGTTGGAATCCAGGGAAATTGATGAATCGCGATTGTTGCGCGGACAGGCATTGCTAGATGCCCGCAGATGGGCAGAAGGAAGAAGCTTAGGAGATGATGATCGACGTTTTTTGGATGCTAGTCAGGAATTAGAAAAGCAGGAAGCTCAAAAGGAAGCGGAGAAACGAGATATTCAAAAAAAGTTAGAGGTAGAAGCTGAAGCTAAGCAAGTTTTGGCTGTGGCCAATCGTAAAGCAAATCAGCGTATTCAGATTGGGTCGATAGTATTGGGATCTATGATAGCGGCAGCGATGGGGACGGGTCTTTTTGCCCAACAAAGGATTGCTGAAGCCGATCGGAAAGTTAGGGAGGGGGAACAAAAGGTACAGAATGCTGATAGGGATATGAATATAGTGAAGCAAACGGCTCAGGAACTTCAGAGAAAAGGATATGAGGCGGAGAAGCAAAAGAACGATGCAGAAACCAAGGCTAATCAAACTAAGCAAAATTTGGCTAATGCTAAGCAAGAATGGAATCAAATTAAACAGCAGACAGAACAGCAAAAAAAAGATGCAGAACTTCGCGCACAGCAGTCGAAAGTGGATTTAGCTGAAGCTCAGAAACAGGAGCAACAAGCACAGCAACAATTAGTGGTGGCAAGACAGCAAATCCAAGGTGCTGAGTTAGAAGTTCGTAGTGCGGAAGATCGTGTTCAACAGGCGCAAACAAAATTAGGCGTTGATGAGGCAAAAATCAGGCTTGCAGACAAAAAAATAGCTATCTCTGACGAAAAAGTTACAGATGCACAGCGGCAGTTAACGAATGTTGAGAAAAAATTAGCTGATGCTAACCAGAAAATTGTAGCTGCTGATCAGAAAGTTATGATCGCGGATAAAAGGATTGCTGAGGCTGATAAAAAGGTTGCAGATGCCGAGCAGAAAGTTGAAGTGGCTAAAGTAAGAGTGGTAGATGCCGAGCAAAAGTTAGCTAACGCAAACCAGAAAGTGGCAATTGCTGTTGAAAAGATAGCTGAAGCTGATATAAAAGTAGCAGTTGCCGATGCAAAATTTGAAGCAGCTAATCAGCAAATCAAAAAAGCTAATCTGAATTTGGCGACTGTAGGAGTGCAAATAGATGCTTTTCGATCGGAGGTAGATTTGTTGGCCGGGGAAGAGCTGGTGGGACTAGTTAAGGGAATTAGAGCCGGACGGAAGTTACAACAGCTTGTAAACTTACCTTCTAGTGAAGAATTTACAAAGGTTTCACAGCAAACAATGCGCACACTTGCTAGGGTCTATGATATTAAAGAAAATATAATTCTGAAAACTGAGCAAGGCAGTGTCAATAGCGTGAATTTCAGCCCAGATGGACAAAACTTGGTATCTGGAGGATCTGGTGATACTATCAAATTGTGGAGACGCGACGGTTCTTTCATTAACACGATAAAGACTGGCGAAAATAATGTCAATAGCGTGAATTTTAGTCCGGACG
Organism: Synechococcales cyanobacterium bin59.metabat.ball.084; assembly: GCA_013297675.1. Taxonomy (GTDB): domain Bacteria; phylum Cyanobacteriota; class Cyanobacteriia; order Cyanobacteriales; family Chamaesiphonaceae; genus JAAFHZ01. Next base: position 4,481 of record JAAFHZ010000137.1, on the reverse strand, counting down.
GGCAAACTCTAATATCGGGATGGTCTGATGGCATGGTCAAATTGTTTAAACACGACGGTTCGCTCATCAACACGATAAATCTGAAGCGAAAAGAAGAGCAAAGTAGTTCTACTAGTCCTAATAGCCTCAATAGCGTGAATTTTAGTCCCGATTGGCAAACTCTAATATCGGGATGGTCTGATGGCACGGTCAAATTGTTTAAACACGACGGTTCCCTCATCAACACGATAAAAACCGAGCAAGATAGTGTTAATAGCGTGAATTTTAGTCCGGATGGGCAAACCCTGGTGTCAGGAGGGGCTGACGGTACCATCAAATTGTGGGAACGCGACGGTTCACTCATTGACACGATAAAAACCGAGCAAGATAGTGTTAATAGCGTGAATTTTAGTCCGGATGGGCAAACCCTGGTGTCAGGAGGGTCTGATAGAACCGTTAAACGGTGGAAACGTGACGGTTCGCTCATTAACACAATAAAGACTGGGCAAGGTAGAATCAATAGTGTAAATTTCAGTCCAGATGGACAAACTTTGGTATTAGGAGGGTCTAATGGCAACATCAAGCTGTGGAAAATTAATGGTATACCTGTCCCTACAATAAAAACCGAGAAAGGCAGTGCCCATAATTTGATTGTGAGTCCGAATGGACAATTTTTTGTATCGGGTGGGTATGATGGCACCATCAAGCTTTGGAAACGTGATGGTTCACTGATCACCACTATCAAAACTGGGCAAGATGGTGTTTATGGCTTAAATTCTAGTCCAGATGGGCAGACCTTATCATCAGTTGGGGATAATGGCATCATCAAGCTTTGGAAACGTGATGGTTCACTGATCACCACAATAAAAACCGAGCAAGATAGTGCGAATAGTATCAATTTTAGTCCAGATGGGCAAGCCCTGGTATCAGCGGGTTTTGATGGAACTATTAAGCTGTGGAATCGTGATGGTTCACTGATCACCACAATAGAAACCAAACAAGGCCACACTTATGGTGTAAGTTTCAGTCCAGATGGGCAGGTCTTGATATCGTTTGGGGATGATGGAACTATTAAGCTATGGAAACGTGATGGTTTACTAATCACTACAATAGAAACCGAGCAAACCAATGTCAATAGCGTGAATTTTAGCCCAGATGGACAAACTTTGGCATCAGGAGGATCTGATGGAACTATTAAGCTCTGGAAACGTGACGGTTTGCTCATTACTACAATAAAAACTGAACAAAACATTGTCAATAGCGTAATTTTTAGTCCAGATGGGCAAGCCCTGGCATCGGGGGGAGATGGTGAAGTTGTCAAATTGTGGAACCGTGATGGTTCGCTTGTTACTACAATAAAAACTGAACAAGATGGTGTCAGTAGCATCAACTTTAGCCCAAATGGACAAGTCTTGGTATTAGGGAAGTATGATGGCACATTCAATCTGCTAGCTTGGAATCTTCAAGATTTGCTGCAACTCTCCTGTAATTGGGCAAATGACTACCTCCGCACCAACCCCGATGTCACCAACGAAGACCGCGCCCTCTGCAACATCCCACCCAAACCAGAAAAAACAGCCCCCAACCCATAAACCTCAACCATCCCCCACCCAGCCAACTATTTAAAAAAATGCTGCAAAATAACTATAGTCCAAGCCATCAATAAAATAGTCCAAACAAACCTGCCGATCGCCCCAGCCTATCCCAACATTAGTCAGCATCATAGAACCCCGACCAACATCGATTCGATTCAGAACACAACAACAACCAAAAAAAACAGCAATAAGGTGTGCTTCGATCGGAGCCAAAGGGGCACCATTAGAAATCGAAATCATTGAGTTCATGGGTTTGGTGTATCGCCTAATAGCAACGCTATCGACTCCGCTCACCCAACCTGGCTCAACACCACAATTTAAAATTGCTTTTCAGCACCACTTGCCAACAGGCATAACTCAACGTCGATCGCACCAAGCAGATAATTCCTTACTGATATACAACTATCCCAACCAGCCTCGATCGGCTATAATTAACCGTAAGGCAAAGATCAAGCCCCAAATAAGCCAATACGTCTCTCAGCAAGCAATCCACTCACCCTAGGCTCACGGAGAAATACAATGGAAATAAAAACCCAAATAACTGAAGCAGAAGCAAACAAAATAGCCTTCATTCAACAAAAAACCAACCAAGACATCTCCGAAATCTTAAAACTAGCGATCGATCTCTACTACAATCATCTCCAAACTTCTCTGGAACCATCGTTGCAAATCCTAGAACAATCAGGATTCATTGGCTGCTGCTCCGTAGAAAGTGACCTTTCCACCACCTATAAATCTGTCCTATCTAATCAGCTTAACCAAAAATATGATCATTGCTGACAACGGGTTTTGGCTAGCACTGGCAGATCAAAATGACACATTTCATATCCTTGCCAAACTTGCCATCCAAAAATTTAATGAACTATTAATAACAACTTGGCCGGTAATCACCGAAACCTGCTACTTATTACTGACCCGCAAAGGCGTAGCCTCTCAAATTGCCTTCATTAACAGCATGAACGTTGGAGCCTTTCAAATCAACTCGCGCAGCATTTCAACTAGATCGATCGAAAGATTTTCATTGGAGTAGAGGTTCAGCATTAGGCAATGTCATCTTCATGATGAGAAGCAATTATCCGATCAATTTCTTCCTGATGACTAGCGTAGTAAGCCCTAGTAGCTGCTAAATCGAACAGAGTGAGACTAGGAAAATTTCGGAGCAACTCTACATCATCTGCGCCTTGATGCTGAAAGGAAATAATTGTCCAAACTGGAATTCGGGTATTACGGATGCGGGCATATCCGCCACAAACTCCCGCTGTTTTTTGGATATTTCTGGCAATTAATTCTCCCTGTAGAAAAATGTAGTCTTCAGGAGGCAGTGATTCAATGACTTGCACTAATGACTGGACTAATTTTGTATTCATACTAATGAAAGTTTTGAGGTTGCTGGAGCTATCAGATCCATTTTAGTCTAGAGAACAAGCATCTCCAACATATCAAATGACAAGTAAAATAATAGCAACACCAACCAACCGCAAACTCATGAGTACCCAAGAGCTTCAGCAGCAACTCCTCGCCCTCTCGGTTCCCGAAAAAACCGAGATTATGCAAGTATTAGCCAAAAACCTCGGTAGCCTCTGGAGCGGCATCAGCAAAACCCCCGGCATCGTTGGTGGCGATGCCTGCATCACCGGCACCAGAATCCCAGTTTGGGACATAGTAGAATATCGTCGCCTCGGTGCAAGCGACCTAAAAATACTAGAAGCTTATCCCCAGCTTACCTCCACCGACTTACAAAACGCTTGGGCTTACGCCGCAGCCTTTCCCGCCGAAATTAGCGCCGCGATCGCCGCCAATGAGGCCGCATAAATGCTTCGGCTATATTCTGATAAACAATTCCCCTTACCGGTCGTAGAGAGACTGCGCAACGGCAGTTAATTCTCCCTGTAGAAGAATGTAGTCTTCAGGAGGCAGTGATTCAATGACTTTCACTAATGACTGGACTAATTTGGTGTTCATTTTAATTTTTTAGGACTATTGGGTATGCCGAACCCCAGATTTACTATGAATATAAATCAGCGTTGAATTCCAATGCGTAGTTCTGTGCAATAACTGATCGGTCATAATTGCTCGAACTCTCTCCACTTCCTCCTCATCCAAACTCATTCTCAATCGATCGGCATAGGACAACCCCGCTCCACTAACAGCAAACCAGCGATCTAAAAGCTGCCCAGTCACATAGATATTCTGAGTCACCGATTCCAGCTCAGTGTGAACCTCGAAACCGGCACCTCGCCAAAGATTCACCCAATCTTCAACTCGCCAATTTAACAACTCATCGCCCGTCTTCGGAGCATATATTGCCTCCTCCGCTGCCTGCCATCGTTTCATCAACTTAGTATCCACCCCAGATACCCATTGATATAACCTCTGTCCCTGTTGTGGCAACCGCTCCGCCAAAATTATTTGTCCCTGCTCAGCTAAAACCTGATCCAACTGCTGAACTATCAAACCCTTATCAACCTCCTCAGACAAAGCATTCCGCCCTACTATCCAATCAAATTTAATCGATGAATGCTGTTGATCCAAAGTAGCTACTAAATTAGTCAAAGGACTATTCAGGACGATCGGGCGAGTCAAAAATGGCAAAGCATCAGCTTGAGATTCCAATTGCTCCGCTGCCGCCACCGAATTCACTACCGAAAACACTCCGCCCTCAGGCACTCGTCGCAAAGCCTCCCAAGTCAACAAACCACTATTGGCTTGAAGATCTAAAACCAAATGATGGCGCTGAATTTGGGTTTGGTTGAAAATTCTTTCTCGCACCTGTGCTAATTGCTAGGGCAACCGCACACATTTCTTAACAAACGCTGTATACTAGGCAATGTCTATGTTTAAAGCACCAAGAACATCTTTGAGATAGTTGTCATCCCAGCCTGCTTTGAGCCTTTTAGTCTTGACCCC
>JAAFHZ010000136.1:8347-11692 GCA_013297675.1 Synechococcales cyanobacterium bin59.metabat.ball.084 | reverse complement strand
CATCCCCTGCTGCTCAACCGTGCTCCCACTCTGCACAGATTGGGGATACAAGCTTTCGAGCCGCTATTAGTAGAAGGGCGGGCAATTCAGCTTCACCCCTTGGTCTGTACGGCCTTTAACGCCGACTTTGACGGGGACCAAATGGCGGTGCATATTCCGCTTTCTTTGGAAGCTCAGGCCGAGGCGCGGCTGTTGATGTTGGCAAGTAACAACATTTTGTCACCAGCTACCGGATCGCCAATTATTGCGCCGTCCCAAGATATGGTACTGGGTGTTTATTACCTCACTGCTCGTAACCCAGAACTAAAACCTAAGACCCATCGCAACTTCAGTAACATGGAAGACGCGATTCGGGCATACGATCGGGGTGACTTGAGCGTCCATGATTTTGTGTGGGTGCGCTATGAAGGGACGATCGAATCTGATGAACCTGAAAAAGAACCCTTAGAAGTACAAGACCATGGCGATGGTACTCGAACTGAGATTTATAAATATCGCCGTTGTCGGATGACCGAAGAAGGCGAAGTGCTGTCTCAGTATATATTCACCACCCCTGGTCGCCTTATCTACAACAAAACCATCCAAGACGTTTTACTGGCTTAATCCTTTTTACCCCCGAATATCATGACATTAGAAAAAAAGAGACCAGCATTGCCCTTCAACAACCGGATGGTGGATAAGGGACAGCTCAAAAAACTCATTTCTTGGTCTTACCGTCATTACGGTAGCGCCAGAACTGCTCAAGTAGCCGATAAACTAAAAGACTTAGGCTTTAAGTTTGCCACTCGCGCTGGAGTCTCGATTAGTATCGACGACTTGCGAGTGCCAGTAGAAAAAAAAGCGATGCTCGAAGAAGCGGAAGAAACCATCCGCAAGACCGAAACTCGCTATACCAAGGGCGAAATCACCGAAGTAGAGCGTTTCCAAAAAGTAATTGATACCTGGAACGCCACCTCTGAATCACTGAAAGACCAGGTAGTAGTTAACTTCCGGGAAAACTACCCCTTGAACTCGGTCTATATGATGGCCTTCTCGGGAGCACGGGGTAACTTGTCTCAAGTGCGCCAGTTGGTCGGAATGCGGGGCTTGATGGCCAATCCCCAAGGGGAAATCATCGATTTACCGATTAAAACCAACTTCCGGGAAGGTTTGACGGTAACTGAGTATATTATTTCTTCCTACGGTGCCCGGAAAGGTCTGGTAGATACTGCCTTGCGCACGGCTGATTCTGGGTATTTAACTCGGCGGTTGGTAGACGTAGCCCAAGATGTAATTGTGCGAGAAAAAGACTGCGGCACTACGCGCGGTGTTTATGTGCGCCCGATGAAAGACGGTGACAAGGTGCTGATTCCGATCGGCAACCGCTTATTTGGTCGGATTTTAGCGGCTCCTGTCCATCACCCCAAAACCAAAGAATTGTTGGGCGATCGAAATGATCAGCTCGATGAAAATTTGGTAAAAAAAATCAGCGATGCTGGTTTACAAGAAGTCTTTGTGCGTTCGCCCTTGACCTGCGAAGCCACTCGATCGATCTGTCAGACTTGCTATGGCTGGAGCTTGGCCTATGTGAAGATGGTGGATCTGGGCGAGGCCGTGGGGATTATTGCGGCACAGTCGATCGGTGAACCGGGCACCCAGCTCACCATGCGTACCTTCCACACTGGCGGAGTATTTACTGGAGAAGTAGAAGTTCAGCTCAAAGCCAAGGTAGACGGCATTATTCGTTACGGCAACCTGCGGACACGTTCCATGCGGACTCGCCACGGGGACGAACGGGAGCAGGTGGAAGCCAACGGTGAATTTACCCTAGAGCCAACTGGCAAGGGTAAAAAGCAGACTTTCTCGGTGACAGTGGGTTCTTCGCTGCCGATCAAAGATGGTCAATTGGTGAAAGCTGGTGAACTGATGGCCGAAGTCGCGCTGTCTAAAGGGCATCGTTCTACGGAAAAAGCCACCAAAGACGTAGCAACCGACATGGCTGGAGAAGTGCTGTTTGCAGACATTGTGCCAGAAGAAAAAACCGATAGACAGGGTAATACCACTCGCAGCGCCTCTCGGGGTGGTCTGGTGTGGGTGCTGTCTGGAGAAGTTTATAACTTGCCCCCCGGAGCCGAGCCAGCGATCCAGAATGGTGAACCGGTGGGCTTAGAAGGAGTCTTGGCTGAAACCAAGCTGACTTCGGTAAACGGTGGAGTCGTACGCCTGCGCGGTGAGCGAGAAATCGACATCATCACGGCTTCGGTATCTTTGGATAAAGCCACGGTAGAAATCGAAAGTAACGGTACTCGCGATCGCTACGTAGTCACCACCAAAGACAACCAGCGTTTCCATCTGTTGGCTCCGCCGGGGACTAAGGTACAAAACCAAGCTGCGGTAGCAGAATTGATCGACGATCGATATCGCACTCGCACTGGTGGCATCATTAAGTATGCCGATATCGAAGTGCAGAAGAAAGGCAAGGCCAAACAGGGCTTTGAAATTACTAAGGGCGGCACCATTCTGTGGGTACCAGAAGAATCTCATGAGGTGAACAAAGACATCACTTTGCTGAACGTAGAAGACGGTCAGTTTGTAGAAGCTGGTACCGAAGTCGTCAAAGACATCTTCTGCGCCACCAGTGGGGTGGTAGAAGTTGTGCAGAAAAATGACATTCTGCGAGAAATCACCATTAAGCCTGGTGAATTATTCTTGCTGGATGACCCTGAAGCTGGCCAATCGATTACTGGCACGCTCATTCAGCCCGGTCAAAAGCCGGTGCCAGAAGTAGCAGAAGTGAAAGAGCTACGCTATGCCGAATATGTGGAAACTCCTGATGGATCGGCTTTACTGCTGCGTCCGGTACAGGAATACCAAGTAAACGACAGTGCCGCGATGCCTTCCCAGTCCTCTGTGAATAAGTCGGGTCGGGGTAGCTCGATCGAACTACGCGCCGTGCAGCGGATTCCTTACAAAGACGGCGAACGGGTGAAGTCGGTAGATGGCATTGAGCTAGTACGGACTCAGCTAGTGCTAGAAATGGATGGTGGGGAGTCTTCTTCTACTGTGCAATTAGCTGCTGATATCGAGCTGAGCCCAGATGAAAAGAATCCGAAGATTAATCGCCTGCAATTAGTGATTCTAGAATCCTTAGTGATTCGTCGCGATACTGCGGCAGATCCTTTGGGTGGCAGTACTCACACCGAGCCATTGGTAACTGATGGTCAACAAATCTTGCCCGGAGCAGTCGTTGCCCGGACGGAGATTCGCTGTAAGTATCCTGGGGAAGTGCGCGGTATCCGCGAGGGTGAAGAGCTGGTGCGGCGGGTCTTGGTGATTCGAGATACCGATCGAATCTCGGTGCCAATT
>JAAFHZ010000136.1:0-8337 GCA_013297675.1 Synechococcales cyanobacterium bin59.metabat.ball.084 | reverse complement strand
AACAGTGAAAGTCGGCGATCTGATTGTAGCTGGCAGCGAAGTTGCCGACGGCTGCACTACTCCCGATTCTGGTCAGGTGCTTAGCATTGAAAAAGATGCGGTCATTGTGCGGCTGGCGCGTCCTTACCGGGTATCACCTGGGGCGATTCTGCACATTGATAACGGTGACTTGGTGCAGCGTGGCGACAATTTAGTACTGCTGGTGTTTGAACGGGCGAAGACTGGAGATATCATTCAAGGTCTACCTCGGATTGAAGAGCTGCTCGAAGCTCGTAAACCCAAGGAAGCTTGTATCCTCTGTCGGCGGGATGGTACGGCTACGGTGGTTTACAGCGAAGATGGTGAGCCGATCGAAATCAAGGTAATCGAAGCTGGTGGCTTGGTGGCAGAATATCCCCTCGGCCCTGGTCAGAATATCTCGGTGGGTGACGGCGAAGCGGTTACTGCTGGTCAAGCTTTGACCGATGGCCAATCGAACCCTCACGAAATTCTGGAAACCTACTTTGAGCATTACCGCGAAACCAAGGATGGCATTTATGATGCGGCCTTGTCGGCACTGCAAAAAACTCAGGCTTTCTTGGTAGACGAAGTACAGTCGGTGTACCAATCTCAGGGTGTAGAAATCTCTGATAAACACATCGAAGTCATTGTGCGCCAGATGACCTCTAAGGTGCGAATTGATGATGGTGGTGACACTACCATGCTGCCCGGAGAGCTGATTGAGCTGCGCCAGGTGGAGCAGGTAAACGATGCCATGTCGATTACTGGTGCGGCTCCGGCGCTGTACACCCCAATGTTGTTGGGTATCACAAAGGCTTCGCTGAATACCGATAGCTTTATCTCGGCGGCCAGTTTCCAAGAGACTACTAGAGTCTTGACCGAAGCGGCGATCGAGGGCAAGTCCGATTGGTTGCGCGGCTTGAAGGAGAACGTAATCATTGGTCGCTTGATTCCGGCAGGTACTGGTTACAATGCCTACGAAGAATCGATGAGCAGCTTCGACACCGATTTAGGTGCGGGGATGATGTACGGTTACGAGGGCAATTTGGCTAGCAGTGATGAGGATATGATTCTCGATGATAATAGTGCTCGTCGCTATGACTTTGAAGATCCGGCTACTGTGGGCTTGTCACTCTTTACTCCTGGTAAGGATGGCCTAGATGACGATGATGACAATAAGTTGATGGGTTTACCCAATGATGAGGTTGTCGGTGAAGACAATGAAGATGACTGGGAAGATCCAACTGGTGATGATTTTGAAGATGACGATCTGTAAGTAGATTGTTGATAAGATAAAAGCCGTTATGCTGAAAAGCTAGCGGCTTTTTTTGTTTTTTATTTGTAGTTGAAATTTACAGATTTCTTAGATAGCAATATGTTTCCCGGCGCTGCTACTAATGCCAAAATAGAAGTTATAATCGCGACAATCACAGTCTGAATTTTACTGCTGGTAAACATATTCTTCATGCCTATAACTTCTTCCGAATCTACAAGCCAAGCTGCCCACGAGTCTTTTATTCCAGTAATGCGAGAGCTGGTGAGAACTTATCATGCTTTTGCCGCATACTCAGAAGCTCATATTCGACAGTTTAAGCTTACCCCTGCGCAGTTTGATGTGGTTGCTACCTTGGGAAACACTAATGGCTTAAATATGAGCGAATTGGGAGAGAAGACCCTAATTACTAAAGGAACTTTGACCGGAGTAATCGATCGATTAATTCAAAAAGATTTAGTCAGCCGTGATAACCTTCCTGGCGATCGGCGCAGCGTTATTGTGCAGCTTACTCCCAATGGTCAAGAAGTGTTTGAGCAAGTATTTCCGGTTCATATTGCCCACCTCAAAACTCAGTTTGAAAAACTGGATACTGGGGAGCTAGAAGCGCTAAAAGTCTTGCTGGGTAAGCTCAAACAGGCTTTTTGATTTCGGTGCTTGTCAAAGTAAATTAGGCATGTTATTTTGATATTAGTTCTAACACGAACTATTCTAGACAAGACTTTTATGCCAAACCTATTACCAGCCGTCTTCATCTCCCACGGTGCCCCTGATTTGCCAATTAGAGACGGGGCGGTGACTCATTTTTTGAAATCATTGGCTCAGCAATTTCCTCGACCTCAGGCAATCTTGGTGGTTTCGGCTCATTGGAATTCCGATTTACCAATAGTTAGTACAGCTCAGGAACCTAGAACTATTCATGATTTTTCGGGGTTTCCCCAGGCTTTATATCAGATGGAATATTTGGCACCCGGTGCGCCGGAGTTAGCTGCTCAGACTGTCAATCTGCTGCATCAAGCTGGCATTCCCTGTGCAACTCATCCGAACAGAGGCTTTGACCATGGCACTTGGACTCCATTAATGTTGGCCTATCCCGCTGCCGAGATTCCAGTTACTCAGCTTTCAATTCAGTACGATCGAAATCCATTACACCATTGGAAAGTTGGTCGCGCTTTGTCATCACTGCGATCGGAAGGAGTATTAATCATTGGTAGTGGTAGCGCTACCCACAATTTATATGCTTTTAGTGAGCATTACGAAGCTTCCCCGCCGCTTTGGGTGCAGCAATTTGATGAATGGTTGGCACAGACAATCGATCGAGGCAACTGGGAAGCATTACTCAACTATCGACAGTTAGCCCCTTATGCTTTAGAAAACCATCCTACCGAAGAGCATCTGCTGCCTTTATTTGTGGCATTAGGAGCCGGAGGCACTCTGGCGAAAGGAATTCAGCTACATCGTAGTTACACCTATGGAGCTTTCAGCATGGCCGCTTACGCTTTTGTCTAGTGATTATCTGATGGACTTTGATTGAGCTACAAAAGCAGAAATCGCTAATTAAGTCTAATTCAACTGTTAATTATCAACTACTCAGGAAAAACATCATGGCACTTGGTCAATTAGTAAACGGCAAATGGACTACAGCATGGACAGAGCAAAACGCTCAGGGCGAATTTCAGCGGATGCCTACGCAATTTTGGCGGTGGATTACTGCTGGTAATAGTGACTTACAAGCTGAGGTTAATCGCTATCATCTGTATATTTCTTTGGGCTGCCCTTGGGCACATCGCACGGCGCTATTGTGGAAATTAAAGGGACTAGAGAATATTGTGGGACTGTCGATCGTCGATCCGGTAATCAGTGAGCAAGGTTGGCAGTTTTCGGACTATCCTGGGACTATTCCAGATTCGCTGCATCAAGCTGATTATCTCTGGCAAATCTATGTGAAATCTGATCCTAACTATAGTGGCCGAGTAACGGTGCCAGTTTTGTGGGACAAACAGACTAAACAGATTGTGAACAACGAGTCTCGCCAAATTATCCAAATGTTCAATTCCGCTTTTGATGGCTTAGGAGCAAAAGAAATCGATTTTTATCCGTTGGAGTTGCGGGAAGAGATCGATCGAGTGCTAGACAGCATTTATCAACCGATCAATAACGGCGTATATCGCAGCGGCTTTGCTTCCTCTCAGGCTGCCTATGATCAAGCTGTCACCGAATTATTTCAGGCACTGGATCATTGGGAAAGAGTTTTGGGGCAGCAGCGTTATCTATGTGGAAAGCAATTAACTCTGGCTGATTGGTGTTTGTTTACTACGCTGTTTCGGTTTGATTTGGCTTACTATGGATTATTCAAGTGCAATATCCGTCGATTAGTAGACTATCCTAATTTGTGGAATTATTGTCGGGGCTTGTATCAATATCCTGGGGTGGCAGAAGTTTGTAGTGTCGATCATGTGAAGCGACTTTATTACGCCGGTTTACCAGAGTTGAACCCCACGGGGATTGTGCCTCAAGGACCGGACATTAATTTTGCCTAAACTGTGATTATTCGTAGCTCTGACTACTGGAGATGACCATTTTCTCACCTGATTTTTTTGGGTGATACTATGAATATCTATTTACACAGCTAATATGAAACCTATTTTCCAGAACATTTTAATTGCCGTGGCACTCCTAGTCACCATCATTGCTCTGAGTATCAAGGTCGTGCCTTCTGGCACCGTAGGCGTAGTTTCAACTTTTGGAGTTGTACAGTCGCCGCCTCGCCAGCCCGGATTGAATTTTTTGATTCCGATCGCCCAAACAATCCAAGAAATTTCGATCCAAACCAAGGCCATCCCAGAAGAATTTACAGTCCAAACCCGCGATTCTCAGCAGATTAAGGTGACTGCTACGGCGACCTACGCAATCAACCCGCCCAATGCTCCGGCGATCGTCGCCAACATTGGCCGCAGTGAAGAATCAGTGAAAAACGTGGTGATTCAACCCGTCTTAGTTTCCTCTGTCAAGCGGGTGGTCACAGGCTACGCGATGCAGGAAGTAATCGAAAACCAGGCCAGAATTAGCGGCGAAATTAGAGAAGATATTATCAAAGAGCTAGATAAGCAAGCCTATGTGAATTTTAGAGATTTTGCTGTGACCGGGTTTGTGCTAGATGCCGAGGTGCAGAAATCGATCGAGCAAAAACAAATCGCCATCCAAGAAAGACAGCGCAAGATGACCGAGCTAGAAACTGCGCAGATCGAAGCACAGCGTTTAAAAACTTTGGATGCAGTGTTGTCTGACAGGATTCTGTTGAAACAGGCGATCGATAAATGGGATGGCAGCTCGATGATTCCGCCGATGTCTGGCAGTGGCAATATGAATTTGCTGCTTTCTCCTAAAAAATAACTAGCGAGTCAGCATGGTTAGTAAACCCTGCTGACCAATCAGCACTTCTCGAATGAGGCTAATGATGCCCACCCAAATAATCGGGGTAATATCTACGCCTCCGATCGGTGGTATTACCTTACGAGTTAGAGACAAGGGCAGCTCTGTCGGCACCACAGCCACATTGAACGGAAACTTATCCATGGCCACCTGGGGATACCAAGTCAACACAATCCGCACAATGAAGAGCAAAATATACAAGCCCAAGGCGATACCGAGTACCAGGCTGACGGAACCAGTGTCGATCTTGCTGAGAAAATTGGTGTTCATTGGGGTTAATAGGACTGGATTGCTTAACATTACTTAATTATAATGCCCGATCTGTCTAATAGACCCTGAACAAAGATAAAAACCATGTCTACCAATGGTTTGAGCTAGAGTTCGATCGACTCCGAACCCTTCCTGGTACATTCGACCATTGCTTACGGGCAGCCAAGTGGCTAAAATTAACATAAAGATATACTTATTTAATTTAAGGATCGGCCATGACCCCCTCTTTAGCCAATTTTATGTACAGCCTCTTGGCTGGTTTGTTCGTGGTAGTAATACCTGCAACCATCGCTCTTATTTTTATTAGCCAAACAGACAAAGTTCAACGCGACTAGAGCTTTGATGGCTCATCGCTCGCACCTCAGCTCAAATAGCTGAGGTGTTTTTGTGTCAACCTAAGTATTCTGAAAATCACAATTTAACAGCTTTCGGTTGATTTTTCGTAGAGGTAGTTAAACGCTTAATATAGTATCAACGATCTAAAAATAATGTGGGAGAGACTTTGAAGAATTCACCTAATGCTTTGGCTTGAGCCTTACTGATCGATCGCTTGCCATTCAAAACTTCAGAGGTGATACCTTGAGAGCCAAAGACTGGTAACAAGTCTTTTTGTTTAAGCCCTCGATCGCTGACGAATTCCTGCAAAATCTCTAGTGGAGTCGCTGGATTCATTTGGTAGTGTTGATCTTCAAAGTTTTCAATCAAGTTTACCAGCAGCCTGAGTAGTTGTTCTTGGGCTGGTGACAAGTTTTCTCCTAGTTGCATCAGCTTGGAAACTTCTGCTAGGTAGAATTCATTTTCTTCTTCTGTCTCGATGACTTTGGGTTGAACTGCTGTTAACAGACGACCATATTCTTGATTTATTGCAGCTATCATGGTTTCCACCGTTCTTTGTCGTATTCAGCGTGGGTAAGAATATCGCGGACGAAGATGGTTCCGCTTCGATAATTTATTTCGGCGATAAGCCGATAATGGTTTCCTTTGATGTTGAACACTGTGTAAATTCCAACTAAATCAGCAGTAGGATAGCTTTCTCTCAGTTCGGCTAAGTTTTGCCAGTCTGCTGTTTTGGCGGTTCGATACCAGGTATCTAGGGCTGTTTCAGAGTCTGTATAAATCGTAGCGAACTCCATCAATCGCTTACGGCTAATGATGTGCATCTATGTTTAGGATTCCCGAACTCACACATTATATCTCATTTTGAGATTATGCTATTTGTACTTTTGGCAGTCGAGTTGAAAGCATTGCTAGATAATGTTTTTAATCAGAACGCCGATTTCCTGTAACGCTAGTGTTTCTCCAAGATGCTCATGCTGACAATGAATTAATATGTCGTTGGACAAGATATCGCTGCTGTTTTGCTGAGAATTGGTCTGGACAGATGACCACTCCAGTACCAATGCCATCCACCAAAGCAATGAGGGCATTAGCTTCTAGGGTTATATCGATGTCGGCTCGAATCAGCTTAGCTGTTTGTAAATTAGTGAGTTCTTGGGAAATAAATTGCCGGAGCAAATCATAGCGTTTGCGATGCTCGATAACTAGATGTTCGCGCCCGATCGAATACCCCAAAAAAGCCACCCACACTTTCCAATCGTCTTTGTCGCTCATTTTTAAAGGTAGAGCGATACAAATCATTTTTTCTAACCGGGCAAGGCCAGTTAATCCTTGAGCGGCGGCTTGCATATCTACTAAGACATGTTCAAAGACTCGTTCTAGGGCGAATAAAATCATTGCTTCTTTGTCTCGAAAGTAGTGGGTGACAACTCCGGTGGTGGCTCCTAGTTCTTGGGCGATCGCTCGCATACTGGTTCGGTCTAGTCCTTCTCGGACAATTACACGCCAAGCGGCATTGGCTACTTCAATCCGTCGATCGCGTTGCGTCCTCACAGAGGAATCGTCAGCACTCATGGCTCTCCTGGGTTTGCGGTAACTTTGAGCGATTTTCTTGACATTTTATCATAACAGTTGTTATGTTTTTGTTGTACTAATGGAGTTCGCGATGATCCGACCTACTACGCCCGCTGATACCAATGCTTTGATGGCTTTAGCGGCGGATTCGGGGTTATTTGAGCCGAGCCAAACCGAGGAGCTGGCGGCAATGCTAGCTGAGCATTTTGCTGGTGATGGTGCAGATTATTGGTTGACTGATGAGGATCAGGTGCCGGTGGGGATGGCTTATGTTGCACCGGAGCGGATGACGGAAAGGACTTGGAATTTGTATTTGATTGCGGTGCATCCCGATCGGCAGCGGCAAGGAAGGGGAAAGAAATTATTGGAGTATGTGGAGCAGTTGTTGATCGATCGGGGTGAGCGAGTGCTGTTGGTGGAGACTGCTGGAACTGAGGATTTTGAGTATGTGCGGGAGTTTTATCGCAAGAGTGGTTATACGGAGGAAGCGAGGATTCGTGATTTTTATACGGCTGGTGTTGATAAGGTTATTTACTTAAAGTTTTTGCAGAAACAGAGATTATGAAGTCTTAGAAATTGGCCAAGTAAAAATCATTATGATTACCGACATCAAATAAAAAAAGCTTTTTGGGCGTATCGGCTTCTTTTAGATGTGTTAAGAGCGGGTGAGCAATGATTGACGTTATTGTGACTTATAGACATAAGAGCTACTCCCTGACATTTTCCTGGCGAATGGTGTGACTTCTTCGATTAACTACAGTAAAAGCAAAGTTATTAAATTAGTTATTGATCTTTGTAAGTTAGAATCAATCTCGGAATATCTTAGCAAAGAGAACCAGTATATTCATAATCCACATTCCTCAACTTCAGTATCTTTGCTAACTATAATGCTGGAGAATGTCAAAACAGGGAAATTACTGACCTTTCAGCATAATTGACTGATCTAGAGTATTATAAGAACAGTGGCATAACCAATCCACATATTCACTAGAGTATACGCAGATTAACTTCAACCCATACAACTAACTCAAGGGATCATACTAAATTTGTCAGTATGGCCAATGGCTGTTCTGAACAGTGAAGTTTGATTGTTACCATACATGCAAATTTAAGCTTGTTACACCAACAAAATGTTCAAACTGACGAAAGGAGGATTCAAGAAATTGCTATTGACTGATTTAGTTGTTATGTGCCAAATGGCATCATAACTTGATTGCCTTTATAACCAAATAGATTATCAAGAAGAAAACAATGATAGTTGGTACATTTCTCCGTTACTTCAAAACTTATCAAGGTGTAAACTATGTTCCAATTACTGATGAGGATTAGGGCAACCGCACACATTTTGTAACAAATGAGTGCGGAAGAATAGAAAATATGCTCAAATAGGATTGTTAAGAGTATTTGAAGGAAGTTTCTCTATGTCAACAGTTTCTAGTCCTACAACCCTT
>JAAFHZ010000135.1 GCA_013297675.1 Synechococcales cyanobacterium bin59.metabat.ball.084 | reverse complement strand
ATCGAACGGCACCGCCTGAGTCGCTGGATCAAAGTCATGCAAGTTACCCAACAAGAACCGCGCGGTATTGCGAATCTTACGGTAGGAATCAGACATCTGTTTCAAGATGCTCTTACCCAAACGTACATCGCTAGCATAGTCCACCGAAGATACCCACAGGCGCAGCACATCGGCACCATAAGCGGGATCTTGCTGGAGATTGGTACCTCCATCCATAGTTAATAATGGATCAATGACGTTGCCCAAAGATTTACTCATCTTGCGGCCTTTTTCATCCAACACAAAACCGTGAGTCAACACTGTCTTGTAAGGAGCGATGCCATTACTAGCTACGCTGGTCAACAAACTGGATTGGAACCAGCCCCGATGCTGATCCGAGCCTTCTAAGTAGATATCGGCAGGATAGACCAAGTTCTCTCGCTGTTTGGCCACTGCTGCCCAAGAAGAACCAGAATCGAACCATACATCCATCGTATCCATGCCCTTCCGGTAACTACGCCCGTTATTGCGATGGCTCTCGGGTAATAGATCCTGCACATCCATCTGATACCAGGCATCAGAACCATGCACCGCAAAGAGTTTTTGCACATGCTCGATCGATTCTGCCGTCAACAATGGCTCTCCGGTTTCTTCGTCATAAAATACTGGGATGGGCACCCCCCAGTTGCGCTGGCGGGAGATACACCAGTCCGATCGATCGGCCACCATGGGCGTAATCCGGTTTTGACCTTGGGCAGGAATCCAAGTCACTGAGGAGATCGCCTGTAAAGCGGCATCCCGGAAACCAGCCACCGAAGCAAACCACTGCTCCGTTGCCCGGAAGATGGTAGGCTTTTTGGTGCGCCAATCGTAGGGGTATTTATGACTATATGGTTCATGCTTCAGCAAAGCTCCAGCATTAGTTAAAGCAGTGATTACCGCCTGATTCCCTTCGCTGATTTTGACCGATTGTAGTTCGTTATCTTTGTTGTAAGAAACATCATCAGCGACTTTTAAACCGGCGAATTCGCCAGCTTCTTCAGTAAAACGACCGCTGCCATCCACTGGCGCTAGAATTGCCAAGCCATATTTTTGACCCACGATGTAGTCTTCTTGACCGTGACCGGGTGCGGTATGTACCAAGCCAGTCCCCGATTCGGTAGTGATATATTCGCCGCCCAGGACTACCGGGCTTTGCCGATCGAACAAAGGATGCTGGTACAGGGTATGCTCCAATGCTTGTCCCATGATTTTGACTGCGATGGTCAAAGGCATTTCAAATTTCGCCGATAGCTCCTCGACCATGGCAGCCGCGACAATCAGATGGCGATCGCCAGCTTTCACCACAGCATATTCCAAGCGCGGATTCACGGCCACAGCTAAGTTCGCCGGGATCGTCCAAGGGGTGGTAGTCCAGATTGCCACAGCTAAATTATCTTGGTAGGGAGCCAAAGCCGCTGCTGCTGCCCCTAATTTGGTCACAGGCATCGCCACATAGATACTTTGGGAGATGTGGCCTTCGGGATACTCTAACTCCGCCTCCGCCAAGGCTGTTTGGGAGCTAGGACTCCAATGCACTGGCTTCAGACCACGATAGATGTAACCTTTTAGCACCATTTGACCGAACACGCCCACCTGGGCAGCTTCATATTCTGGCTGTAAGGTCAAATAAGGTTGATCCCATTCGCCCCAAACTCCCATGCGTTTGAAGCCAATTTTTTGGTTCTCGACGGTTTTGTGGGCGAACTCGGCGGCGCGTTGGCGCAGGGCGATCGGGGTAAGCTGTTGACGTTCGGCGGCGGGGATATCTTGTAATACTTTGAGTTCGATCGGCAGTCCATGGCAATCCCAACCGGGGACGTAGCGCACTTTGCGCCCCTGTAAGATCTGGTAGCGGTTGATGGTGTCTTTCAGGATTTTGTTCAGTCCGTGACCGATATGCAGAACTCCGTTGGCGTAAGGGGGGCCATCGTGCAGCACAAAGACTTCGCCCGGATTGGTGCGGGAGAGGTTGGCAAATATCTGCCGGTCTGCCCAAATCTGCTGGATTTCTGGCTCGCGCTTGCTGGCGTTGGCGCGCATGTCAAATTTGGTCTGGGGCAGGTTAACGGTGTCTTTGTAGCTTTCTGGTGCTGTCACGGTTTTAGATCTATCTATGTACAGATCGGCTCAGTAGACTCTCAAGATAACAGACTCCGCGATTTTTCGTCCACCGCTGCCCAGAAGTCAGACTTCTGAGTTGGCGACTGAAGTGCGAGAAGTCGGACTTCTGCTCGATGAATTCCTTGTAATTCGGGGAATCGATCAAATCAAAGTCGAATCACGATAACCTTCTGTCCCTTTGCTGTCTGAGATAAAGATGTTTCCATTCGTTCTTCCAAGGCCAAAGCATTGTTACGCCTATCAAAGATTACCAACCAACCGCTGCTTTGATTGAGGCGATCCAAGTATCCCTCCAACTGCTCCAAGCCCTTAGTTAATGGATCAGGGCGACTAGTGCGCCACACTTTTAATTCGATGCCGAGGATTACAGAGCCATAGCGCAAACATAAATCCATCCGATCGCGACCGATGGCATATTCCCGTTCTAAAGTGCCACCACCGTTAACTACCCGATGCAAAAATGCCATCAACACTAAATGGGGAGCTATTTCTGGATAAGAAGCACTTTTCAACAAAGCTTCGCCATGCTGTAGCCAAAAATCCATAAAGGTGTGTAGTAATCGATCGGTATCTAATTCACCTGTTGTAGTTAACCAAGTGGGCTGAATCTGAGGCAGAGAAGCCATCGGAGTCACGGTCAGTACCCGAGGTAATACTTCTCGATAAATAGGGTTGGCGATCGTCAGACCACCCAAAGCATCTATGCGACAAAGCCCCAGATCTTGAATAAATTGAATATCTTCATTGGGAATATTGCCCAACTCCAAACCCGCCAACATTGGTTCAATAATTGCCTTGATCCGATCTTCTCGTAGTCGCTCAGCAAGGCTATCTAAATGAGTATCTTGGCGACGAATCAAAATCTCTTTGGCTTCTTCCACCATTGCTGGTGTAATATTTGTCGTTGGTTCGGGAGCAATTTCTTCGGTGAGTTGACGAGCAAGAGCATTTACTAGCCAGGGCTGGCCTTGAGTGAGTTCAAAGGCTAACCCTGTTGCTTCTGGGAGAAAGATTTGACCGGTATCATCAGTGTGCTGTTGATATAGCTCGGCTACTTCTGATTTGTTGAAATTTCGTAGAGTCAGAGATTCTACTTTAATGTTGAATGGGCTGGAAGTATTCAGTCGTTCACTACCACCAGCAGCTACTTTGTAGTCTCGGACATCTCTAAGACCAATGAGGCAGATCGAACTCGGAAACCCTTTGGGGCGG
This sequence comes from Synechococcales cyanobacterium bin59.metabat.ball.084, assembly GCA_013297675.1. Taxonomy (GTDB): domain Bacteria; phylum Cyanobacteriota; class Cyanobacteriia; order Cyanobacteriales; family Chamaesiphonaceae; genus JAAFHZ01. Next base: position 8,480 of record JAAFHZ010000135.1, on the reverse strand, counting down.
CGTTGATAGCCTTCGCGGAGTTGTCGCAGTAACGAAACCAAGGTTTGATTTCGTAAGGCATCTACTTCATCTATGAATATTACTAAGGGCAAGGAGCTACTCTGGCTCCATTTTTGCAAAGCATGACTAATTCGATGCCCTGCTGGGGCATCGTCCCATGGGGGGGGGTGCAATTTTGCTGGGAGAGAAAACTCTAAATTGTCTCGCCAAGAGGCTAAAATAGCTAATTCTGCGGCTCCAATATCATCTTCAAATGGTGCCCCAGCTTCTACTGATAGTACAGCAGCAGTATAATGGCCAGAGGCATTAAGCTGTTCTGACAAGGAGAGGATGGTGGTAGTTTTACCAATTTGACGAGGGGCATGAATAACAAAATAGGTTTCTTGCTCAATTAATCTGACTAACTTAGGTAGCCTGACCAAAGGTGGCAGCATGTAGTGTTTGGTAGACCGACAGGGACCGGCGGTATTGAACCATCTGGGCATAAGTGTCTGGAGTAATGTTGTTTTAGATCCTACAGTATTTTGATAGTATGGATGAGGATCATCGATTCAAAACACCGCTGAACACCAAGCAGAAGTCCGACTTCTGAGTTAGCGGCTGAAGTGCAAGAAGTTGGGCTTCTGTTCAATGTTTTTTGAATTCAGGGGATTTATAATAGTGGTTGTGTAGATGTCATTTTTTGAAAAAAAATTACTCGCAAAGCGAATCCAGGTAAAGAGTAAGAGGGTAAAAGAGTAGAGGATTACAAAGTCCTCGCTCGATTCACTACTCGAAAACCCACAAGGCCGCTACGGAAATCAGGATTGAGGTCGTTGCGAGCAGACGACCGACAGACGCTAGGATTGTCGTCCCAGGAACCGCCTCGCAGCACTTTTATATCACTATCCTGAAGGTCAATCCAGGCGGAACTAGGAGCATTTCTGTAGTTGTCATGCCAATCATCAGCGCACCACTCCCACACATTTCCATGCATATCATATAAACCAAATGCATTTGGTTTATAAATACCAACGTCTGTTGTTTCTCTAACATTAGAATAGAAATTTGCTAATTCTGGAATTAAGGTATCGCCAAAGTAGAAATCAGTAAGAGTTCCAGCCTTACAAGCATATTCCCACTCCGCTTCACTCGGTAAACGATATTCGTTACCAGTCTGACGCGATAAGCGTAGGCAAAACTCTACCGCCTGGTTCCAACTCACTCCTTCTACCGGTCGATTATCTCCAGTAAACATTGATGGCTTTACTTCAAGTATTTTAAGCTGCTCTGGAGGTAATGATGCCACAAATCGCCATTGCGCCTGAGTTACTGGATACTTACCCATCCAAAACTCCGGCACCTGCACTTCGTGTCGTGGTTGCTCATTATCACACCCTTGTCCCGGCAATGAACCCATCAGAAAGCTACCTTTAGGAATTTTGATCATTTCTAGAACTGTTCGATCGCTAAAAGCACTAGAGAATCTATCGCCCAGCTTTTCAACAAAAAATTCAGCTTGCCCCGGCACCCGACTTAGCTCTTGACCTTGCCGATCGAACGTAACCACCTCAAACCAAAAGTATCGCTGCGCCAACAAAGCAACCACCTGCTGCTCTATTTCCGTCGCCTCCTCAGAACTAACTCCCAAAGCCTGTTGTACCTGCTGCAAAGCCCGCCGTCGATCGACACTCAATTCCCTCACCCCCCGCAGCTCAGCCATCACCGTATCCCGATAAATCGCCAAATTATCTTGGTGCTGCTGTATCTCAGCCTCGATCGCCCCCAAAATCTCCTTAACTTCCCCATCTGTCAGCAACAACTCCCGCTGCTTCAAACTTAGCAAAGTCCTCTCGGCTGGCAACAACACCCCATCCCGATAATGACTAGCAGCAAACTCTTTAAATTCTGCAACTGCCTGAGCCTTGCGGACTGCCACCAACTTCGATCGACGCTGCGCCAAAATATCCTGCGCCACCCGCTCAATCTCTTTCACCACCAACAGCAAAGGCTTATCCCAATTGCCCCAATCCGCCACCGGACGACCATCACGCGGCAACACTTGCAACCTAGCCAAAGGCGTATTCTCCCAGTCACAAAAACGAATAATCACCGGAATAGCCCGCGCCGTTTTGGCTTGCTCTCGCTCGATCGCCCGCGCCATTTCTATGCCGTAGCAATACTCCGAATTAATAAAATTGGCACTGACCAAAAACAAAATGATATCAGCCAACTCCAAGTTGCGATCGATATCCGTAGCCCAATCAGCACCGGGCAAGATCTGTCGATCATGCCAAATCTCTACCAGCTTCCGGTTCAGCAAACTGCTCAACTGCACCATTAACTCTTGGCGATATTCATCATCTTGATGAGCATAAGAAAGGAATATTTTAATCGGCTTAATCGACTCATCCATTGGGCTTTTTGGCAGGCTGGTGCAGGTTACATTATAATGCGACTGACCAATAATTTCTGTTGGCACAAGTCATGCCCTCCTATCAGCCGCTCGAACGAATTGCTACCCTGCATACCGCACTCTGCGCCCAAACAGTCGATGAACTAAAAAGACTCGCTGCCTTATTGCCGGGAGCCAAAGTCCCTACTATTAAATCTTCGATCGTCGAGTATATTCATCTTCATTTACAAGGCAGCGCCCTCAAAGACCTGTGGGAAAAATGCGATCAAATCCAAAAAGCCGCGATCGCTGAAACCGTGCATTCTGCAAGCGACAGATATCAAAAAAACATCTTTGTAAATAAATATGGCACAAGTCCTAACTGGGGATCGGGCGGATATTGGTCTAGATCTAATCCAACCGTTTTAGCCTTGTTTTTCTATAGCGACGTAATGCCCGAAGACTTAAAGCAGCGCCTGAAAGCATTTGTCCCAGCGCCAATACCGACCGTGCTGGAGAGTTCCGAAGATATTCCCACAACACTCACCGAAATTGAAACAGTTTACGATCGAGAAACCCAATCTAAGGCACCCCATAACGTAGAGTATCCCTTGCAAATGCGCGAAACCGAGCAGGTGGCCAGACGCGAGGTAATCACTATTTTGCGCCTAGTCGATTTGGGCAAAGTGGCCATTAGTGACAAAACTTCTTACCCTACCGGTGCTACTCTCAACAACATCAACCAAGTTCTAGAAGAAGGCGACTACTATAGCGAATGGAAAATTGAAAAATCCCCTCAAGGATATCGATATGATTACCCGATCGGCCACATCAAACCCTTTGCTTGGGTGATGCTGTTGCAGGCCGGGAAACTGGTGGAAATGAGTGGTAAAAATCTGGCTTTAACCAAAAATGGCCAAAAAGCACTCAATGAACCAGCCGAAAAAACCTTACAAACCCTGTGGAAAAACTGGCAAAAAAATACCCTGCTAGACGAGCTGCGTAGAGTTGATGGCATCAAAGGACAAACTGGTAAAGGTAAACGCAGCTTAACCGCTGTGGCTGGCAGGCGTAGCCCGATTGTCGCCGCTTTAAATGATTGCCCGGTGGGTCAGTGGGTAAAATACACTGAATTTTGCCGTTATATACAGGCCGCAGGCTACGAATTGGTAGTTGCTCGCAGCCTTGACAACTTAACTATTAATGGGTCTAGCAATGAATACTATGAAGCAGTCTTTTCACTAGTAGAAGCAAGGTATTTAAGCTGCTTTTTATTTGAATATGCAGCCACACTGGGTCTGATAGATATATCGTTTTTGCACCCTGATGATGGCCATACCAATTTTGATGAAGAAGGAAATCGTAGCTACTATGATAATGAGCCAATGAGCCGCTATGACGGCCTAGCTTATTTTCGGCTCACGCCCTTAGGCGCTTATATTTTGGGTAAAACCGATCGATATACCCCAGCCGTTTTACCCCAAAAACAAATTCTGCGCATTTTGCCCAACTTAGAAGTCGTGGCGATCGAAGAATTATCCCGCGCCGATCGACTCAACCTCGATAGCTACTTGCAAACAGTTTCTGACTCGGTATGGAAACTAGATGCAGCTAAAATGTTAAATGTGATCTCCCAAGGCCGCAACGTCAATGACCTCAAAGATTTCTTGGTGGCCAATAGCGGCGCAGCCCTACCCCAAACCGTCACCCAATTTTTAGCCGACCTGCAAACTCGCACCACCAGCCTCCAAGATATGGGTAATGCTCGTTTAATTCGCTGCGCTGACGCAAATCTGGCTATTTTAATTGCCAACGATAGCCGCACGAAAGCCTTTTGTTTTTTGGCCGACCAACCTAGCGCCATGATGGCCAAAACACCCTGTTACTTAGTAGTGCCGATCGCTACCGAAACCAAATTCCACAATGCGCTGAAAAAAATTGGCTACAGTCTTCCTTAAAGGTTAACAGCAACTAACCTACCACTTTCAACTCTAAATTATCAATTATTAATTGGTAATTATTAATATGACCTATTCTCCTGAAAATGCTCTAATTATTCAAAGCGATCGATCTGTACTATTAGAAGTTCATTCGCCCCGTGCTGATGCCGCGCGGGCAGCAATTTCACCGTTTGCTGAGCTGGTCAAAAGTCCTGAGCATATTCATACTTATCAAATTTCGCCGCTGAGTATTTGGAATGCTCGTGCTGCTGGCATGTCGATCGCCGAAATGATTGAGGTATTGCAAGAGCATAGTAAATATCCGATGCCCGAGACCATTAGCCAAGAAATCGAGAACTTGGGGAATCGCTATGGTTTAACCACAATCGAGCGGGGCAATGATGAAATATTGTTGCTCACCATGGCGGATTTGCCTTTGGCCGAGTTACTGAGCCGCGATCGAGAAGTGCAGAAATTTTTGGCCGATCGCCAGAGTGGGCTAGTGTTTACTGTTAAGGCGGCCAATCGGGGGGTATTAAAGCAGGCTTTGTTAGCAGCGGGTTATCCGGCGGAAGATTTGGCGGGCTATGTAGATGGTGAGCAGCTAGCAGTGGCTTTGCGATCGGTAAGTTTGGCGGGGCAACCGTTTAATTTACGACATTATCAAACAGCCGCAGTCAGTGCTTTTTATCAAGCCGGGATGGCTCGGGGCGGCAGTGGCACAATTGTGTTGCCCTGCGGAGCCGGAAAAACCATGGTAGGATTGGCGGCGATCGCTGCGATTCAAGAAAACACCTTGATTTTGACTAGTAGCTTAACTTCAGTGCGTCAATGGCAACGAGAAATACTCGATAAAACCACATTAGATGCGGAATCGATCGCTGAATATAGTGGTGAAACCAAAGCGACTGCGCCGATTACTCTAGCTACCTACCAAATTTTGAGTTATCGCTCCCACAAAACCGATGATTTCCCTCATTTTAAGCTGTTTGATGCCAGAGCTTGGGGTTTAATTATTTACGATGAGGTGCATTTATTGCCCGCCCCAATTTTTAGAATCACTGCTCAGCTCCAAGCCCGTCGCCGCCTAGGTCTAACAGCAACGTTAATTAGGGAAGATGGCAAAGAGGGTGATGTTTTTGCCCTGATTGGCCCCAAGCGCTACGATGTGCCTTGGCGAGAGTTGGAAGTAGAAGGGTTTATTGCCCCGGCAGAATGCACCGAAATTCGGGTGCCCCAAGCTACCGATTACCAAATGCAGTATGCTTTGGCAGCGCGTCGCCACCAGTTTAGAATTGCTGCCGAAAATCCGGGTAAGTATGCAGTGGTGTTATCACTATTAAAAAAAGAAGCGGGGCACCGGGTGTTAATTATTGGGGAATATTTGGATCAGTTGAAACATTTGGCCGAAATTACTGGTCTGCCGATGGTGACAGGCAAAACATCGCAGTCCGAGCGTGATCGGCTTTACAGTGGTTTTCGGGATGGCTCGATCGTCGGGTTGGTGCTGTCGCGGGTGGGGAATTTTGCTTTAGATTTGCCAGATGCCGATGTGTTGATTCAGGTATCGGGGAAGTATGGTTCACGGCAAGAGGAGGCGCAGCGCTTGGGGCGGGTATTGCGGCCAAAGTCTGATGGTCGATCGGCGCAGTTTTATACGTTGGTGTCGTTGCGCACCTGTGAGGAAGATTTTGCTCGACATCGGCAGTTGTTTTTATCGGAGCAGGGCTATCGTTACCACATTGAATCTGTCAACGAAGAGTGATCTCAAGACGTTTACAATATAATGATTGAAAAATATTCAGCCTGCTAAAATGGATTCTTAGAGATTTGATCAGCACTATAGTTGATGAATCAGAGTCGGATCACTGTCACCTGCTGTCCATTCGCTGTTTTAGCTATGGATGTTTCTATGCGTTCTTCCAACGGTAGAACGTTGGTACGACGATCGAAGATCACCAACCAACCACTGCTTTGCTTTAGGCGAGCTAAATACCCCTCTAGCTGCTCTAACCCCTTGGTCAGCGGATCAGGGCGACTAGTCCGCCACACTTTTAATTCGATGCCCAGAATTATCGAGCCATAGCGTAAGCATAAATCCATTCGATCGCGCCCGATGGCATATTCCCGCTCTAAAGTACCACCGCCATTAATCACCCTATGCAAAAAAGCCATCAACACTAAATGAGGTGCAATTTCTGGATAGGAAGCACTTTTCAACAAAGCTTCACCATGCTGTAACCAAAAATCCATAAAAGCATGGAGCAATCTCTCTGTATCCAATTCACCTGTTGTAGTTAACCAAGTGGGTTGAATTTGCGGCAAAGAAGCCATGGGTGTCACTGTTAGCACCCGAGGTAATACTTCTCGATAAATGGGGTTAGCGATCGCCAAACCACCCAAGGGGTCCATTCTACAAAGTCCCAAGTCTTGTACAAATTGGATATCCTCATTGGGAATATCGCCTAACTCTAAACCCGCCAACATCGGTTCAATAATTGCCTTGATTCGTTTTTCTCGGAGGCGCTCAGCGAGGCTATCTAAATGAGTGTCTTGACGACGAATAATAATTTCTTTGGCTGCTTCGACCATTGTTGGAGTTATGGTTATCTCTGGATCTGGGGCAATTTCTTCGGTGAGTTGACGAGCAAGGGCATTTACCAGCCAGGGTTGGCCTTGGGTAAGCTCAAAGACTAACTGTGTCGCTGCTGGGGCAAAGATTTGACCAGTATCAGCGGTGTGCTGTTGATATAATTCGGCTACTTCTAGTTCATTGAAATTTCTAATAGTTAAGGATTCTACTTTGATGTTGAAAGGGCTGGCAGTGTTAAGCCTATCGCTACCGCCAGCAGCAATTTTGTAGTCACGCACATCTCGTAAACCAATCAGACCAACTGAACTAGGAAATCCGTTGGGTCGGCGCGGATAACCATCGCGCAGTTGGCGTAGCACCGAGATTAGGGCATCATCCCGCAGGGCATCAATTTCGTCAATTAATAGGACGATCGGGCGGGGACAGGCTTCTGCCCACAGACTTAAAGCTTGGGAAATTCTGCTGCCGGTGGTAAGTTGCGACCAGTCTGGTGGGCGAAATTCTGGTGGTAGCCAGTAGCGCAAAGCGGTTTGCCAAGCATTGAGCAAGGCCAATTCTGCGCCGTTGATATCTTGACTGTAGGCTTGGGCTGCTTCGGCTGATACCATTGCTGCAACGTATTTACCACTGGCAGTAAGCTGCTCTGCTAAGCTCAGCATGGCGGTGGTTTTGCCAATTTGCCGAGGAGCATGGATCACAAAATAGGTTTCTTGCTCGATTAATCTGACTAACTTGGGTAGTCTGACCAAAGGCGGCAGCATATAATGCTTACTTAACCGACAAGGACCGGCGGTGTTGAACCAGCGGGGCATAATATCTAGGAGTAACGTTGTTTCAAGATCCTACTGTATTTCAGTTCAATTTTGTTTAGCATAAGTCGCTTGCGCCTCTGCCGATCGAAGCACCGCTGAGCAGAAGCAGGCTTTTTAAGTTTGAGAAGTAAACCAGAGCTGTTAGTTATAAAATAGTGATCACAAAGACTATCTGATGAATGATATTGAGATTTTGCTGAGTAGCAGTTTGAAGCGGGATAAAATAGCAGAAATATTGCACTTGCCCTCATCCCCCAACCCCTTCTCCCTCCTTGGGAGAAGCCGAACATTTTGGGAGAGGGCTGAGGTGAGGGCAAGTGCAACAATGTCCCGCTTAAAATTGGTACCCCTTTTGTTGAATTAATTTTGGAATATTTGTCGCATTAGCCAGCGGGTTGCTTGGTAGCAACAAGAGAATGGCCAAATAATGATTTTGATGCCTCTTTGCAACCAGGTTATTTTGGTTGTAGCTAGATTCTGAGCATTACGAAGAAGAGTAAGATTATCACGAAAGATTTGGGTACTAGGGTGATCAACCCCTAATGTGGCTTCAGCAATTTGGATCGATCGAACATATAAAGGCTCAGCTTCCACATAACGACCTGTAAATTCATACAAACCAGCGAGATTATTCAGGCTGGTGGCGGTAGATGGATGGTTCGCACCTAGTTGTTCTTCTCTGATTGCCAGCGATCGAACATATAAAGGCTCTGCTTCCACATAACGACCTGTAGATTCATATAAAGCAGCGAGATTATTCA
>JAAFHZ010000134.1 GCA_013297675.1 Synechococcales cyanobacterium bin59.metabat.ball.084 | reverse complement strand
TCGTATAGCTGATTTTGACGACCAATTGATGCTAGTGGCAACAGGACTATGGAACTTCTATTTAAATGCAGCATAAATTGGTGAAATCCTTATTTCACAGTCATTTTTATTTCCCGACAGGTCTATTATTGGTCATTTAATATTTTGAAGCTATTAATGCTTTGCAAAGCGCTGGGCAAATATTTAGCATAGTCTTCGGGCAGGGCGCGATATAGCAATAAATAAGCTTTGCCGTTAACTATTGTCCAAGTTTCTAAGCTGTGGACTTCTTCTTTTCCTTCTGGTTTGCCAGAATAATGTACTTGGTGAGCTGGTCGCTCTACTAACTTAGTGGCTTTCGATGTAATGATTTTGGGGTTAGTGAGAGATTTTTTGATCTCGGCGATCGATCCTTCAGTATATTGAGCCAAACTCATTTTGGCATCGGGTAGCGGCATAATGCTAACGGTCAAATTAGGACGAAAGCTCCGATCTTCTTGTGGACTCCAGAAAGTAACGACTTCACCGCTAGCAGAATCGGATGGCTCTTCTTGTTGCCATTGGGCAGCATAGTTAATTTGAATTTGTTTGTTTTGATAAGTTTTAGGATTGTTATTAGTTGGACTGCCAGAGACACTGGGAGGAGCAATATCAGTATCGGGGCCAGGGATGGCAGCGGGACTAGATGAGGGCGAACTTGCAACGGGAGTGCTACTAATTGGTTCGCTGCCCCCAGGAATAAGCTTGGGGATAGCTAGTCCGACTAAGAGTGCAGCGGCGGCGGCACCAAAAATTAGGTGAGGGCGCAGGTTTTCCCAGGGGCTGGGTTGAATTTGGCTCTGCATGAAGCTACGCAAATCGTCGGAGACTTCGCGGGCTAGCTGGTAGCGATTGCGATAATCGGGGCGCACCATGCGATCGACGATGGCCACTAGCTTTAAGTTGGCGTTGGTGAGGTGTTGCCAAGATAATTGATAGGTATCGGGGTTTTTGTCAATTTCTCCGGTACCAGTGAGGGCTTGAATGGCAATTACCCCCAGGGCATAAATATCGGTATTAAATTGCGGGTTATCATCTTCTTGCTCAAAGGGAATATATCCGGGGGTGCCCACTAGTTCTACGGGACTGTCATCGATCGGCTGTTTCCAAATTCCGGCAATATCTTTGACTCCGCTACAGCCTAGTAAAACAAATTTGCCGTCACGCCAGCGCCGAATGAGGTTTTTGGGGTTGATGTCTTGATGAATAAAGTTTTGGTGATGAACAAATTCTAAGATGCCCAGAACGTCTTGCAGCATTCCTACCACCTGAGCTTGGCTCCAGGGTTTTTCGGGGACTAATTCGACGCTGAGCATTTGACCGTCGATGTATTCTTGCACCAAGTAAAGATTTTCTTCGTCTTCAATTTTGGCCAAAATGCGGGGGATTTGGTCGTGTTGGCCTAGTTGGTAAAGCAGTTCGCTCTGTACTTCAAAGCTTTTTTTGACCAGAGCAAAGGGCTGATTGGCCTGCGGCGATCGATAGCGTTTTAGAACGCATTGGGGCTGACCAGGGAGTTCTTTGCTTTTGGCTAGATAGGTTTCGCCAAATCGACCAAGCCCCAAAAACTTGGTGATGTCGTACTGAGCATGGATCTTGTTGCCGAGCATAGATCTTTATCGAAACGACTGAGGTTGTGCCCGTTGCAGGGTGGGTTCGATCCTAACATGTATCGATAGCTCCGCTTGCACCTCCGGTGATCGGTACGATAGGAGATCACCCTCAGCTAAGGCGATGGGGAGCACCTGCTTTTCTTAATCAATGTCCAAGTAGAATATACCAAGACACTATTACTCTCCAGACCTCATGGAAGTTTTCTTTTCCTATGCTCATGAAGATGAAAAACTTCAGGCTGCCTTAATTAAGCATTTAACTCTGCTGCCGATCGAATCATGGCATGATCGCCAGATCACGGCTGGTGAGGAATGGAGAAGCGCGATCGATACCCACCTGAAGTCTGCCCAGATTATTTTGCTGCTGATCAGCTCCGATTTTTTGGCTTCGGAATATTGTCGTGATATTGAGCTGCAACTTGCTCTACAGCGCCATGAAAAAGGGGAAGCTAGGGTAATTCCGATTATTTTGCGTCCGGTAGATTGGCATGATGCTGATTTTGGCAAATTGGCTGCTTTGCCTAGCAATGGCCAACCGATCACTACTTGGAAAGATCAGGATGAGGCTTTTACTAATGTGGCTAAAGGTTTGCGCCAAGTTATTCAGGAGTTACAAAAGCAGCAGCCTGTTGCTCGATCGGTTGATCGGTTAGTGGTGGGGGAAAAGATTGGTAATGTGATCGATCGGCCAAACTTGGTTGGGGGGATACCACCACTGCAAAAAATCTCTTATGTCTCTGTCCGCCTAGATCAATCTGGCAAAGTTCTGGAGCAGCCTTCTGGCTCGGCACTGATTTTCCAAGAAGATTTGGGCGAGGGGGTGTTTATGCGAATGGTACAAATTCCGGCGGGACAATTTACCTTGGGTTCACCAGCGACGGAAAAAGAACGGCGGAATAATGAAGGGCCACAACATCTTCTGACAGTGCCAGAGTTTTATTTTGGGCAAACTTTAGTTACCAAAGCTCAGTGGCAGGCTGTGATGACTGATAACCCGTCTCATTTTACCGGTAATGACAAGTTCCCAGTGGATTCGGTAAGTTGGTTAGATGCCCAAGATTTTTGCCACAAGCTGAGCCAAAAAACTGGTCGCCTTTATCAGTTACCCAGTGAGGCGCAATGGGAATATGCTTGTCGGGCTGGTAGCCTTACTCCATTCTCTTTTGGTGAGACGATTACTCCTTCAGTGGTAAATTACAACGGAAAATATCCTTATGCTGATGCTGCTCAAGGAGAATTTCAATGGAATAAACCATTAGTCAGCTTTCCCCCTAATTTATTTGGTTTGTATGATATGCATGGCAACCTTTGGGAGTGGTGCCTAGACGAGTGGATTAATAACTATAATGATGTTTTTGTAGACGGTAGTGCCAGAGGCAATATTAATTCACTCGGTAGTGATAGAAAACGACTACTGCGCGGCGGTTCTTTGACCAATGATGCTAGTAGTTGCCGTTCTGCCCGTCGCCACAAAAATGCTGCGTCCTATCGTAGTTTATTTGTTGGGTTTCGGGTGGTGGCTTCTCCAGCGAACACTCTCAGTAGTCAGAATTTTTAGGTGGGAATATAATCTGCTAAAATTACAGTAGTTGCAAAAGGTTCAGCTTCATGAAAACTCCAATAGAGCTTCCCAGTGGTCAAATACTCGATTTATCTCGATGTATTACCCTCAAAGTATTGAATGACAACAGTTATGAACTCATTATGGAGGGCTATCATCAGTCACTGCCTATTTCCACGATCGATGCTCTCCGACTCAAACAGATTCTTCTTGACCGCAAAGAGATTCCGGTTTGGACACCTGCCGAGCAACAAGAACGTAATAAAGTTGCAATGGCAAAGCTACAGGCCATGATCGATCAAGATGCCACTCAACCATTTTCCCCGGAGGCTGAACAAAATTTTGCAGAATTTCAAAAAACCGTGGATGAACAACGTCCCGATGGACAAAAACTATTTTCCACATGATAGTACTACTAGATTCCAGCATACTGGGTAAGGTATGCAATCCAAACAATACACCTGAGAGTGCTGAGGTGAAAAAATGGTTATTCAAACTACTTTCCAGAAGCTTTAGAGTTGTCAGTTCCGATATCTGTGATTATGAGATTCGCCGCAGTTTGCTATTAGTGCAAAAAAATAGCCAGGAAACTCGGAGTATCAAAAATTTAGATGAGAGCAAAAGCCTAATTGAATTTTTGCCAGTTACCCAAGAGGTTTTGTTGGTTGCCTCCCAACTTTGGGCTGATGCTAGAAGGCAAGGACAACCAACGGCTAATGACCAAAGCCTGGATGCAGATTTGATTATTTGTGCTACTTTACGGGTCTTAACTGAAAAAGAGCCAGGTAGATATGCAGTGATTGCTACTACTAATGTGAAACATTTAAGCCGCTTTGTTGAGGCTGAGCAATGGCAAGATATTGGATGACTCTCAATACAGTGAGCTTAATCTAAAAAAAATCCGCCAAATAGGTTGGGATGAAGGTGTTCAATGCTGTCCTCGATAATTTTGCCCCACTGAAGCTGTAATGGTCAGAAACCTGACTTAAGATAGACGTAGCTTACCTACAACTTTTCTGCGCCATGTATCGATCGACCCTGATCTTGTCTGCTGTTTTTGCTTACACCAACATCGCCCTTGTCCAAACCATTGCCCAAGCCAAAACCAAAGTAGAAATTGGTCGCTTGGCCAAAAGCATTACTCTACGCATCGAGCCATTAGACAGCAAAAAAGGGGGATCAGGAGTGATTCTGCAAAAGCAGGGCGATATATATACCGCCATCACCGCAGCCCATGTTCTAGAAGGAACAGCTTTTCGGTTGATCACCCCTGATGGTCAAGTGCATCGGTCTTTATCTTTTCGGAAAGCCAAAAACAACTTAGATTTGGCCATAGTAAAATTTCGCAGTAGTAACAGCTATCCATTAGCTGACATTGGCACCTCAGTTTCGTTAGAATCTGGCTCAGAGATTTATGTGGCTGGATTTCCAGATTTAACCAGCACCTTTGATGATGGGGTGTTTAATTTTACTAGAGGTGAGGTGACAGGCAACGCCAGCAAGCCCAATAGTTACGGCTACTCTTTGATCTACAACAGTGTCACCTTGCCCGGTATGAGCGGTGGGCCGGTCTTAAATGATGAAGGAAAGCTAATAGCCATTCATGGCCAAGGCGATCGATTGAATGGTGAAAAAACTGGTTTTAATTTAGCAATTATCATTGAGCGCTTTGGGTCGGTAGCCGCAGAGCTAGGTGCTAGCCCGGAGCCACAAATTGCGGCTTTACCTAGAGCAAGTAATTTGAATGCAGCAGATTATTTGTTATCTGGAGATGAAAAAGAAGACAAGGGCGACTATCCGGGGGCACTGGCAGACTATAACCAAGTACTCAGAATAGATCCGAAGTATGCCTTGGCCTATAACAACCGGGGTTATTTAAAAATGCAGCGGCTGAATGATGTGAATGGGGCTTTAGCCGATTTCAATCGATCGATCTCCATCAACCCCAACTTTGCTACGGCTTATAACAATCGGGCATTTTTAAAAGAAGAAAAACTCAATGATTTTAATGGGGCTTTGGCAGACTATGGTAAATCCTTACAGATCGATCCGACCGATGCCAAAGTTTATAACAACCGGGGGCTGCTGAAAGCCGAGAAAATAAACGATGTGCAGGGAGCCATCGCCGACTACGGGAAGGCGATCGCCGCCGACCCCAAATATTTTAATGCCTATATTAATCGGGGCTTTTTAAGAAGTGAAAAATTAAATGACCAAAAAGGAGCATTGGCCGATTACAACCAGGTCGTGGCCATTAATCCTAAATATGCGGTGGGATACAACCTACGAGCAGTTCTAAAGGCTGATAGCTTCAATGATCCCAAAGGGGCTTTAGCGGACTACAACCAGGCGATCGCTCTAGATCCCAAATATGCCGTTGTTTATCTCAATCGGGGCATCTTAAAAGACGATGTTTTAAATGACCCTGATGGGGCTTGGAGTGATTATAACCAGGTGATTGCTTTAGACTCTCAATACGCAGCGGCTTATTTTCGGCGGGCTTTGCTGCACGATCATCGGAAAGACACTGCTGGAGCCGTGGCTGATTATAATCAGGCAATTACTTTAGAGCCAAAATATGCTTTGGCTTACAACAATCGCGGCTTAATTAAACTAGAGAAACTCGATGACGTAGCTGGTGCCTTGGCCGATTTTAACCAAGCCATTACTTTAGATGCCAAGCTAGTTTCTGGCTACTATAATCGCGGTTTACTGAAATTTCAAAAAACAGGTGAAATCAGAGGAGCCTTATCGGACTTCAATCAAGTGATTGCTTTAGAGCCTAAACATGCCGATGCCTATTGGAATCGGGCAGTCTTAAAAAGAGATAACGTCAGCGATCGCAATGGGGCGATTGCAGACTTTCGCAAAGCTTTGCAATTTTATCGGGAGCAGGGCAAAACCAAAGATGTACAAGAGGCGATCGACGAGCTAAAAAAACTAGGTGTTAATGCTTAATAAAGCATCACTTCAAGCCCGATCGTATTACAAGGTAGTGCTAATTTAAAATACTTTGATTACCAAGAAAAAAGCAATGTTGCAGAAAGTATATTTTTGAATCTTTGCTGAAATTTGGGCGGCTAAACAGCTAGGCTGGGGAATGCAGCTTTGATCTGACGAAATTTGCTTGGGCGTTAGCCATTGACTTTCCCCCACCTCGGGCTGCATTAAATCTAGGTGTCCAGACATTGAGAAACCTTGTAACAATTTAGCGGGAGGCTCGCTATGGTCAGTAGTATTGCAATATCTGAAGTTAATCTAAAAAGTTTAAAACAGCCCTCGATCGCCAACCTAACTGGTGTGCAGTCCTACGGAGTACTGCTGGTTTTAGCCGAGCCAGACTTGACTATTTTGCAGATTAGCGACAACAGCTACAGCGCCTTGGGCGTATCTGCAGACGAATTGCTGAACCAGCCACTCTCGAATATTATTGATGATTTTCAGCTATCTCAATGGCAAACCAGCATTACCGAAGGTTTTTTAGATAAAATTAGTCCTACTAAAATTTGGGTGCGCAAACAGGGCGATGACTATACTGTTTTTGATGCAATTTGGCACCGCAGCGCTGATGGATTTTTGGTGTTGGAACTAGAGCCAGCAATCAGAACAGAAAACATTCCTTTTTTGAGTTTTTATCACTTAGCCAAAGCTTCGATCGATCGGCTCTTGGCTTCAGGAAACTGGCGCGATTTTGGCCATATTATTGTGCAAGAAGTGCGCAACGTTACTGAGTTCGATCGAGTGATGTTGTACAAGTTTGATGTAGATGGCCACGGGGAAGTATTGGCCGAAGATAAAGTTCATGATATGGAATCTTATTTGGGGCTGCATTTCCCAGAATCAGATATTCCTCAGCCCGCCCGGAAAATGTTTTTGGCTAATAGTATTCGGGTGATTCCAGATGCTCGATCGACTCCCGCCAGATTAATTCCTGCCAAAAACCCCCGGACTAATCAGCCCACTGATTTAACCAAGTCGGTACTGCGTAGCCCCTATGCTTGCCATTTAGAATATTTGGCCAACATGAATGTGGGGGCATCGCTAACTATTTCTTTAATCAAAGACGGTGAGCTGTGGGGCATTATTGCCTGTCATCATCGAACCCCCAAAGTGGTACCTTACGAGCTGCGCAAAGCCTGTGAGTTTTTAGGTCAGGTGATTTTTGCCGAAATTTCTAATCAAGAAGAAGCTGCCGATTTTAACTATCAGACCAAAATTAATCAGGTGCTTTCGGCTTCGATCGAGCGCATGGCCAATTCTGAGAGCTTTGTAGAAGGTTTGGTGAATGGAGAACCCAATTTATTAGATCTGGTCTCAGCGAAAGGCGCGGCAATTTGCTATGGTGGCCAATGGACTACCATCGGCCAAACACCAAATGAAGAAGAGCTAGACCATTTGGTAAATTGGCTGGGCAAAAATGTCACAGAAGATTTATTTATCACCGAAAAACTGCCGCTGGTGTATACCGATGCCCAAAAGTTTAAAGATGTAGCTAGCGGTCTGTTAGCAATTCCCCTATCGCGCCAGAGCTATGTGCTGTGGTTCCGGCCAGAGGTACTGCAAACTGTCAATTGGGGCGGCGATCCTCATCACCCCTACGAAGTTACGGCCTCCGAGCTGGTAGAAGGTGAACTCAAGCTCTGTCCTCGGGAGTCTTTTTCTCTCTGGCAAGAAACAGTGAGCTTACATGCTTTGCCGTGGAAAGAAGTAGAAATAGATGCTGCTGGGGAACTACGCAAAGCAATTGTCAATATTGTGCTGCGACAGGCCGAAGAGCTGGCAATTTTGGCACAGGATTTATCTCGATCGAACGCTGAGCTGAAAAAGTTTGCCTATGTGGCTTCTCACGATTTACAGGAACCACTACACCAGGTGGCTAACTATGTGCAGTTGCTAGAAATGCGCTATGACCAGCAGCTTGATGCCGATGCTCATGAATTTATTGGCTTTGCGGTGCAGGGTGTCAACCTGATGCAAACGCTGATTGATGATGTGTTGATTTACTCTAAAGTAGATTTACAGGGAGCCGAATGGGAACTAATTCCATTAGAAAAAGCCTTCGATCGAGCGATGAACAATCTACGCACTAAAATCAATGAAACTGGCGCAGTTGTGACCTGCGATCCGTTGCCTACCCTAGTGGCTGATGGCACGCAAATTATGCAGCTCTTTCAGAACACGATCGCCAATGCTATTAAGTTCTCTCGTCCCGGCGTGTTACCCAAAATTCATTTGAGCGCCGAGCGGCAAGAAGATGAATGGCTGTTTAGCATTAGTGATAACGGCATTGGCATTGACCAGAAGTTCTTCGATCGAATTTTTGTGATTTTCCAGCGGCTGCACAACCGCGATGAATACCCTGGTTCGGGTATGGGTCTCACTATTTGCAAAAAGATCGTGGAATGTCATCGCGGTCGCATTTGGGTAGAATCTACTCCAGGTGAAGGCTCTAAATTCTATTTCACTATTCCGATTAGCAGAGGTTTACGCGATCGTGTCCACGGAAACAAAATCGACCACTATCCTACTAGTCGAAGATAACTTAGGTGATATTCGACTGATTCAAGAAGTGCTCAAAAGTACCGGCTCTCAATGCGAAATAATTTCGGTGCGAGACGGGGTGGCAGCGATGGACTACTTGCACTGCGTTGGTGAATACGCCGACGCAGTGCGTCCTAACTTGGTGCTGTTAGATTTAAACCTCCCCAAAAAAGATGGACGGGAGGTATTGGCCGAAATCAAAACCAATCCTTTACTTCAATCTATTCCGGTAGTGGTTTTAACTACTTCTCGCAATGAAGAAGATATCGCTAAAAGCTATGAGCTAAATGTCAATTGCTATATTGCTAAATCGCGTAATCTGCCCGAATTGTTTAAAACAGTGCAGGTGATTGAGCGATTTTGGTTAGATACTGTTATTTTGCCCAGCTAATAGTTGACAGTTCGTTTTACCCATTCCGATTAAATTATGTCCACAATTTCTGATCGGCTATTACAACAAAATCGTATATCTAGCTACAATCAGGAAGTAATTGAGGTACTGCTGATTGAAGATAGTTTTCCGGAAGCTAAGCTGTTGGCGCAAATTTTTAAGGGCAGCGCGATCGGCAATTTTAAACTTACTCATGTGCAGCGACTCGGTGGGGCGATCGAAATATTGCAAACTCAAGTATTTGATGTGGCTTTATTAGATTTGACCCTGCCAGACAGTGAGGGATTAGAGTCATTAGATACATTAATTGACTGTTCTCCAGATCTGCCGGTGGTGGTATTGACTAATACTAGCGATGATCAGTTATCGGTAGAAGCGGTGCGGCGAGGCGCTCAAGACTATTTAGTAAAACGCCAGGTAAATTTAGATTTGCTAGTGCGGGCGGTGCGCTATGCGATCGAACGCAAACAGCACGCTACTGATCTGCAAGCAATCAATGAAAGCTTAGAACTGCGGGTGGCAGAGCGGACTCGGGAGCTAGAGGAAACTAATCAGCTTTTTTTACGCGCCCAGCGGTTAGAGAGTTTAGGGACGCTGGCGAGTGGCATTGCTCATGATTTGAATAATATTTTGACTCCGATTTTGGCGGTGGCGCAGTTGTTGCCGTTGCGCCTGACTGACTTGGACGATCGAACGCGCAATTTGCTGACCATTTTAGAATCTAGTGCTCATCGCGGGGCAGATTTAATTCAACAAATTTTATCTTTTGGGCGAGGTTTGGAAGGCAGGCAGGTCTGTTTGCAGTTGCCGCATTTGCTGCGGGATGTCGAAAAAATCTTAAAAGAAACTTTGCCCAAGTCGATCGAGCTAGAGATTGATGTGGCTGATGGCTTGTGGATGGTGTTGGCAGATATTACCCAGCTCCACCAGATTTTGATGAATTTGTGTATTAATGCTCGGGATGCCATGCCAGAGGGGGGAATGCTGCAAATTGGGGCAGCAAATTGTACGGTGGCCGAAGGTGATATCCGCATGTATGCTCACGCTGGGGACTACGTGATGATTACAGTGACCGATACTGGTGAAGGCATTCCTCGTCATCAGCTCGATCGAATTTTCGATCCGTTTTTTACCACCAAAGATGTAGGTCAAGGGACAGGATTGGGTTTATCGGCGGTGTTGGGAATTGTGAAAAGCCACGGTGGCTTTGTGGATGTGGTGAGCAAAGTAAATGAGGGCAGTCAGTTTCAGGTGTATATGCCGGTATGCGCCAAGCTAGAGCCGCCTAAATTGCCCGCAGAAGAGTTGGCCTGTGGAGATAAGCAGGTGATTTTGGTGGTGGATGATGAGGCGGCGATCGGTGAGATGATCCGGGTGACGTTGGAGTTTTATAACTATCGGGTGTTGGTGGCGCAAGATAGCACAACGGCTTTGGCGATTTTTGGTCAACATGCCAACAAAATTGATTTGGTCTTGGTGGATGTAATGATGCCAGCGATCGATGGGTTTGCCACGGTGGCGGCGATGCAGCGCATTAGACCCAAGGTAAATGTGGTGTTGATGAGTGGGATGGTGTCGCCGGAGATGAGGGTGCAGGCGGAAAAGTTGGGCTGTCGGGATTTTTTGGCGAAGCCTTTTACTACTAGTGATTTAATGTCGGCGATGCAGGAGAGCTTGGCGGTTGCTTAGAGTTTTTTCTGCCAGAATAAGGCGCGGCCATGGGTGGGGTCGAGTTGGTAATCACTAAAGCCTGCCGATCGATAGGCAGATTGGGCAATGTGGTTGCCTTCTAAAACTTCTAGGGTGATTTTGCAGCAGTTAGATCGGAGGGCGATTTCCTCGGCTTTGATCAAGAGTTTTTTAGACAGTCCTTGACCGCGATATGCCTGAGAAACCATCACATCATGGATGTTTAGCAATGGGCGACAGGCAAAGGTAGAAAAGCCTTCGATGCAGATTAGTAAACCGGCGGCAACTCCATCGACTTTAGCAAAAATTACGTGGGTTCGATCGCGCTGGTGCAGTTCTTGGGCTAAGTTGTCTTGGACATCTTGAGATAGTGCTTCTCCACCTCCCATCGGATGCTGAGCATATTCATTGAGCAGTCGCACTAGGTCGGCGGCCTGATCAGGAAGGCTGAGGTTAGCTTCAATTATTTCGATCATGAGATATGCGATGTTAATTGGTACAGGGTTACTTTAGCTCGATCGATCAAAATGTCAACCAGACTTAACCACAAAGTGAGAAGATATGTAACGCAGCCCCAACAGAACGCATTAGCTTACTCCGTTGGAGCGTTGCCACAGAGCTAGACGATTGCAATTATTGTATATTGTGCAGAAGTATGCGTATTTCCCAGCTAGCATTCACTATTTCTAGAACTTAAACTAACCGACCAAATTATGAAGGATCTCACCCGCTATCGAAATATCGGTATCTTTGCACACGTCGATGCAGGCAAAACCACCACTACCGAAAGAATCCTGAAACTGACCGGTAAAATTCACAAAATCGGTGAGGTACACGAAGGTGCCGCAACCACAGATTTTATGGATCAAGAGAAGGAGCGGGGGATCACCATCCAGTCCGCTGCTACCACCTGCTTCTGGAACGAGCACCAGCTAAACATCATCGACACCCCCGGTCACGTCGATTTCACCATTGAAGTTTACCGCTCCTTGAAAGTACTCGATGGAGGAGTTGGGGTTTTTTGTGCTTCGGGTGGGGTAGAGCCGCAGTCGGAAACCAACTGGCGCTATGCCAA
>JAAFHZ010000133.1 GCA_013297675.1 Synechococcales cyanobacterium bin59.metabat.ball.084 | reverse complement strand
TTTTTTTTTTTCCAGCACTTCCCAAACGGTGGGGTCGCCGCGCTGAATGAGTTTTTTAGCCGCCTTGATGTTGTTCACCAAGTTGTTTTTGATCAACCGCTGAATCACAAAGGGCTGGAATAGCTCGATCGCCATTTCTCGCGGCAGACCGCATTGGTGAATCTTCAGGTTGGGGCCAACTACGATTACGGAACGACCGGAGTAGTCTACCCGTTTACCCAGCAAGTTTTGCCGGAAGCGCCCCTGCTTACCTTCAATAATGTCCGAAAGGGACTTGAGGGCGCGGTTATTGGCACCAACTACGGTACGACCACGGCGACCGTTATCGATCAGGGCATCTACTGCTTCTTGCAGCATCCGTTTTTCATTACGGACGATGATTTCGGGAGCCAAGATTTCTTGTAATCTGGCCAAGCGGTTGTTGCGGTTAATTACCCGCCGATACAAGTCATTCAGGTCAGAAGTCGCAAAGCGTCCACCATCTAACTGCACCATCGGGCGCAAGTCGGGCGGAATCACCGGAATATAGCTGAGGATCATCCAGTCTGGTTGGCTGCCGGTAGCCACAAAGTTATCTACTACCCGCAGGCGTTTGATTAACTTGGCGCGTTTCTGGCCTTTGGCATCAGCGATCTGTTCCCGCAGGCTTTCCGCCTCGGTTTCCATGGTCAGATCTTGGAGCAAGCGCTGTACAGCTTCGGCTCCAATCCCTACTTCCACGTTTTCAAGATTGCTGTCTTCGCTGTAGAACTGCTCTTCTACTTCCAACCACTGCTCTTCAGTCAGCAACTGTTTGTAGGTGAGGGCTTCAGCGTTACCTGGGTTCAAAACCACATAGGCGTTGAAGTACACAATCTGCTCCACGTCCCGCAAGGGCATGTCTAATAAAATGCTCAGGTAGCTAGGAATTCCTTTTAAGTACCAAACGTGAGATACCGGCGCAGCTAATTTGATATAGCCCATGCGGTGACGACGCACCCGCGATTCGGTGACTTCTACGCCGCAACGCTCACAAACAATCCCCCGGTGGCGTACTCGCTTGTACTTGCCACAATGGCATTCCCAATCCTTGGCCGGGCCAAAAATCCGCTCACAAAACAGACCATCCATTTCCGGCTTCAATGTCCGGTAGTTAATGGTTTCTGGCTTGGTAACTTCACCCACCAATTGGCCATTGGGCAGGGAGCGTTCGCCCCACTGCTTGATCCTTTCGGGAGAGGCGATCGCGATTTTTACGTAGTCAAACTTGGTCTCGATTTTTTGGCGCATGGGGAAATATGGACTCCGGTGCAGAGGACTATAAGAAGAAGATGAGCTTTATCTGGCTTTTAATTAACCGTCATCAGAATCGGTTTCTTCCTTGGCGAAGGACTCATAAGTAGGACGAGAAGGAGCACGCCTTGTGACCACATCGGCCATTAGGTCTACTTCCACATCGCGGCTATCGCCGTCAGCGTCTACTTCCACTTTGTGGACAGCGATGTCTAGACCCAAGGATTGCAGCTCGCGCATCAATACCTTGAACGATTCTGGCGTACCAGGACTTGGAATCGCCTTGCCTTTGACGATCGCATTCAATGCATCATTCCGACCCTGCATATCGTCGGACTTGACGGTGAGCAGCTCTTGGAGCGTATAGGCAGCACCAAAGGCTTCCAATGCCCATACTTCCATTTCGCCGAAGCGCTGACCACCCTGTTGGGCTTTACCACCCAAGGGCTGTTGCGTCACCAAAGAGTAAGGGCCAGTAGAACGAGCGTGGATTTTGTCATCGACCAAGTGAACCAGTTTCAGCATGTAAGCTTTGCCCACAGTTACTGGTCGATCGAACGCTTCCCCCGTCCGGCCATCGTAAACCTGGGTTTTACCCGGTTCTAAGGGGTCAAACAGCCAAGGTTTTTCGTTTTCATCGGCGGCTTCTTTCAGCTTGGCGTTAATCGTCAGGCGAGACGCTTCTTTGTCATACATTTCATCGAAAGGCGTGACTTTATAGCGCATTCCTAAGTTATGACCAGCCCAGCCCAACAGGGTTTCAAATACCTGACCGACGTTCATCCGGGAAGGTACGCCCAAGGGGTTGAGGGCGATGTCGATCGGGGTGCCATCAGGCAAGTAAGGCATGTCTTCGATCGGCAGAATTCTAGAGATAATCCCTTTGTTTCCATGACGACCGGCCATTTTGTCACCGACCTGAATCTTGCGCTTTTGAGCCACATAGATTCTGACCACCATGTTGGCTCCGGGCGGCAATTCGTCGCCTTGTTCTCTGGTGAACACCCGCACATCTACCACCCGGCCTTTTTCACCGTTTGGTACGCGCAAAGAGTTGTCACGAACATCCCGGGCTTTTTCCCCGAAGATGGCGCGTAACAGTTTTTCTTCTGGGGGCTGATCTGATTCACCTTTGGGCGTAACTTTACCGACCAAAATGTCGCCAGATTCTACCCAGGCACCCTTACGGATGATCCCGGTTTCATCTAATTGCCGCACAGATTCTTCACTGACGTTCGGAATTTCCCGAGTGATTTCTTCGGGTCCCAGCTTGGTTTGGCGAGCTTCGATTTCAAACTTCTCGATGTGGATACTGGTGTAGAAATCTTGGGATACCAGCTTTTCGCTGATCAAGATCGCATCCTCGTAGTTGTAACCTTCCCAGGGCATGTAGGCCACTAGAACGTTTTGACCCAAGGCCAGCTCACCGCCTTCGGTAGCGGAGCCGTCGGCCAATACCTGACCAACTTTTACCAGCTCCCCATGATTCACCAAGGGCTTTTGGTGTAGGCAAGTATCTTGGTTCGATCGATGGTAGCGCTGCAACTCATAGGAGTGCTTTTCGCCTTCAGGATCAGTCACCACAATGTTCTCGGAGTCTACATAACTCACCTGACCAGCGGTCAAGGAAACTACCACCATCCCGGAGTCCCGGGCGGCTTGGACTTCCAAACCCGTTCCCACCAAGGGACGCTCAGGGCGCAGCAATGGCACGGCCTGCCGCTGCATGTTAGAACCCATTAGCGCTCTGTTGGCATCATCATGTTCTAAGAATGGAATTAGAGATGTGGCCACCGAAATAATCTGTACCGGCGAGATTGCTACGTAATCTACCTGATCTGGAGTGGTGGTGGTAAATTCATGGCGGTAACGTACCGCGATGTTTTCACCCAAAATATAATTATTCTCGTCAGTAGGAATATCCCCCGGTGCTACCCGCAGGTCATCTTCCTGATCCGCAGTCATATACTGAGGCTCTTGATCCCGCTGTACTTGACCGTTAATTACTGGTAAGAAGGGCGTTTCGATAAAACCATACTGATTCACTCGGGCGTGAGTGGCCAAAGAACCAATCAAACCGGCGTTCGGACCTTCAGGAGTCTCGATCGGGCAAATCCGACCATAGTGAGAGGTGTGAATATCCCGTACCGCAAAACCGGCGCGCTCCCTGGTCAAACCACCTGGACCCAAGGCTGAGAGCCGACGTTTGTGGGTCAATTCCGCCAGGGGATTGGTTTGATCCATAAACTGCGAGAGCTGAGAAGAACCAAAGAACTCCTTAATCGCCGCCACCAGGGGCTTGGGGTTCACCAAACTGGCCGGAGTCAAAGTACTGGTTTCCGAAACGGTCATCCGCTCCCGGATAATCCGTTCTAGGCGGCTCAAGCCAACGCGGATCTGGTTTTGCAGGAGTTCTCCCACCGATCGAATCCGTCTGTTACCTAAGTGGTCAATATCATCGGTGTTACCCAGGTCAAACTCTAGGTTGATCAGGTAATCGATCACTGCCAAGATATCTTGGGGAGTCAAGACCCGAGTAGCATCTGGCGTATTCAGCCGCAGCTTGCGGTTCAGCTTATAGCGACCCACTTTACCCAAGTCATAGCGTTTGGGATCAAAGAAGCGGGAATCCAACAACTGCTGACCACCGGTCACAGTGGGCGGCTCACCGGGACGCAGCTTGCGATATAGCTCCATCAACGCTTCGTCTTCGCTGGGGTTGCCTTCTTTGGCAATGGTTTTCTGAAAGAATTCTGGGTGACGTAAGGCATCCAAAATCTCGTTGTCGCTCAGACCCAAAGCTTTCAGCAAAACCTGCGCCGAAAGCTTGCGGGTCTTATCGATCCGCACCCATACAATGTCATTTTTATCGGTCTCAAACTTCAACCAGGCTCCCCGGTTGGGGATCAAAGAGGCGCTGTATGTCCGCCGACCATTTTTGTCTAGCTCGGACTTATAATAGACACCTGGGGAACGGACAATTTGGTTGACAATTACCCGCTCGGCACCGTTGATAATAAAAGTCCCCCGCTCGGTCATGAGGGGCAAATCGCCGATGAATACGTCCATCTGGCTGATTTCGCGGGTTTCTTTGTTGATCAACTGGGTAGGCACATACATCTGCACCGCATAGCTGGCATCCCGGCGCTTAGCTTCGTCTACGTCATATTTGGGGCGCTTCAGCTTGTAATCTTTGCCCAAAAAGCGCAGCTCCAACTTACCGGTGTAGTCGGTAATTGGCGAAAAGCTATCTAATTCTTCGATTAAGCCTTCTTCTAAAAACCACCGAAAACTAGAACGCTGAATCTCTACTAAGTCAGGCAACATGTAGGTGGATGCCTTGACAATTTGATTACTCATAATTCATCCTCTTTTTTTGGCGTTCTGGTGTTTTGCAACTATTCGGTCTCGGGGGTCGGTCTGATTTGGTCTACAAAGCGGGCAAGCTAAACAGCTTGCGGGCGTTGGCGGTGGTAGTGGCGGCGATCGATTCAACGGTTTCGCTGCGCAGCTCGGCAACTCGATCGGCTACGTGACTGACGTAGGCGGGTTCGTTGCGTTTGCCCCGGTGGGGCATGGGAGCCAAAAATGGACAGTCGGTTTCAATCAACAGTCGATCATCTGGCACCATTTGGGCGGAGGCGTGAATTTGTTTAGCATTTTTGAAGGTGACAACTCCACTAAAACTAATGTGAAATCCTAAGTCCAGAAACCACTGGGTTTCTGCCGGTGTGCCTGCCCAGCAGTGCATCACACCTTTTACCGATCCTTCGGTCTGCCAAAAGTCGGCCACAATATCCCGCATCTGTTCGGCTGCATCGCGGCAGTGAATGATCACGGGTAAATCCAACTGACGGGCAATCCGCAGTTGGCCAGTAAAAGCGTCGATTTGGTTGGATGTGCTGTCCGATTTGTAAAAATCTAAGCCCATTTCGCCGATCGCCACCACACGCTGATCACTTTGGGCATAGGCCAAAATTTCAGCGCTGCTGGTATTTTGCCAACGCGCTGCTTCCAGAGGATGCATTCCTACAGCTAAAGATAACTCAGGGAAACGATCTGCCAGTTCCACCATGCCAGGAAACTGCTCTGGATGAACGCAGGCATGTACTAGCTGCACAATGCCGTGCGATCGCCAGTTCATAGCAACATCTTCGAGATCTTGCTGAAAGTTCTCGAAGTTGATGTGAACGTGGGTATCGATGAGCTGCATGGCGTGACGGCTTACAGTTGACAGACGGCCACCAAGCGGGCAGCTTGCCCGCTCAAAACAGTTGCACTAAGCAGCTACTGCGGCTGGTTTCAGCGCATGGGCTATGCGAGCCTTTTTATGGGCACCATTGTTCTTGTGTAAGATGCCTTTTTTCACAGCTTTGTCAATTTTGCTGTAAGCATCAGACATTTTCTTCTGTACCTCAGCTAGTGCTTCGGGAGTAGGGTCGGATTTATATTTCTCCGCCGCTACAAAATAGCTCTTCATCAGCGTCCGCACTGCGGACTTGAAGGACTTATTGCGTAGCCGGTTACGTTCGGCTACTTCGACTCGTTTGATCGCAGACTTGATATTAGCCACAGTTAGCCTTTGGAAAACTTGTGTTGGAACAGGGCATATTGCCAGAGGTTTGATGTTAGCACACATGTCTACTTCATGCAAGGCTTTTTTGAAATTTTATTTTAAGGGGTGGTTCGCACAAACTTGACCTGGGGGTATTTTTCTGAGTGACTGGATGACAAGCAATCCTGATTCACCACCTTTGCAAGACTAGCTATCATCATATCCTATGAATTAGCGTTTATTCGACTAATTCTGCTGTAATTTAAATACCCTAAAAAGATATTTAGATAATCGAGTGGACTTTACAGGATTAATTACTGCTTTGGAAGAGCATTGGTTACAAATTTCTCCTAAATTTCCCAATGTTGATGATATCAAAATAATTGGAATAGATTTGACGAAAAGATCGAGCTAATTGTCGTCTAAATAATTTGTTGAAATCTACAATACTCTTTCATAGCTATAAGTTAATTCAAAACAAAGAGAGACTTACGTCCAGGGGAATTCTATGTGATTTCTTCATTGCCGACAGAACAACAGTTCCAAACTATGACGTTGGCCAAGAATTTGATGATGCAGACAAGTGCGAAGGTTTAACGTCCTTGGAATGCGCCCAACTCCTCGCCATCTTGCGTGGACAAGAATATAACATTGACCTGAACAGCGAATTCAAATTATTAGCAGGAATTAGCGCCAGCCCCTGCTGCGCCGCCTGTGCATAATCCGCCTTCTCAAATTGGCCTGCGACAGTCGGGCCGTACGGAGTCTAAGATATGTCACAATTCTGGATTGATGCCGATGTTGTGCTCGAATCCGAGAATCCACTCTACACGGCTTAAGTGGTAGTGAAACAACATTGCAGAATGTTGCGGCTGGGTAAATTTACCGATTTCTACGCCCTTGATCCTTTAAAATCTTCTGGTACCTACCATAAGGATCCACCGGCAAAAAAATGTCTGACCAAATTGTCAAACACGATAACTCGCTGCCAGGATTTTTGCTGATTTTGCTGCCAGCGGCATTTGTGGCAGTGTTTTTGTCGATAGCATGGCCATTTATCCTCGGTGGAGTTGTGTTTCTCACCGGTAATAGTGTGTGGCAGAGCTATCAATGGGCAAAACTCTCCCAGCAAGTTAATCCTTATTTCAGCCAAATGGTGTTAGAGCAGCAAGGTGAAATTGCTCCCCTCGCCCTGTCAGCGCGCGCGAATATTTCTGCTCCTGTGGCCGATCGCTACCTGCAAGGTAAAGCCGCCGAAATTGGCGGTGTGAGCTATCGATCGGATTCTGGCGGCACTGTTTATAGCTTTCTGACTGTTAATTCCCTAGAGAATACTTTTGCTGGACTCAGCTCAAATGAATCTATCTCCCAAAAGCTAGCTGAGCTAGATGATCGGGTTGATGCTGATCCTCTGACTATCTCCCAAACTTTAGAGAAATCTGCTCCAGTTGCACCAGTCTTGACCCCGATCTCTGTTACTCATAAGGTTGTTACGGAGTTTATAGATTCGCCAACCATAGCAGAAGTAGCACCTGTCACTCTAGCAGTCACTGAATCGGTAACAGAGCCTGAAATAGCCCTGGCTGCTTCAGTTGCACCTGAATTAACTAATGTCGCTCCAGCAACACCTGTAATCCCAGCAGAACCTGTGGTTGCTAAGGCCGTTCCAGCAACACCTGTAATTCCAGCAGAACCTGTGATCGCTAAGGCCGTTCCAGCAACACCTGTAATTCCAGCAGAACCCGTAGTTGCTGAAGCCGCTCCAGTAACGCCTGTGATGGCGAGTCCCATAGAGACGGTAGTTGCTAAAGCTGTGGCTGAGCCAAAAGCTACCAAAATACCCGAAGAAACTGCTGGCTCTAGTTTTGCCCAAGCTCTGCGGGGAATTTTTGATGCGGGGAATGAGCCGGTAGCCGAAGAAGCTGTTGAATTAGCAGAAATTTCCGGTGTGGTGGAAACTATCACCCAAGCTGACTTGGCTAAGCGCCTAGATGTTCATCCTAGTACTTTGTACAAACGTCGATCGGATGTGAGTTTTGGTGAATGGACTCGCAATCGCGACCCCGATGGGTTTGCCTGGGGATATCAGCGCGATACCAAAGAGTTTTATCGTCTCACTTAATTTTTTGATTTTTCTCCCCCGATCGGGGGATTTTTTTATGTTTATGCTCCAACTTAGTCTTCATCTTTTGCCCAATATTTTGCAAGGCATCACTGCTTTTGTGGCCACCAACCTAGATGACATTGTGGTGTTGATGGTTTTTTTTGCCCAGGTGACTGCTAAATTTCGCCCTTGGCAGATTGTGGTTGGGCAGTATTTGGGTTTTGGAGTATTACTGCTGCTCAGTTTACCGGGCTATTTTGGTGGCAGGCTGTTGCCAGCTCATTGGATTGGTTTATTGGGCTTAGTGCCTTTGGGGATTGGCCTCAAGATGTTAATTTCTCCCAATGACGCAGCCAAAGATGCCGTGCAGGTGGTGGAATCTGTGGCTAGTAATCGACTGCAACGTTTTTTGGCTTTTGTGCCGCCTCAGGTCTTGCAGGT
Source organism: Synechococcales cyanobacterium bin59.metabat.ball.084 (assembly GCA_013297675.1). Lineage (GTDB taxonomy): Bacteria > Cyanobacteriota > Cyanobacteriia > Cyanobacteriales > Chamaesiphonaceae > JAAFHZ01. The sequence goes on along the minus strand of JAAFHZ010000133.1, from coordinate 3,618 downwards.
GGGGGCAATTACGGTGGCCAATGGGGGCGATAACTTGGGGATTTATGTGCCGCTATTTGCCAGCAAAAATCTGACGGGGTTAGTGATTATTTTAGGAGTTTTTTTACTGCTGGTAGGAGTTTGGTGCTACTTGGCTTGGCGGTTGGTGAAGCAACCCATGGTTAGTCAGGTTCTGGACAAATATGGCGATCGAGTAATTCCTTGGGTGTTGATGGCTTTAGGCTGTTACATTTTGTATGAGAGCGGCACGGCTGCTTACTTTCTTAAGAGTTTTTTCGATTTATAACTTGTCCTTGGCAGGAGTGGAGCTTTCGGGTACCTTAAGGTATCTATCACTTCATTTAACTCCCATGGAACTCCAAACCCTGCAAGAGCGCGTCCGCTACATCGAAACCAAGCGTACCTGGCTGCGTGGCCTTTTGGCTGACCCCCAGCATTCTAATTTAGCGATCGATATCAACCAAGCCCTGATTGAACTAGAAGACTTGGCTGCCGAGTTCGATCGGACTTTCCCTAATGGCGTGGAAGCAGTTCCTCCTAACAACTAGGCAAAAATCAATTGAACTTCAATGGAGGTGATGTTTTATGGTTCAGGCACCGGCACCAGAGATAACCTTAGATGATTTTTTAGCGCTACCAGAAATCAAGCCTGCTAACGAGTTTATCAATGGATCTATCTGCCAAAAGCCTATGCCTCAAGGGAAACACAGCATTATTCAAAGAGAACTTACTTTTGCGATCGATCGACCCTTGCGAGATCAAAAAATAGCCAGGGCTTTTCCCGAATTACGCTGTACTTTTGGCCAGCGATCTACGGTGCCAGATATCTCCATCTTGCTTTGGGATCGGATTCCGCGCAACGAAGAAGGGTCTGTTGCCAATGCTTTTTTACTTGCTCCCGATTGGACAATTGAAGTTTTGTCCCCCAATCAACCTCAAACCAAGGTTGTCAAAAATATTCTCCACTGCCTGAAGCATGGAACACAAATGGGTTGGCTCATTGATCCAGATGAAGAAACAGTGTTTGTTTATCAATCTCAAAAAGAAGTAGAAATTTTTGATGAAGCACAACAGTCTTTGCTAATGCCAGTTTTTGCGGTAGGACTAAATCTATCTGTGGGTGAGCTGTTTGGCTGGTTAACCGAATAGCTGTTTTGGCGATATTGAAGCGATCAAGGTAAAATGAAAAGATGTTTTTGATACAGCAAGAGGCTCCGTGACTGATAACAGCCCTAAGGTTTGGCAAATAAATGCAGCAGGCATTCGACCTTGGATCACCTTTGTCCTAATATGCGCTTTAATAGGAAGCCTAGGCTTAGGATGGGTGCTCAAGTCGGCGCTGTTGATTTTGGGTTTGATTATTCTGTTGCCGGTGGTGGCGATCGGAGGCTTTATAATTTGGTCTCGGTTGAACATTGTCCAGGCTAATTGTCCGGTGTGTGATCAAGAATTGACCGGTTTGAAAGGCACAGAGCTAGATTGCCCAAGCTGCGGTGAGGCGTTGAAGATAGCCCAGGGTTCTGTGACTCGGGTGGCTCCACCGAATACGATCGATGTGGCGGCGATCACCGTAGGTGAAAGCGAAGCTATCGAAATTGATACTCCCTAAACTCTCTATACATTTACCAAAAAAATCTACCAATCATGAGTTCTTCTAATCAGCAAGAGTGGCAGCAAAAAATTAAGAATCTGAAGTTGGGCAATAATCAGCCTCCTAAGCAAGAATCAACTCCGGCGGAGCCGGTGATTCCAGAGATTCTTTCGGGTCTAGATGGTGAGCTGTTTGAAGCCCAGGCTTGGCAAGAAAAAATTGCGGCTACCAAGAATTGGTTTGAGCTAATGCCCAGCAGTGGCAAAATTGCGGTGACAGTGGGGGTGGCGATCGTCGGTTTAATGTTGCTCAAGACAGTGTTTCAGTTGGTTACTTCCCTGATGACTTTGGGTGTGGTAGCGGTGGTGCTATGGTTTGGCTACCGCTATTTTATTGGCTCTAAGGTGGATGGTGGCAATAATTGAAAAAATCAGATCATTGATGATGATTTAAGCCCAGCGATCAGGCATGGAAAGCTGATCGCTAGAAGGTGATGACTGTTGATTGCAGTCAGAGAAGTTCCTAGGAAATCATAATTTCCTGGGGAACAAATAAATTTTGGATTCTACGTATTTCTACTATTATCGATCAACTTTCCCCTCAGCTATAATCGCAATAGGTCAAACAAGACCAAAATGAGTATAAGTTGAGTGGTTAGACTAGATAGAGATTGTGAAGATCGACAAAAAGTAGTGTGATGATATGGTTAAAAATGCTTCGTTTTTATTTTTATATAAAAACGAAGCATTTTTTTATTTGTTTTATTTGCCGAAACCCTTACCCATAGTTGTTTTTGGCAAAGACAAACAAGAATTTAACTGCTGGCGAATCTTAGCTGAATCGAGGTTTTGACCGATCAATACCAGTTTGTTTGAAGGTAAATCTTTCCATTCTTGATCATCGATCGAAAAGCGTTTGCCGCAGAGGTGAAAGATATGACAATTAGGGCTTTCGCTGAACCAAAGCAGACCTTTTGCCCGGAAAACACCTTCATCTAAATGGTTGTCTAAAAAGTCTTGGAATTTCTTTAACGAGAAAGGCCGATCGCTCTGGAAAGAAAGGGAGGTGAATCCATCTTGAGCCAAATGGTCAGAGTGGCGATGATCTTGATGGTCATGCTCATTATGGCCGTCATGGTCGTGGGCACATTTGCCGTGGTCATGGTCGCAGGCGGAGTGATCATCATGATCATGGCTGTGGGCATGATGTTCATGATTATGAGCCTCATGACTGTGATCATCATGGCTGTGAGCTGTATGGTCATGTGAGTGATCATGTTTATGGTCATGGCCGTGATCATTTGGGCGATCGACATACTTATCCGATTCAAACAAGCCAACGCTCAGCACCATGGGCAGGGGCACTTCGGAGTTCTTGGTGCGCAGAATTCTTGCACCGGTCTTCATGTCACGGATGCGGACTTCTAGTAAATCTACATCAGCTTCATCTACCAAGTCAGTTTTGTTCAGCAGTAAAATATCCCCATAGATAATTTGATTTAAAGCGGCTTCGCTGTTAAATAAATCAATGCTGAAGTTGGCCGAATCAATCAGAGTAATAATCGAATCCAACCGGGTCATATCCCGCAGCTCAGTTCCCAAAAAAGTCAGCGCTAACGGCACCGGATCAGCTAAGCCAGTGGTTTCTACTACCAAATAATCAATATCTGGGCGATTGATGATTTTGTAAACTTCATTCACCATGTCTTCGTTCATGGTGCAGCACACACAGCCATTGCTCAGCTCTACCATGGTGTTATCGGCGCTGGTGGCCACAATCAAATCATTGTCGATGCCGATTTCACCAAATTCATTGACCAACACAGCCGTTTTTAGCCCCTGTTGATTAGTCAAAATATGATTGAGCAAAGTGGTCTTACCACTGCCCAAAAAGCCAGTGATAATGGTGACAGGCAAAATCTTACGAGTGCTGTCCGCAGTGGTGGGAGTGCTAGTAATGGTGGCAGAAGTCATGGGTGGGGTGGGAGAGTTGATATGATGTTACTGATTTGATGTTGTAGAGCATTC
>JAAFHZ010000132.1 GCA_013297675.1 Synechococcales cyanobacterium bin59.metabat.ball.084 | reverse complement strand
CCTGGTCATTAGCAGTCACCTTTATGTCTTTAACAGTGGTTTTAAGCGCTGGCTGGATTAAGTAAATTAAAATTGATTTTCCTAAGCAAAACCCGTTATCAGCGGGTTTTGCTTTTTTATGGGCAATTGCGCAATCGCAGAAAAGCCGTAGCCATTTCATCTACCGCCAATCGAATTTCACTGGCAGGCCGATCGTGATTATTCACCAAAATCCCGAAAGCCAACTGCTGATACTGCGTCGGATTAGCATAGCCCGCCAAAGCCACAGTCCCCGTCAAAGTCCCGGTCTTAGCCTGAATTTGATAAGGATACTTCTTAAACCGGCTAGCCAAAGTACCGCTCACCCCACCCACCGGCAACGAATCTCGATAAATCGCCGCTTCTGGAGTCTTGGACATGCCGATCAAAGTCTGCACCAAGGTCTGAGGCGACAGCAGATTTTTCCGGGACAAACCAGAACCATCAGCTTGACGATAGCCGTTAGCATTGACCCCCAGGCCAGTCAATTTAGCCTTGACCATCCGTAAGCCCAAATCGGCGGTGCTATTGCCCGGTTCGGTATTACTGCGGCCTAAAGTGCGCAGCAGCACCTCTGCAAACAGGTTATTACTAGTGCGATTAGTCTCCCTGACTAGATTTTCTAGAGGTGGTGACTCGATCGCGGCTACTTCTTGCCCCAAAGCTGGCTCACTTTCAATCACTTGCAATTGAACAGTATTGATTTGTTTTTGCGATAGATTAAACTGCAATTGACTCAACCAAGTCGCATTGGGATTCAGCATCGCCAAATTCAGCGTCGTACCGCCGCCACCCACCGGTAAGTTGCCGCTCAGCAGCAAAGTGGGCTTACCTTGTAGACCTTGGACTTCGATCGAATTCTCGGTTCTCGCCGCTCCTGTCAACGCCCGGTTCTCTATTTGCCAAGGAATGCCCGCTAGCGGAGTTCGCCAGCGATAGCTGGGTGGCTGCCCTACCTGTTGGGGAGTCACCACTAAATCCACCGCATTTTGCTGCAAAATCAGGCTGGTGGTAGGCACCCCATAGTCGGTATATAAATCGCCCCATTCCCAATCTGGGTTCATTGGCGAACCGCGAAAATACCCCCCGTTGGCGGTCAGTTTACTGATCTGCCGAATACCTTTTTGCTGAATCTGAGCGGCCAAATCTTGAATTTGCACGTTAGTAATGGTGGGATCGCCGCGTCCAACAATGGTGAGCGACGGCTGCTGTGGATTGCTATTGGGGTCTTGATAAATAGAAGTACGCAAACGATATTGACCACCTAGATGGTTTAAGACAGCAGCAGTGGTCAAAAGCTTATTACTAGAAGCCGGAATGAATAGGCTGCTACCTTGATAGCTAGCTAGAGGAACATTGGTTGCTAAGGGCTGAACGTAATAGCCCCAGTGATGGCGTTGCAGGTTGTAGCGGCTGGCGATCGAGTTCACCGTATTACTCAAGTTGGCTGGGCAAATGCCCGGTTCACTCTGAGCTAAAGAAGAAGGAGAAAAATTACTAGGAGTATTTTGGGCAAATGCCGGATAAATTAGCAAGAGATGAGAAGCAAACAGAATGGCTAAAGATTTTGGAATCATGCAAAACTAACCGGGAAATTCGATCAAGGGTATTGCTAATTCTGACATTCGATCGGGGTAAACTGTGAATTGTAAGACATAATTTGGCTTGACAATTTTTTTTGATTGCAGGCACACATTGGGTGCAAAATCATTTAGGATAACCACTGAGTCTGCCAGCTAGCTGTCATTCCAGACACCATCTAGAATTTTTCTTTTCCCCAGCTTGCCCGGATTTAGCAACAGTAGCCACCCCCTCAGCATTTGTAGCTGCTAGCCAGTATGGTTCTTGATTCACCCCCCATCAGAATATTATTGGTAGATGATGATCTCGTAGTGCGCGCCAAAATTGGTGAGGCATTGATTTTGGACGGTTTTGAATTAATCTTGGCCGAGAATGGCAATGCGGGCATTAAGGCTTACCTGGAACATCACCCGGATATTGTACTGGTCGATGGAGTAATGCCAGATTTAGATGGTTTTGAATTCTGTGAAAAGCTGAAAGAGCTAGAATCTAATCGACTCACCCCAATTTTAATGATCACATCTTTGGATGATGATGATTCAGTGGAAAAAGCCTTTGCGGCTGGAGCCAATGACTATATCACTAAGCCAGTAAACCTGGCGATTTTGCGCCAGCGGGTTAAGAATATGGTGCAGCAGTCGCAGCAGCTCAAAGACAAGTTCAAAATTGCTGAAGAACTGCAACAAGATAACCAAAACCTGAAGATCTTAGCCAATCTGGATAGCCTCACCAAGCTCCATAACCGACGCGGTTTTGAAGACTATTTACAGCAAGAGTGGGAGCGAATGAAGCGAGTCTGTGCACCGCTTTCGATCATCATGTGCGATATTGATTTCTTTAAAAATTACAATGACACCTACGGCCACCCCGCAGGCGATCGATGTCTAATTAAGGTCAGTGCCGCCATGCGCAACGCCGTGCGCCGCAGCAGCGATTTGGTGGCCAGATACGGCGGCGAAGAATTTGTAGTAGTGTTGCCCAACACCGATGCCATGGGTGCAATATATGTGGCCGAAAACATTCGAGCAGCAGTCAAAGACTTACGAGTGCATCACAACACTTCGGCGGTAGGTGAATTTGTGAGCATGAGCCTAGGTGTAGCCACCATGATTCCCACTCCCGGCGTAGATATTTCTAAAGCGATCGACGCATCCGATCGGGCATTATATGAAGCCAAAGCCCAAGGCCGCGATCGAGTGGTCATGGCGATCGCCTAAATCATAGTCATACTGGCTAGTGGCACACTTTGGACTTCTTAAACTCCAGAATATTTTTGGTTCGACCCAGAAAGTTTAGAATTTGTTGGTCTACGCTTAGTCCGTGGTCAATACCAAGATATTCCAACTCAGCCATTCGGTCTGTGGAGTGATGTATTGGAACTATATCTCAGGGTGCTGGATGGCCAACTCCGAATGTTTACGCAGCAAGGAGACTTGGTGCCAACACCTCAATCAGCAATGTTTATTTGGTGAACACCCCGATCGTTTGGGGCAACTGGGTTTTTGGCTGCATAATAATTTTGCCATTTACCATCAAACCTGTGCTGGCTCCGCCATCTAACATAGCCACTTGCTCAGCACCAAATTTTTTCAAGGTTGCCTCAGCTTCACTTTGGCTAGCACCTGCGCTGCTAAAAAACAAAACAGTCCTGTAGGCGCTATCATCACGTAAATCTTTAGTGCCAATAAAAGTACGCGCCAAAAGCTTATCGGCATTTTTACCCGCATCAGCCGCTAGTGCCCCCACCACATTGGGCATTGCCCCATCAAAAGTGCGGCGACTGTAGGGATCGATCGAGATCCGCCCCTGTGACCAAGCAATAGTCAGGGTTTTATCAGGAAATTCATTCAGTCCATAGCCATAGGTGATCAGTTGCCGATTTTGCTTCAGACCGAAGGCAATCCCGGTAGGCTTATCGTACTCCTGAAAAAAGGTGCCGTTGATCATGACCTTGGGAACTTCTTTTTTCTTGTTAGGAGCAGCAAATTCTGCAAAGGCCATTTGACCAACTTTGCCAAAAGCAGTTTTACCACTGAGGCTACGCAGTTCGGCCTTGCTCAAATCAATTTCAATTACATGAGGATTCCCTTGCATTGCCCTATTTGCCCACAATTTGATGCCAGGAGCAATGGTGGTTTCTAGCAAAACAGGTGTGGGCTTTGTTGCTGGTATCGCCTGATTGGCAGGAATACAGCCACCCAGGGCCAACATTGGCAGAAGACCTAACAAGAATCGATGGCTGCTCATAGATTTGTGATGTGGGAATATGATCTGCTTCACGCTGACCATCACTGTTATCGAAAGATTTTGAAGAATGTTTCAATCAAGTGATTCGAGAACCTCTTACTCTCAAGATACCCAGAAGCTTTGGGCTGATAGCAGCAAATCATTAAACCCGCAAGTTGGCTGAATCCTCTAGGTCATTCCTAACTTTAGCTAATATATTCTAGTTACCCAGGCAGTAATCACTCGTGTCCCTAATATCCATGCCTCATCGTTTCATGCCGTTAACGATGTTGGCTCTGACCATTGGCCGATCATTGTTGAAATTAGCAAATGGTAGTGGCTACTGCTCCAAGTTTTGCTTCATTTCGGTACCAACTTTACGCTCAATTGGATCTAGACTCTGAAGTAGAGCATCTGAGACATTTTGTTGATCAACTAAGCTTTTATTTTGACTAAGCTTGTATTTGCCCTCCAAACGAGTCACGGTCATTTCAAACCCAATAATGCTGTTCATCATCCCTTCTCGATACTTTTCGGATAAACTTTGCCAATGAGATTTATAGCTAGCTTCATAGGTATCTACCATGCCGTTAATCATTTTGTCCATTGATGCTGGGGCATCTGCTAGCGTAATGATTTCGGGTTTACCGTAGGCGTGGACGGCAATATAATTCCAGGTAGGTACACTCTCATACTTTTCGTAGAGAGTGGGCGAAATGTAGGCATGTGCACCAGTAAAGATCGCCAGTGATTCAGCGGCAGTAAAAGCTTGCCATTGCAGATTTTGTTTGGCGAGATGACCACTTAATTTGATAATGTCGTCATCCATTGTGACAACTAATGGAATATGGGTAGCACAAGGTACACCTTCTACTACAGATACTAAGGTTGCAAAGCTGTTGGCTCTCATAAAAGAAATAAGTTTATCTAAATTCTCTTCTTGAAAAGCTGTGGGTCTGTACATAATGCACCTTGAATATTTTCTAAAAAAGCACTACTGAAGCTGTTATTGTAACCAAAAAACGGATTTATGCTGCCATTGCACCAACATGTCCCGCCACGACTTGCAGATTGCCGGTGATAGATGTTGCCCAAACTCGGGTGAATCGATATTGTTGATCGATCGCTGTTCCTGCGTAGTCACTCAAGATGTGCATTTTCACGGAGACAACTGAGAATCCTTCATTGAGCTGAATGTGTTGTTCCGAGGGAGTTAGCTCTCTGAAATTAAGTATTTTCGATCGATGAATAGCTAGGTCTTGTTCTTTGGTTACGAGTTGACCAAAGTGGTTGGTAAAAATTAGATCTGGCGCAATGAGTGCATCTAGCTCAGCTACATCAGATTTCAGCATGGCTTGGCGAAGGCGTTCTTCCATGGTGATGATTTGCAATTTAGAATGCTTGCTCATGCTGTACAACCTTATGATTTAATTTAGGTCTAGAATAGCAAAATACACTGTTTGCCAAGGAGGAACCCCAGATGATTACGATTCGATCGGCTGAAGACCGTGGCATTGCTGACTTGGGCTGGCTCTATAGCCAACATACTTTTTCTTTTGGTCAATATCAAGACCCCCAGCACATGGGCTTTGGCCAACTGCGGGTCATTAATGAAGACCAAGTAGCTCCCGGTAAGGGCTTTGCAACTCACGGCCACCAAGATATGGAGATTATTTCTTATGTGCTAGATGGTGCTTTGGAGCACAAAGATAGTTTGGGAACAGGATCGGTCATCCTACCCGGAGATGTACAGCGGATGTCGGCAGGCACAGGAATTCGGCACAGTGAGTTTAATGCTTCTCAGACTGAGCCGGTGCATTTTTTGCAAATCTGGATTTTGCCGGGGCAAAATGGTATCGAACCGGGCTATGAGCAAAGGAATTTTACGGATGCTGAAAAGCTGGGGAAACTGCGTTTGGTGGGTTCCAGGGATGGTCGAGATGGTTCTATTACTATTCATCAAGATGTGAATTTTTATGCGGGAATTTTGCAGACTGGTGAAGCTGTCAGCTATGATTTTGCACCGGGACGAGTTGCTTGGTTGCAATTAGCTCGGGGTTCGGTGAAATGCAATGACTATGAATTAAATGTAGGTGATGGGATAGCTATCAATCAAGAATCTTCAATAACAATTAACTCTCTAGCCGCAGATACCGAAGTATTATTGTTTGATATGGCTGCCTAGACTCAGGCAGAAGTGCGACTTCTGTCCAGAATTCTACAAATAGCCCTGCTCCATCATTGCCACAAATCTTCCCTGTAATGCTGTCCAAGAATATTTGGTATCATAGGCAAGGCGACAAGCAACGTACTTTTTAGCTCATTTCTTAAGACTATGGGTTTAACAATTTCTTACAAACTGCGATCGAGCGAACAAGACATAGACAATATCCATCAACAGGTGCTATCACTCCAGAACGCTGCCAAAGATCTGGGTTTTATGGAAGTGGGCGAAATCATCGTCTTAAAAGATCAAGAATGTGCGATTAATATGAATGACGATGGCAATGATCCTAATATCGAACTCAAAATTCATGCCTCGGAAATGACGGGGATAGACAAAAATGGCAAATTCTCCTTTCGTCATCCTAGCTATATTATTGGATTTACTTTGATACCGGGCAAAGGCTGCTCGATGGCAGATATTGGATTCAGAGTTTACTCAGATGGGGCGTGGACTTGGTTTGGTTATTGCAAGACCCAATATGCCAGCAATCCTGAACATAGGGGCTTAGAAAATTTCATTACTTCTCATCTGAAAATCGTGGATCTATTAGATGCGGCGCAAACGATGGGGATTGAGTGTAATGTAACAGATAATGGTAACTATTGGCAAAGCCGCGATCGATCCTTATTAGTAAAAACAATCAATGACAATAATCTTTTTACTGCTGTAGCTATGGGTGCAATGAAAGACGTAGCCACCAGCCAAAATGCCACCTTAGAAGCTCCAATCCTAGATTTCCCTGATTTTGAATATCTGGAAGGCCATGGTCAGCAGCGATTGTCAAATCATGACAGTAGCAATTGATTTCTATATTTCCCCTACCATTCGTCATGCTCGATCGCGATAGTACTGAATTTGCTCTTGCAGAATATTATTTTCTATCATAGATTTTGACTTCAAATGTGTATGTTAATACCAAAAAGCTCAATTAAGTTGTGCTTGACAGATTTTCATGAGACAATACAAACAAACCAGTATCTTTGAGAAGGTGTTTAATGATTAAGCTTTATGGTAGTGGCTTTAGCCGCGCAGCGATCGTCAAGTGGTATTTAGAAGAACTCCAAATCCCCTATGAGTTTGTCTTGGTGGAATTAAAAGACGGCGACAACTTCAAACCAGAGTACGTGGCAATTAATCCTTTTTCTAAGGTGCCATCGATCGACGATAACGGTTTTATCCTCTGGGAATCTGGCGCAATTTTGACTTACCTCGCCAGCAAATACGACCCCACTGTCAACACCCCAGAAAAAATTGCGGCCATCAATCAGTGGGTGCTGTTCGCTAATTCCACCCTCAGTGATGGACTCTTTGCCCCCCAATTTCAAGCCAAAGAAACCCCTCTTTTGCTGGGCAAACTCAACGAAATTCTTAGCCAAAAACCATTCTTAGTTGATGGAGTCTTCTCTGCTGCCGATGTCGCAGTCGGCTCATTATTGGGCTATGTTCCCATGATGATTAAGGATTTTGATCTGAGTCCCTATCCCAATGTGATGGCTTATATGCAGAAACTGAAAGAGCGACCAGGATTTATGGGTGGAGTCTAAACGCAGCTATGATCAGGGGTGATATATCACCCCTAAATATTTGGTCAATGTTGAATTTTTATACCTCATGCAAGCTGTGTTTTTCTAAATAAATTCAAATACTAATAGCGATCTTCCCCGAAACTTGTCGTTGTTCTAGGTAGTTAATTGCTGTTGGAACTTCGCTGAGGTTAAAATGCCGATCGATGAAGGGCACAATTTTCCCAGATTCCAGAAAATCGCGCAAAATCATCAAATCCGCTTGATTGGGCTGGGAGTTCAAACATCGTACTTTCCGGCCACTGATTTTGGAAATCCAAGATCCAAATAACATCACCTGAAAAAGTTTAGTAATAGAACCACCGATTAGAACGTAGGTGCCTTTGGGCTTCAATATTGGCAGATAGTCAAAAGCCGATCGATAAGCCGCTGCATCCACAATCAGATCATATTGCTGCTCAGTTTTGGTGATATCAGTTTGATTATAGTCAATCGCATGATCTATACCAATTGAACTCATCATTTTCAACTTTTTTGTGCTACATACCGCAGTGACTTCCGCACCTAATACCTTGGCAATCTGCACGGCAAAAGACCCCACTCCACCAGTAGCACCATTAATCAACACCTTTTGCCCTGGCTGAACTTGTCCATAGTCTCGCAGCGCCTGCAAAGCGGCAAGAGCAGCCACTGGAACTGTTGCCGCTTGCTCAAACGAAACGTTAGTTGGTTTTTGTACCAATGCCATCTCAGTTGCGCAGACGTATTCGGCAAATGCACCAAAACCACAACTAGAAAGATCGCCAAAAACCTCGTCGCCAACCTGAAATTTCGTTACGTCTTTGCCGATCGCCACCACCTGTCCAGCCACATCCATCCCCAGAGTCTTAATTTTGGGCTTCAGGATTCCTCCAAACATCAGGCGGATTGGGAACGGTGTACCGCGCATGAGTCGCCAGTCACCACTATTGACCGATGCGGCCTTCACCTTCAACAGCACCCCGTTGTTTAGCACTGTAGGCCGATCGACTTCTAGTAGCCTCAGTTGGTCTGTTGAACCGTAATCGGTTTGAACGATCGCTTTCATGTTACCGCCCCGTTTTGACTTACAAATGTAAGTTTAACTTGGTTTCGCGGGTGAATGTGAGTGTGGCAATGTTGCGCTGTGTGCATACGATTTTGGGCTGTCTGCGAAAGGCGGGGTTTTCGTTGCGGATGGCGGATTATGGGAAGGCGGCGCAGCAGGGTCTGGCGCTAATTCCGGCTGATAAATATCCCTATCTCAACCAGCTCACGCATCAGGTGATTGATGGTGACTATGATGGCATTCATGATTTTGAGTTTGGGCTGGAATTGATTCTTAATGGTCTGGAAAGCTTTCGACATCTTGGGTGTGAGTATGTCAAAATGGAGTCAAAGTCAACTTAAAACTGGAGGTTCCTTGCCTTGTCTGCAAAAGATCTTTATCACGAGATAGTTCGGACAGCATTAGAAAAAGATGGCTGGCATATTACTGACGATCCACTGATTCTGATATTCACTCCAAAACGACAACTCCGAATTGACTTAGGAGCGGAAAAGTTGATTGGAGCTGAGCGGAATAATCAACAAATCGCAGTTGAAATCAAAACATTTCTTGCTCCTTCTAATCTTTCGGAATTTCATGCAGCATTAGGACAATTCTTGAACTATCGACTTGCATTGAAAGTTCGGCAACCAGAACGACAGCTTTTTTTGGCTATTCCACGAGAAATTTATCAAGGTTTTTTTCTCGAAGAGTTCACACAATTGAGTATTGCTGAATACCAACTAAAATTGATTGTGTTTCACGTTGAAAATCAGGAGATTGTGCAATGGATAAACTAAACCAATATCGACAATACATTAAAGATATTCTGGAGTATCATTGCCGCTTAGATCCTAAGATAGCAGGGATGGAAACGTACACAGCATTTGATACTGTACAGGATCATTATCAAGTAGTCAGTGTGGGTTGGGATGACGGTCAGCGGCTGTATGGCTGCCTGATTCATGTAGATATCAAAGATGAAAAAATTTGGATTCAGTATGATGGCACAGAATACTCGATCGCTCAGGAATTAATTGATCTAGGTGTTTCTCCGCAATCGATCGTGGTGGCCTATCAGGCACCTTATGCCAGAAAATTTACAGAATTCGCGATCGGGTAACGATATTAGCGAAATATACTAAGTCAATCATTGATAATTCAAATGTATTTGCATACGACTATTTATTTATAGGGAGTTCCAGAGAAACATGGATTTTTTGGTTTCGATGGCGCGACGAGCTAATGCGGCTAGTGCGGTGAGGACTATAATGAAGTCGGTAGCTGACCATGCTAATTCTGCGTTAGTTGCGGTGGCGAGGAGGACTAAAATATTTACATTGAGGATGGAGCAAGTTTTTGATGAAGGAGACTTTAATCTACGACTTATAACTATTGCTATACTCAATGAATTTTTGCGAGTTTAGTAAATCAAAACTTCGGATATACCATCCTGCTTTTAAACTAATCTAGCCATTCGCGAATCTCTTGAACCCAAGAAGGAGTCTCATACTTATCTCCTAAACTTTTTACATAATGTTGAGAGAATAGGAATTTATTGTTGTCAAAATTAAAAAATTCATCAATCAATTTCCATTGACTTTCCTTCAGATCTAGTGCAATTTTTGAGTATTCATGGGGAATATCACCTTTTACTTCATCAAGAAAGCCGAGAAGATCTGGATATTCTTCTGAGAACATCTTCAGAGTTTCAAAGAATAATTTCCCATTTAAGGTATCTTCTATCTCAGTTGCTGGTGAAACTGGGTTGGCCTGAATATTAACCAATTTTGTGGTTCGAGATGTCGAGCAATTCACTATTCTTTTGCAACAGAGTTTATCATGCTGCTTTACTTCATAATGAACTAATTCTGCATCTGTATCGGAAATTAAAAATATTTTCCCTGATATCTCTTCCTTAAGATCTTCATATGACATAGACAGATGATTGTATAGTCGCTTAATTTCTTTGGCTCCACCAACCGGGACAATCCTTAATCGCTTAGATTTAATTAAATCGTTAAAGTATGCACTAAGATAGATTTTTTCGGACGATCCTTCGCAAATAATCCAGTTAAAAGGATTGTTACCTATTACACTTGTTATAACTGACTGTACAAAATCATTTGTGCTTTTAAGTTTTATGTCAAAGGGCAATTTTCCTCTAGATACGGCTGTCCACTGTTTGATTTGTTCTCTATAGTTTGCCAAATTTATTTGGTCAAAAATGTGCGCACTATTATTTTTCGTTATGACAGTTGCACTACCAGATTCAATAGTTGGAAGAAAACCATACCAGTGTGAGGAGAATATAACTTGCATGCAATCTCGGCTGATATCATAAAGAGATTCAAATTGATCAAAACAAGCTGACATATGTAAAGAAGATTCAGGTTCATCAATACCAATAATTAAGTTTGAGCCGCTATCTCTATGCTTTTTAAGAAGGCTATGAGCTACATCTATGATGGCTTTTTGCTTTTCACCTGAACTCAAAGAACTAATTTCTAACCAGGTTTCCCCTTGCTTTTTGTGTAGTTTTCTTGTACTAAAAAAAGACTGAATGATCAAATTGTATACATCGTTCTTTTTTAGGTTTTGTTGCCTGTCAGTAGGAGTTCTATAAGAGTAAATTTCTAATTCTTGACTTAATGAATGAATAAATGCATTAAGTTTAGTATTAATCTCATTAATTTGTTTCTGTGGAACTCTTTCGCTCAATATCTGAATCAAGGTCTCTCCCATAAGAACCTGTATTTCACTAGTTTCCAACTTGGTAAACAACTCCGGTTCAATTTCTCTTGGTATGTAAATATAATCAATAATATTTTTTATTTTTTCGAGTAATGGTAAAAATAGACGGAGATCATCCTTATCTAAATTCACCTTGCTAACCTCAACATCATCCCCTAATAAATGTTCTACAGCAATACGGCTATTAAACAAAGAAATCGACACATCACCATTGTAATCAATACCAAGTGGGATGATTAAATAATCATCTAGTTTAACTCTTTGAGATATTTGATTACGGTGTTCAATGAATATCTTGACATGAGACTTAAGTGTAGGTGGTATATCATTCTCACTTATTGCTCTGGCTACGGAGTTTAAAATCTCGGCTTTTTCTAGAACATCTCCATTGAATAAATTCTTCTTCAGTAGAAATACTGGAACGAGATGGGGATGCGTAACTGATAGCCCACTCCTTTTCGCTGCTGTATTAAAATTCCAAGGCTTGGAATTAAAAAATGTGTCTAATGACTCTAAAACAGAACTTTTTCCAATTCCATTCTTTCCAATTAGTCCACAAAATCTATCCTCATCATAGGGCAACCGCACACATTTCTTAACAAACGCTGTATACTAGGCAATGTCTATGTTTAAAGCACCAAGAACATCTTTGAGATAGTTGTCATCCCAGCCTGCTTTGAGCCTTTTAGTCTTGACCCCC
>JAAFHZ010000131.1 GCA_013297675.1 Synechococcales cyanobacterium bin59.metabat.ball.084 | reverse complement strand
CAATCCCCGCTACAATTAAACCCCGTTGCTCAGACCAAGCCGCCGGGATTGTCCAATTATTAAGAATTGATTTACTATCGATCGCTGGTACATCTGGCAGCCTCCAAGAAATCTGCTCTGCCAGTGCCAAGATTTCTGGCTGCACCACTGGAGATAAGGGATCACGAAAAGGCATATTTAAGTGGACAGCGCCACCCTGGGGAATCAAAGTCCGCTCCCAAGCGTAAATGATCGTCTGCTGAAAATAATTCAACAGCTCTACTGCGGGCACGGCAATTTCGGCTTGCCAGTTGGGATAATTGCCATAAATTTTGAGCTGGTCGATGGTTTGACCCGAATGGCAGTCTCTTAATTCTGGCGGTCGATCGGCAGTCAAAACCAGCAGTGGTACCCGACTTTCGCGGGCTTCGATCACCGCCGGATAAAAATTAGCCGCTGCCGTACCGGAAGTACACAGCACCACTGCCGGTTGACCAGTACGTTTGCCATAACCCAAAGCAAAAAAAGCCGCCGATCGCTCATCTAAAACTGGGATCGCCGCAATTTTCGCGGACTGGGCAAAAGCCACGGCCAAGGGGGTAGAGCGAGACCCCGGACAAACCACGGCTAAAGACACCCCTAAATGTTCGAGGGTGTCAACTAAAGCCGCAGCCCAGAGAGTGTTGATGTTACGGAAGTCCAGTGCCAAGTTGCCTCGTTTGTATTGGATCAGCGCTTTGCACTCACAGTAGCACTGGACTCGATCTTCAGCAATTCTCTGAAATCTCCATAGCAATTCCAAATTCAAAAACACCAACCAGCGTTGTCGCGCAGTTGCGGGTGTTGACTCAACTTAAATCTGATCAATAAAGACAACGCGGCAACTCAGCAAGATCAACCCTTACGTAGGGGAGTTTGAGGGGAGGCGTTCCGTCCCCTCAATGGGGGGCTGGGGGCAAGCCCCCAGTATCAACCTGGCTTATTACCAGGAATCTAAATATTTCTAGAAAAACTTAAGCAAAGTAGAAGCTACACCAGTGATTACATCAGCAAAGCTACCGCCCCCACCTTGGCTAGGCTTAGTCGGCTGACGAGCAACTTCGATCGATTTCACAAAATTTTGGGCGTTAGTCGCAGATGCAATATCGCCTTTTTGCTTATAGATTTGCTCAGCTTTAGTGGCATCTACAGTGGCTCCGGCATCATCTTGTAAGCGGAAGCGTGCCATCGCTCTACCATAGTAGGCGTTGGCCATTTGAGGATTGAGGCGAATTGCTTGGCTGAAGTGTTCGATCGAGCCTTTGTAGTTGTTTTTCTGCCACTCAGCATAGCCCCACTTGGCAAAATCATCAGCGTTACCAGCAGTACTAGCCAAGCCAACCGCGCCTTGAAGATAGGCATTTTGCAAGCTAACACCGGTTAAATTTGCCCCGCCCAAGAAGGCATCGCGTAAGTCGGTGGAGTTTAAAATTGCGCCAGTTAAGTCAGCGCCAGTCAAGTCAGCACCATTCAAAGAAGCTCCGGTGAGGTTTGCGCCTTTTAAGTTAGCGCCAATTAATCTCGCCTGACTTAAGTTAGCACCCACCAAGTTAGCTTGGCTGAGATTTGCACCACTTAATTCACCCAGCACTAAGCCAGCATTTACCAAGTTACACTTGTTGCATTCTTTAGTCGATAATAGCTGGCTCAAATGACTGGCATTTTCTGCATGGGCAGCAGTGCCAACCGTGGCAATAGTGGTGGTCAAGAGCAGGCTAACAGCTAGAATTTTTTTCAACATGGCAAATACCTCTAAAGTCGGGTGGGAGAGCAGATAAGTCAGAACATACCCCAGTATTCTCGGGTGACATCAGCTAATCCGGAAGTTTTTTTTTGCGGTGTGATGGCACACCAAAAGCTGTGAGATCGATCGAAATATAAGTAGATCTCAGTAGATATCCATCAGAGCTAAAGTGGCAGTAATTCCAAATTCAGATTCTTTATCACAAGCCAGATTGATGTTTTTGAATTTGGAATTGCTGCTAAAGTGGTGACTTTTTATTACAAAATCAACTTAGTGGTTGTCTGGCATACTAATAATCGTCTTTAATGCAAATAGACCCGCTATTTTTTCCATCATTCAGGGGAATTTATGACTACAGTAGATGAAGCAATCAGATCAATGATTGCGACCCAAAAAGTTGATACTGGCAAAGTGCAAGGCTTGAGTCGGCAAATTATCGCTGAAACCAATAATATTTTGACCGGAGTATTATTGAACTTTGAAGATTTACCTGGCCTTACTCTCTCTAGCGAAGCATTCTTAAACTATTTTTTGCAATCTGGCCCAAAAGAATCACTCCGATCGGTGCTGCGCCAAGGCATTAACCAAAAGCCTGGAATGCGGATGAAAATCAATTCAGCCTACCGCACCGTGGCACAGCAGCATATTTTACGCCAAATTTATGAGCGCGGCCACCGAGATTTGGTGCCCTTGGCAGCCAGACCGGGCAGAAGCAATCACGAAGACGGCTTAGCGATCGACGTAGATAATTTTAGTGACTGGAAGGCACTGCTCCTGAAAAATGGCTGGGAATGGCAGGGTGCAGCCGACCCAGTACACTTTTATAACAATAGCGGTCGCGATGATGTGGGCGATTTGGGAGTCAAGGCATTTCAACGGCTATGGAATCGCTACAACCCTAACGACCAGATGACGGTAGACGGTGATTTTGGTGAACAAAGCGCCGTTAGAATGAATAGATCACCGGTTGATGGTTTTGTGACTACCCGCATTTTTACCATCGGTTCAACAGGCGAAATAGTCAAAAAAATTCAGCAGGCACTTACTAACGCCGGATTTCCGGTGCCGGTTAGCGGCAACTTTGATGAAGCTACGGCAGCAGCGGTGCGCAAGTTTCAAGATAAAAAAGGCTTGGGTGCCGATGGAGTGGTCGGGGCAAAAACCCTGAAAGTTTTGGGCATATTGCTTTAGGTTGATTTGGAGGGGCGATTTACTTTGATTTAGCTCAGGGTAAGTCGCTCACCCTCAAACGGTTTTATGTAATCATCTGCTCTACAGATAATGTGCATCTTTTCGTTTGGAAGAGAGGAACAGGAGAGGATATGATATTCATGCTTGGCGGTCGAAGAGGCGTAGATCGATGATCGATTCGCCCCCCAAGATCACCTGAAAGACTCAAGAAATGGCCTAGTAGAGATGACCAAGAAAAAAAATATTGCAGTGCTGTTTGGTGGTCGATCGGTCGAACACGAAATCTCGGTGATTACAGCCCTCCAGTTGATTAATGTACTAGATGTCACCCAGTATGAGCCGATCCCGGTCTATATTGCCCAGTCTGGGCGCTGGTATGTAGGAGATCGGCTGCTAGAGAAATCGTTCTATCGTGGCTTGCCCGGATCTTTACGGGAAGTCCAAGAAGTGGCCTTGATTCCGATCGCTGGCAGTAAAGGATTAACGGTGATCAATCCCCAGCGTGGTCTGTTTGGCCTCGGTAAATCTACTCCAGATATCGTGCCGATCGATGTATATTTCTTGGCCTTCCATGGTACTTTTGGCGAAGATGGCTGCATTCAAGGCATGTTAGAAATGGCCGATGCCACCTATACCGGCTGTACGGTGTTACCGGCGGCTTTGGGCATGAACAAATATAAGTGTAAAAAAGCCCTCGAAGCCGCCGGAATTCCGGTATTACCTGCTGCGGTGGTAGATCGATCGATCGCTCAAAAAAGCTTGGCACAGGTGCGAGATCAGATTTTTGCCACTCCTGGCTTAGAGCAGCTCCCCCTGTTTGTCAAACCCTGTAACCTGGGTTCTAGTATTGGGATTGGAGTAGCCAAAGACGAAGCCTCTTTGAATGGTTGCTTGGTGAACACTTTCCGCTATGACAGTCAGGCCATTATTGAACCCTGTGTTAAAAACATCTTAGAAATCAACGTTTCGGTAGTGGGCGATGAAGACGAAGTAATAGCTTCGGTCGTAGAGATGCCGGTTTCTATTAGTGGGGTCTTGACCTACGAAGAAAAATATCTGCGGGATGATGGAGCTAAAAAGACTGGTGACAGCGAATCGCAGGGGATGGCCAGTCTGTCTAGAATTATTGACCCGCAGGAAATGGATCAAGGTCTGAAGCAAGCGGGTATTGACTATGCCAAAAAAGCTTTCCAGCTTTTAGGTTGTAGTGGTGTGTCACGGATTGATTTCATTATTGATGCCGATGCCAATCAACTGTACTTCAATGAAATCAACACCTTACCAGGTTCTTTGTCATTTTATTTGTGGATGAAGTCAAAACCACAGCTAGTTTACACTGAGCTTTTGAACCGCATTATTCAACAGGCTGAAAAGCGCCAGGGTACTAAGCTTTCGCTGAAACGTCAAGAGGGAATGAAAGCATTATTTAAGTAGAGTTAAATTTCTGCTGGTGGTTTGGGTAAATTGACTGAGAGAACTTAGTCATCGTTTTAGCGAAATCGCCATGAATGCACCCGACCCTAGCTTTCAGATCAATGCTCGTCATCCTTTTGAGGTGGCGCAGCGGGTTTTAGCAATTTTGGCCGTCTTAGATCGAGCTTGCTCCACCGCAGCCGCTCCTACGGTAGATTGGGTTTATGCTTACAACATCGATCGGTACTTTTCGGAAGCCGAGCGCGAGTTTTACTTCTCGGAAACAGTCAGTGATGAAGACCGAGTTGATTTTGGCTGGCTGAGTGAAAGTTTGCCACCAATGCTCTGGGCGTTGGGTTATTTGGAAGAAATGCCCAAGCTCGATCAGCGGTTTGAACTAGATAAAATTCCATACCTCTATCAAATCACCAATAGCACGGCTCAGTTTTTGGGTGATGCCTGTCTGCGCCATAACGATGCTTTGAGTATTGCCGAAGAGCAGCATTGCAAGGCACATTGGCAAGCCATGCAGCCAGAGAAAAAAGCTAAAAAAATGAAGGAGTCGATCGATCCAGATATCATCTACGAACGTCGCTATGCTATTAGCTGGCTAGTAGGCTTGGGTGATTCTTGGGACAATGTGCCTTTAGATAGCGTAGTTTAGCTCAAACCAAAAAAGCAATGAAGCCTACTTGGTCAGGCTTCATTGCTGGTCTTAAAATTAATTACTCGCTGATCTATTAGACCGGAGAACGCCCGGTAGTCAAAATATTGACAGAGCCACCGAGTTGCAGCACCACGTCATTAAAATCGCGATTATTTAGACCAAATGAATCTTCAAAAGCAATTTTATTCTCACCAATTCCCCGAATATGGGTTAATTTATCGGGGTTAGCATTGGCAAAAGCAAAATAGGCGATCGGCTTTTGCCTTGATTGTTGCTCAGTGAAAGCATGGCCAAAAATCGGATTATTATTGGGATTTTTAGCTAAAAATGACTGAAAATTACCATCAGAAATTAAAACAGGTGCATAGTAGGCTCCTGCTGGCTGACTTGTATTAGTAGTGAAACTATCTTGGATCGCCAATCTGACCGCAGCTTGCGCATAACCAGCTTGACCAGGTAGTATTGTTTTCCCCTGAAAAACAATACTACCACTGGTATCATTGACCCGGTAATAGCCTATTAAGTTATTGTGATTGGTATCAGCTTTGGTCAACAAAGATTGCGGTGCTATATTATCAGCCGCTTCAACTACAATAGTTCGATCGGTTTCAGAGTAAAAAGATTGCGCAATTTTACCCAGGGCTGGAGTAATAATGTTGTCACGGATGATAATATTTTTCCCTACGCCTTTAGCTTTAGCATTGCCCGTAATAGTAGCAGTAATTTCGCCACCAGCAACTTCTGGACTCAGGTGATTATTAAACACGGTATTTTTCTGAACAATCACATTGTCACTATTAAAAGCTAAAATACCTTGTCCACCATTCTCAAAAACCCGATTATTTTCAATTAGGGTTTTACCTTGGTATGTTGGTAGCTCTTGAGGTTGTCTGTCACCATCTACACTCTGCACTACTTGAGTTCTGGCATTATCATCGATAATAATACCGTTGCCATCAGTAATTTGGGGGCGTTTCGATGGGTCTGGGTGATTTAGATCATCTTCCGAAAAATTGTTGAAGTTCTTAATTAAGTTTTTATTTCCGTAAACAGTGTTTCCTCTAACGATCATTTTAACGCCGGTATTGCTATCGGAGTTACGACTTTGATAAAAAGAAATACCGGAGGTAGCGTAAGGAGAATAGTAAGAGTTGTTGTAAACTTGGTTGTTTTCAATCGTCACATAGTCTGAGCGAATCACCGCAATTCCACCGCCAGTATTGTCTCGAATAATTGAGTTGCTGATTTTAACGTGGTCTGGATAAATATTATTGTAAAAATTGCCGATCGCAATGCCATTGCCGGAGGTCGTCGGGCTAGAATACCGCCCATCGGCTTTTTGAATCGCATCTACTTGCTCTACGGTCAGATTTTCAAACTCTTTGCGGTTGCCTGCGACTACGAAGCCATCAATGTTGACATAAGAGCCTAATACCTGAATGCCTTGGTAGTTGCGCACATTAATTATCGGCTTATTGCGGGCATCAAATGCTTTAAAAGTAATGGGAGCACCAGCTCTACCAGATTTGCTGATGGTTAAGACATTCTGGTTTGGGTCAGCGTTGGAGTATGCTCCTGGCATGACCAGAATAGTGTCTCCTGCTCCTGCAACATCTGCGGCCTTTTGCAGAGTAGCAAACGGTGATTTTTTGCTGCCGCCATTGTTCTCATCATTACCGATAATGCTGGATACGTAGTAAGTCTTATTCATAAGATATTTCAATTTGGCCGGAGTATATTATATACTAATAAATTACCTTGTGAGTATTAGCTTATACAAAATTATTGGCTTCAGGATAAATGGCTGAGGTAGAACGCAACCATTAAAGCCGAATTACTGTCACCTGATGTCCGTTAGCTGTTTGAGCTGAAGCTGTTTCCAGCCTTTCTTCTAAGGGCAAGGCGTTGGCGCGTTTATCAAAGATAATCAGCCAGCCACTGCTTTGCTTCAATCGATCGAGATAGCTTTCCAACTGCACTAAGCCCTTGGTCAGCGGATCAGCTTGTCTGGTGCGCCACACTTTTAATTCGATGCCCAAAGTTACCGAGCCATAGCGGAGACAGAGATCCATTCGATCGCGCCCGATCGCATATTCCCGTTCCAAAGTACCGCCACCGTTAATCACTCGATGCAGAAAAGCCATTAAAACTAAATGAGGCGCAATCTCTGGATAAGCCGCACTTTTTAGCAAAGCCTCGCCGTGCTGTAGCCAAAAATCCATAAAAGCATGGAGTAATCGATCGGTATCTAATTCGCCCGTTGTAGTTAACCAACTAGGGCTAATCATCGGCAGGCTGTCTTGTGAACCCTGGGCAAGTACTCTGGGTAACACTTCTCGATAAATTGGATTGGCAATCACCAATCCACCTGCTGGCTCCCGCCGCAGCAGACCCAAATCTACTAAATACTGTCGATCTTCGTTGGAGGTTTGGGGTAATTCTTGACTGCCCAGGATCGGTTCCATAATTACTTTCACCCGATCTTCTCGCAGGCGTTCGGCCAGACTATCTAAATGAGTATCTTGACGGCGAATCAAGATTTCTTTGGCTTCTTCTACCATTAGCGGCGTAATGTTTGTAGTTGGTTCAGGAGCAATTTCTTCGGTGAGTTGACGAGCGAGAGCATTTACTAGCCAGGGCTGGCCTTGAGTGAGTTCAAAAGCTAGCTGTGTTGCTTCTGGCAGAAAGATTTGACCAGTATCATCGGTGTGCTGTTGATATAGTTCGGCTACTTCGGATTCGTTGAAATTGCGCAGAGTCAGAGATTCTACTTTGATATTGAAAGGGCTGGCGGTATGTAGTCTGTCGCTGCCGCCGGAGGCTACTTTATAATCTCGGACATCTCGCAGTCCGATCAGGCTGAGCGAACTGGGGAATCCCTTAGGTCTGCGCCCATAGCCATCGCGGAGTTGGCGTAATAATGAAATTAAGGCTTGGTTACGGAGAGCATCAACTTCATCAATGAATATTACTAATGGTAAAGGACAGGCTTGGCTCCACTTTTGCAGGGCATGACGAATGCGCTGTCCTGGTGGGGCATCATCCCAGGCTGGAGGTTGGAGTTCTGGCGGCAGATAAAAATCTAGAGTATCGCGCCAGGTCGCTAAAATAGCCAGTTCAGCAGCTCCGATATCATCACCAAACGGTGCTCCGATTTCTACGGATAGTACGGCGGAAACATATTGGCCAGAGGCATTGAGCTGCTCAGCGAGGGACAGAATGGCGGTGGTTTTGCCGATTTGCCGGGGAGCATGGATCACAAAGTAGCTTTGCTGGGCAATGAGTCGCTGTACTTGGGGGAGACGAGTGAGGGGCGGCAACATGTAGTGATTTTCTGCTTGGCAAGGGCCAGCGGTGTTGAACCAGCGGGGCATAGATGTCAGGAATAATGTTGTGTTTAGATCCTACTGTATTTCAGCAGAGAGATGGCGATGATCGATTCAAAATTACCACTGAATACTAAGCAGAATTACAACTTCTGCTCAATGAATTTCTTTGGACTTGAGGAATTATCATAGTGGTTGCATAGAATTTTTGATTTCCTTCAGGATAGCTGCACCTTACAAGTATAATCCACTGTCACAGATTAACATCATCAGGTCTATTGAATTACAGCCTGATCACAACCACCTGCTGTCCATTTGCTGTTTGAGCTAGTGATGTTTCCAGTCGTTCTTCCAAAGGTAAGGCATTAGTGCGTTTATCAAAGATTATTAACCAGCCACTGCTTTGCTTCAATCGATCGAGATATCCCGCTAGTTGCTCTAAGCCTTTGGTGAGCGGATCAGCTTGTCTGGTGCGCCACACTTTTAATTCGATGCCCAAAGTTACCGAGCCGTAGCGGAGACAGAGATCCATTCGATCGCGGCCAATGGCATACTCCCGTTCCAAAGTACCGCCACCGTTAATCACTCGATGCAGAAATGCCATTAAAACTAAATGAGGCGCAATCTCTGGATAAGCCGCACTTTTTAGCAAAGCCTCGCCGTGCTGTAGCCAAAAATCCATAAAGGCATGGAGTAATTGATCGGTATCTAATTCGCCTGCTGTAGTTAACCAACTAGGGCTAATCAATGGCAGACTATCCTGTGGTCCTTGAGCTAAAACTCTGGGCAACACTTCTCGATAAATGGGATTGGCGATCACCAAACCTCCTGCTGGATCGCGGCGCAGTAATCCTAGATCAACTAAATATTGACGATCTTCATTGGAGGTAAGAGGCAATCCTTGACCGGCCAAAATTGGTTCCATGATCACTTGGACTCGTTCTTCTCGCAAGCGCTCAGCCAAACTATCCAAATGAGTATCTTGACGACGAATAATGATTTCTTTGGCTGCTTCTACCATGGCTGGGGTTATAGTTATTTTTGGTTCTGGAGCAATCACTTCCGTAAGCTGACGAGCGATCGCGTTCACTAGCCACGGTTGCCCTTGGGTAAGGTCAAAAACTAATTGAACTGCTTCAGGCGTAAAGATTTGACCAGTATCATCGGTATGCTGTTGATATAGCTCGGCAACTTCTGTGACATAAAAGTTACGCATAGTCAGAGATTCTACTTTGATATTAAAAGGGCTAGCAGTCTGGAGTCTGTCGCTCCCTCCAGAAGCTACTTTGTAGTCCCGCACATCGCGCATCCCAATCAAGCCAATTGATTGGGGGAAAGCATGGGGACGGTTAGAATAGCCATCGCGCAGTTGGCGCAAGATGGAGACAAGGGCAGTGTCTTGCAGTGAGTCAATTTCATCAATAAATATCACTAGTGGCTTTGGACAAGACTGTGCCCAAGCTTGCAGAGCTGCTAAAATTCTCTGACCAGGGCGGGTGGAAATCCAAGGTGGTGGTTGAAGATCGATCGGGAGTCGAATGGCGATTGTGTTTTCCCAAGCTCCTAAAATGGCTTCTTCCGCGATGGTAATATCTTGACCAAAGGGCGCACCAACTTCTGCGGATAGCACTACAGCAGCATATTGACCACTAGTAGTAAGCTGTTGGGCAAGACTCATAATGGCAGTCGTTTTACCAATTTGGCGGGGCGCATGGATTACAAAATAGTTGCGTTGGGCGATAAATTGCTGGAGTTGGGGTAGACGCACCAATGGCGATAGCATGTAGTGAATGTCACTTTGGCAAGGACCAGCGGTGTTGAAGCTACGAGTCATAAGACAACGGCAAAGATCGATCTATAATAGGTTTAGATTAGCTTACAATAATTCATTCCGAACATCAGACTATTGAAATTAGCGCAGTTTAGTAACTGCTAATGCTGTTTACGAGGTAAGTTTGTGTCCCAATTCAGTCTCCCTGTCCCACCTACATTTGATAGCATAGAAGCCGATCGCCTGCATCGTCAGCAGCGTTTGGCTGCGGCTTTTCGGCTATTTGCCCACTACGAATTTGATGAAGGCGTTGCCGGACATATCACCGTGCGCGACCCGGAGTATTCAGATTGTTTTTGGGTCAACCCGATCGGCATGTACTTTGGTCATATTCGGGTATCAGATTTATTGTTGGTCAACCATCAAGGAGAAGTAATTAAAGGCAATAAGCCGGTCAATAAAGCTGCTTTCGCCATCCATTCCCAAATCCACCAAGCCAGACCAGATATGGATGCAGCGGCTCATTCTCACTCGCTCTATGGTAAAACTTGGTCAACATTAGGAAGATTGCTTGATCCAATTACTCAGGATGCCTGCGCTTTTTATGAGGATCATGCCTTGTTTAAAGACTACACCGGGGTAGTTTTTAATCTATCGGAAGGCCAGCGAATTGCTGCAACTTTAGGAAACACCAAGGCTGCAATCTTACAAAATCACGGTTTGCTCACTGTTGGTCAGACGGTGGATGAAGCTGTATGGTGGTTTATTTCGATGAATCGCTGTTGTCACACTCAACTGATGGCAGAAGCAGCCGGGAAACCAGTATTAATTGATCCTGAAACAGCTCGTTTAGCCCATGGCCAAATTGGCTCTCATTTTAAAGGCTGGTTTAGCTTTCAGTCTATGTATGACAAGATTGTTAGACAAGAACCAGATTTGCTTGAATAGGGGACGCAATCTCTGCGAAGTTATGGCAACACCAAACTAAATGATTATAATGAAGTTAAGGCAGTTATCTACTGATTACCACTTTGAGATCGAAAAGTTATCAACATTGTTACTTTATGTGAATATTACTTCATGTGAATTGTAACAAATAACCAGGAGGTCTGGTATGAACGCCTCATCATTTCAACTAACCTTGGAGCAAGAGTTCCAAATGAGTCTTGCGGAGCGAGCAATGCAAGATCTAAATCGAGAAGAGTTACAAGATATGCTATTGCAAATAATGCGATTGCTGTTGGTCAAAGAAAATATCGTTCGTGATTTAATGAAGAGCTGTGTGTTAGGATCAATGTAGCTATGGAGTGTAAAGCAGTTGCCACTTGCTTGAGACTCAATTTTCAGCCCCATAGCTATTGGCTAGATTCTCGTATTTCCATGGGGGACTATAGTGTGAAAAGTCTCTTTGCACTTCAGTTTTGAATTGACGATACTTTGCGATGAGTTTGCAACAATAAAACCAGCAGTTGCAGAGTCAAATACTGAGTATCTGTCAGGCTAGCTTGGAAACACTTCTTATACAATTTGGTAACTCCGGTGGAAATTTTGGAGCAGGCACTCTATGACCTGGTGATCGAAAATGGTCAAGCTTTCAGTCCAAAGATAGATCCGCTTACTGGTAGAGACTGGTTAGAAGCCAAAGGGCAGATCGATAAATCGATCGAATTCTTGCTAGCTGGTATCTCTGGGAACAATGGCGAGGAACCCCCGCTAACTTAAGGACAGTTACCCAGGTGTACGGTGACTAATTATCTGTCATGATGCCAAATTATTGTCGTCGGGTACAATGCTTTACTGGTAATGATTCTAGAGCTTTTTACCCCTTTTTGCAATTTTTGGCTCAGTGCCAAATTAGCTGTCGCAGTCTGTAAAAGTGACTAATTAAGTGTCGTCTTCCGTACAGGTATTTGATTTGTCCAGTGCCAAATTAAGTGTCGCTTTCCGTAATAGGGCAGAACTGGCTCAGACAAAGGCTTTATGTGATTTAAGGGCTATC
>JAAFHZ010000130.1 GCA_013297675.1 Synechococcales cyanobacterium bin59.metabat.ball.084 | reverse complement strand
AAACCTTGGGTGCCATATAGCGATCTCCGTTACCAGTAAAGTTGGAGGATGGGATACAAAAAATACTAAAACAATCTTTTCAGTATCAAAACTTGTCCTCAGATAAAAAAGAAGCTTGGCTGGCAGGGGTAGTAAATAGAACTAGCCAGCTACTAACAGCCAAAGAAACTGAATCCAACCAGTAAAGTCAAATAACTAAGCCACAAAATGAGAAACAAATCAAGCCATTACTGACCTCTATTGGTAAAGCAGCTCGCAACTGATCGAAATTTATTTAGCAACTTCGTTTCCCCCGATATTTTGCCTTGTTTCGGCGGTGAGTCAGAGAGGTGGTGAGTCAAAGAGACTGCAAGAGCAATTTCATCTGGCTGCAACACCAAAGGGTTTTTGAGCATATTTGCTGATCGGCAGACAGAGACTAAACCTGCTACTGAGTTTCCCATATCCCGCACTTGTACTATGATGAAAGATGATGCGATATGCCCAGCCCATTCAATTTCAGCCCATGGACTACGGTTCGTATATTTATAGTCCATTTATTGATAGTAGACAGCTCTGCTGATCCTTTAAGAACACCGGTTCTTAGATGGGGCAGAGAATCCGGGGGAATGAGTGTTAAACCCACATAACAAAATAGACCTAGCTGAAATCACTGATTTTAATCAGCTCAAGTTCGAGCTGAACCAGCTACCCGCAGTAGATGTGGGTGAATATATTAGCGGTCAAAACCCTGGTGATCGAGCAATTGCTTTTCGATTGCTAAATAAAGACCGGGCGATCGATGTATTTGAATATTTGCCGGTAGATATTCAAGAAGAGCTAATTGAAGGGCTACACGATAGCCAAGTCTGTCAAATTATTGAAGATATGCGCCCTGATGAGCGGGTATCACTGTTTGATGAACTGCCCGCCGGGGTCGTAAAACGGCTACTATCGCAGCTAAGTTCTAGTGAAAGACAGGCCACGGCCACTATTTTGGGCTACGAAGAAGGCACTGCTGGTCGGTTAATGACTACAGAGTATGTGCGACTGCGGCAGGGATTGACGGCAGGGGAAGCTCTGGCCAAAATGAAGCAAAACGACCAAGATAAAGAGTCAATTTACTATGCATATGTGACTGATGACAACCGTAAGCTGCTACAGGTAGTCTCTTTGCGGCAATTGTTGTTCACTTTGCCCGATACTCCTATTAGAGATATCGCCAGCGATCGGGTGATTAAAGTCAGCACCGAGACCAGTCAAGAAGAGATGGCGCGATTGATGCAGCGCTATGACCTGATTGCTATGCCGGTAGTCGATCGAGAGGATCGCTTGGTGGGGCTAATCACGATCGATGACGTAGTAGATATCATCGAAGAAGAAGCCACCGAAGATATTCAAAAATTGGCCGGGGTAGGCAGTGGTGATGAATCCTCCCTCTCTTCCCCCATGGCTAAAATCCGCAGTCGGCTACCATGGCTGATGGGAATTATGGTGTTGTATTTAGGTGCGGTGAATGCGATTGTCCCTTTTCAGGAAACTATTGCGACTATTCCGGTACTGGCAGTAATTATGCCGCTGTTTTCTAATACTGGTGGCACTGTCGGTATTCAAGCTTTAACTGTGACTATTCGCTCTTTGGGAGTTGGAGAAGTGACCCCGGCAGATCTGTTCCAAGTGCTCAAACGCGAGTTTGCGGCCAGCTTAGGAATTGCATTTTGCCTGGGAAGTTTGATGACAGTGTTGGCTTTACTTTTTACGCCTCCAGAAGTACGCTGGGTAGCAGTAGTGGCCGGAATAGTGATGGCTTCTAATAGCATTGTAGCGGTAATGCTAGGCACATTGTTACCAATGACTTTCAAGCGCTTTAATCTAGACCCGGCACTGATCAGTGGGCCATTAGTAACTACGTTGTTAGATAATTTGGGTTTTCTACAGTTTTTAACGATGATTACGATCGCTCTTCAGGTATTCCACATGCCTATTCCAAAACCATAAAAAAACGATCAATCCAGTGAAACTTTCTGGAATGGCTGTTTATTACTTGGTGCCCTGCCTAGAGAATTTTGCATAAACCCGCCCCTGTTTTCAGGGACGGGCTATCGGACAGTCATTAAATTCAATTAAAAATCAATGCCGATTTTTGCAGTGACTCCACGCAGGGAATGATAGCCACCGCCAATGCGGAGAGAATCACCAATTTTTACATCGGCTCCGCCGCTCACGGCTACACTAATATCGGTGTTGTTAGTTTGTCTAAATGAATCAAGACCACCGTTATCATTAGTAACATTCGATCGAATAATGCTTGTCCGTCCCTGGAAATAGACTCCCACACCACCATATAGCGACACATTCGACGCAACCTTAAAGTGTCCCAACAGATCTGCCCCAATTTGCGGAGTCAGATTTCTGCTGCCTAAATTATCAAAGCCAGTAGGAAACTGTTGCAAGATGCTCGCAGGCACTGAGAAATCTAATGTCCCAGGGGGCAAGATATCTTGGTTAAACACTGCACCCACCTCAATCCCGATCGGGCTATCTTTAAACTGGTAGCCGACCGCTGGGTTCAAATTACCGTCTTTAAAGCCCAAAGAAACCGAAACTGTGCCCAAATCTCGATTGGGTCTAACTCCTGGTTGACGATAAGGAAAATCAGGGGAACGCTCAATCACTGTAGATCCGGAGTTGTCATATTCGGAGTATCCTGGTGAGGTATTATAGGGCACCCCTGGCACCACCCTAGAACCGGGAGAATACGGCCCGGGATAATATGGCTCAGGTGAATAGCGTGGCTGCTCACGATCAAGCCTGATGCGCTCTTGGCGCAATTGCTCCAATCTTTCTTGAGATTCACGAACTTCTCGATCGTTGCCAAAGTTATTCCGGAGCCGATCGACTTCGTTATTGGTACGGTTTTCTAGATTGCGATCTGCTGGTGTTGCAGAGTTAGAACCACCGCTGCTATTTTCCCGCCGAATGGTTTCGGCTTCTTTTAAGATGCGCAGAGCATCCCGCTGCCGATCTGCGGCAGATTGCTCTAAGGCAATTAATGAATCTTGATTAAATGAATCTGTAGTGAATGGCTGTAACTCTTCGATGCTTTTGGCTGAGGCTGAGGCCGGAGTACATAGGCCAATCACTGCGCTAATACCCGCCAATAGTTTGAGGTGCTTCATTAATATGCTCCAAGAATAGTTTTGGTGGTGATGGCAATGATATTGAGACTATATCGACACAAGAGGCCACGCCAGCAGGTTTTTTCCCAATCGGTCAGGGGCAAACCTTTGATCACGGCGATGTCTCGATACAATTTGGTAAGGTTCCAGCTCTGATGAGCTTCAGCAAAAAGTTCTGTCATAACTTTTGAAGATAGATGTAACTACCACGATTAATATGGGTTGACTTTGGCCAAATTGACCATTTTGTAACCTTATTAGATAGATTGTCCCCTAAATTTTTAGTCTTGGTGGCAAAGCCTATCAAACTGTCAGGTATTCTCTTTCTGGGTAGAGTTTCCGCAAATTTCTTCGTTAGCTGTAGATAGTTAAATAACCAAAAGCCCCAAAATACTCTGCACCCGATAGCCTTCAGACAAGATCAGGCTAATTGCCGAAATCTATACTCTGATCTTGTTTTTATCAACTCGGGTAGCCTTAACTAAGTTAGTGCGTTCATCAATATCCCGGCGCTAACCAGCGCTGCATCTCACGTTTGAGATTATTTAGATCGCGGTACACTTCTTGTTTAAACCACTGCCCGATTGCATCTAACGGCGTAAAAGTCGAGCCAACTTGCCAGGGCACATCTTGACCTAGCGGCGTGAGATGATTGCCATTCATCATTTGCAGCTTCACCATGCCAGGAAACAAGGGCTTTAATAGCTTTTCTAGAGTGTAGGATTGATCAATATTGTCGTCTCGGAATTTTACAATTAAATTGCGTTCTACATTGTAATTGCGATCGACCAAATCTAAAGTCTTCGCTGGATCTGGTGCAAACTCCACCCCAAACTCACTGGGAATTTGATTCAACAACGGCACCGAGTCTCGGGCAGAAAAATTATTAAAAGCAATAAAAATATTGCCGTCTCGTGGCACGTCATATTGACTACATAGCAATAAATGTACCTTGCAGCCCATGCTGTGCCCTACTCCATAGATCGGCAAGCCGCTAACCGATCGAGGCAAGCGGGCTAATACTCGCTCGAAGCTGCGATATACTTCATCGGTAATGGCATAGTGATCGAAGGTATTAAAAAACGGTGTAGCAATGATTCCGTAGCCCTGCTGAGCCAAATCTTCTAGCAGCAATTTGTAGGTAATTTGCGGTGCAGTGGCCACAAAAGCCCCACCTAAAAAATGAATGATCGCCCGTGGAGATCTGGGCAAATAGACCCAGCTCCCCACAATTTCTTCCCACTGCATGGCATTTCCCTAAAAATATCCCAAAAAAATATCCTGATCGTCATCGCCCGACTTCTGGCGAGCGGCAAACTCATTGGGTGGTCGATCGTTGCTCCAACCCCACCAAACTTTACTGCAACTGCATTGATAAAATTCTTGCCACTTGCGGCGACGCTCTTCGGTAGAGACCGGGGCAGAACGGTTTACCCACACAGATTGGGCTTCTTTTTCGCTAGCGCCACACTGGGGGCAAGCAAAGCTGTGAGCATGAGTGGCTGTTTCTGTCCAAGCTGGTGGATTGGGGGTAAAGGCATCCATTGGGGCAATTAAAGTGATTCGCTCCTCATTGTACATAAGATTCCTGGACAGGTGGGGCGCAAAGAGTCCGAAATTTGCGCAAAATCTGGAGAGAGGGCATATCATTGGCAACATCTGGATAATATAGATGCCCATATTTCCATTGCTGGCACAACGCATTATGACCCTACCAATAGAATTTCTGGATTTTCCTGTACGTTACACAGCACATATACGGCATGGAAAACCCTAATTTGAAAAAACTCTATCACCAGTAGTTGGATCAAAAAAGTAGAGATCGGCTAAGTGGAAATAAACAGGAAAATTCGTTCCTGGTTTGCTCACCCAGCCGGGAGGGGCAATTAGATCGATCACAATATTACTCCCCTGAATCTGAGCTTTTACCAAAGTCTCGCGCCCCAAAGGCTCTACCAATATTATATCTACTAACAGCGATACCGTATCGGGCAAAGGTTCCAGCGAAATCTTCTCTGGTCGTAGCCCCAAATCACAGCCCTGACCCAGGGCATAATTACCGATCGCTGGAATCACCTGAGCACCCACCTGCCAGCCATCTGGCTGGTATACTCCCGGCCAAATATTCATCGGCGGATTACCCATAAAGCTTGCTACTAGGCGATTCTGAGGCCGATCGTAAATCTCGGCAGGACTACCAATTTGCTGGATCTGGCCTTTTCCTAACACCACAATTTTATCCGCTAGGGTCATGGCTTCTAGCTGATCGTGAGTCACATAAATAGTGGTGATGCCTACTCGCTGATGCAACTGTTTTAACTCCGCCCGAGTTTCATCTCGCAACTGAGCATCTAAATTAGAAAGCGGTTCATCGAGCAAAAACACCTGGGGATTACGTACAATCGCCCGACCCAGCGCCACCCGCTGCTGTTGACCACCAGAGAGTTGGCGGGGTAAACGACTCAACAAATGACTAATCCCCAGCATCTCGGCGGCTTTGGGGACTTGTTCTCTAATAAATTCGGGTTTGGCTTGGCGCATTTTGAGGCCAAAGGCCAAATTTTCGGCAACGGTCATGTGAGGATAAAGAGCATAGTTTTGAAACACCATCGCCACATCCCGATCGCGGGCGGGTACATCGTTGACCAGCCGATCGCCGATATATACTTGGCCACTACTAAAATTTTCTAGCCCTGCAATCCCCCGTAAGATGGTAGATTTTCCGCAGCCGGAGCCACCTACTAATACCCAAAACTCCCCATCGGGAATCTGTAAAGAAATTCGATCGATTGCCAGTTGCTGTTGAAATTGGCGGCTAACTTCTACCAGGCGAACTTCAGCCATAGTTATATTGCTTTAAGAGGACTTTTTGCCAGTCAGAGTATATCGATCAGGAGCATCGATATTTTTATTTTTACGCCAGCCGTGAAAACTGGCTGTTAAGCGATAGGCTAGGGGCGTACAGATCTGTATAATATTTTGCCATATTTGACGAGTGCTCGATTGGAGATTATTGGTGCGGGGTTTAGTTGCTTGACTGTCGGGCATTAAGCTACTAGTGTAGTAAGCTTGGATTTTTTCGACTAAGCAACTATGCACTAGTTGATAGCGATTTTCTGGTTCACACTTGGCACAAGCAACCAAACCAGAACCCACTAAGATATTTAACAATAGCAATAGCTGGGCATAATGATTATGATGATGGGATGATGCAGAATATCGCTGGGGTGTGGGCGGCAAGTCCCGGGTAACTGGTAATAGCTGCGAAAAAGAACGCTCGGGTCTTTGTCCTTGCCCATCGGTTAGCAAATACAGAGTATTGATCACCGCCCCATGGTTTTCACGACCACAATCACGAATGGCTTCATCTAAGGCTCTTTCCATCAAATATTGCTGGGGCTGACTACTAAGCTGAAGGTATTGCCCCATAGTCCGCACGTTTTCGTTCTGCAATTGGGCACCGACCACCTGTAGCTGCAATGGTGAGATTTCACCATGACTGTTGGCTAAGTCTTGGACAAGCTGCTGGGATAAAGCTGGTTCTAAATAGTAGCGACAGTTACCAGTTACTCGATCGATTGTAGTACGAGCCTGTTCTAAGGTCAGGTTCCTTAGCTGGTAACGCCACTGGCGATCTAAGATATTGTTACCAATGATGCTCAAATCACCAAACTGCTCAAATTCTAAAAGCTGGTGGAGATTTTCTTGGCGCATCACAATGCAAACTTTTACTTGCGGCATCGCTAGACATTCCCGGAAAAACAGAAAAAACTCTTGCCGGACAATCACATCTGGGATGGCGGAGAAGAACTCTTCAAACCGATCGAACATCAAAATGGTGCAGAGATTACTTTGGATATTAATAGCTAGCTCTTCTTGGATCGCATCTACAGTGGCTACTCCCGGAATCACTGGTCTACCACTAGCTTGCAAAATACTTTCTAGCAGCATAGTGCGCCAATCACCATAGTTTTTTTGGAAAGCCACTACCACCGAGCGTTGGTCAATCTTAATCCGCTGGAGAGCTGGAATTACACCGCACTCCAGTAAACAGCCCTTGCCAATGCCGTTATCACCATGAAGCACGACAAATTTTTGGTCACTGCTAAATCGATCGACCAAAACAGAAACATCTTCTTCGCGCCCGATCGTGGAAATATCTGCCAATTTTTCTTGAGCAGCGGCGTTACCAACGAAGGCCGACAGACCTTTTTCGTAGCGCAAAATCTGCTGCTGCTGCTTGATCTGAAAAGATTCCCAAAACTGACCGGTATGGTAAAAGAGCAATCGCAGCTCTTGTTTGATATCCAAATAAAGCTGAAGATCAGACTCAATTTCTACCATTGATTGCGCTTTTTCTAGTTTTTCTAAAGCGCCGGAGAAGTTATGAGATCTGGCTTCAACTTTAGCTATTTGTAGTAGATAACGAGCAATTCCCACTGAATTGTCCGATAAATTAGCGGGTTCTGCGGCAGCTTGGGATAATTCTAACGCCAGATTGGCCTGCTCTAAAGCCCGCTCAAAGTCGCTGTAGTGAAGGGCAATCTCCGCTAAAAAGCCATAGGCTTGAGCCTGATTTAAAGGCAGCTCTTCGACTCCTTCTTCACTGAGCACCGCGTTAGCAATATTTTCTAACTCTAACCAGTGACCCAAAGCACAAAGCGTTTTACCGGCCAAATTCATCACCTGCCAACACAACTCAAAGCGCTGTTGACGAGCGAAAATCCTTACCACGGTTAAAAAGGTATCTTTAGCTAGCTGTAGATTGGGATGCCCCACTGAACCAGCCATCAGAGACTGTTGATAGTAACACTGCCCCATGTGCAGCTTCACCAAAGCCCAGCGAGATTGGAGGCTATTGATGGTGAATGATTGCAGATCACCACTAACAGTTTGGCTTTGCAGTTGCTCCCAAATATTCAGACTTTTTTGGTAGCGAACTAGAGCCTCACCCATATTTTTTTTCTGATCTTCATCTCGTCCCAAAATAAATTGCCAAGTGGCAGCCAAGGCCAAAGGCAAAGTGCCAGAATTTTTGAGATCTCTGGTGGCAGCCTGTAGTTCTCGACGAATCCGCGACTGTTCACAAAAGCCGATATCTTCTTTTGGTACAAAGTGCTCTACTCCTCGATCGAGCAGATCGGCAAATAGTCGATCAGAAGATTCTCGCCACAGCACATCTAGCTCGGTGGCACTGGCGCGTAAGCTGATCGCGGTAATAGTGCTGGCATACAAGCCCGGAGCTAATTTTACCAACATGCTCAAAGAATCTTCCGTCAGCCATAGCACCACCGGCATTTGACAACGCCCGCTCAACTCTCCTTGGTCGGCTTCTAAATTTGCCAACAATGCTGGCAAATTTTCCACATCTTCTAGCCCATAGACCATCAATGCCCGCTGTTTTTGGTGGGCGGTGGCATTGGCCATCGGCTGCCACAAGTTATTGGGGCTACGGGGCAAAGTCAGCTCTTGAATTTGCACCGGACAGGTAACTTTAATCTGCTGAGCTAGCCGATGGCGCAGAGCAGTATAGTTACAGCGCACTAACATCAAAGCAAAGCGCCCTTGAGAAACGGTGATCGATCGGGTCAGGGTAGCTAAGGCTTTGAGATTTAGTTCATCAACATGGTCGGAGGTGGTGAGCGAAGTCATATGGTGATGATATCCCGGTATAAGGTTGGTTAAATCAGAGCTGCTTCAGTCAAGATTGGTCACTTGTTTAATTGGGCTTATTGATGGTGATTTCGTTGCGTTCTGGGTCGCCCAAGTAAGGAGGAGTCATGTTTTGTCGGGCAATTCCCCAAGGTGAAGCTGGCTGCCCCCAATTGGCTTGTAAAGTTTGTAACAGGCGATCTTGCTGTTGGCGTAACTGGGGAATTTGAGTGCCACGGTTGATAATTGTAAACCATAATAAACCTCGATCGCGGGTGGGCAAGGCACCGGTCAAGGCACTAACTTCGTTCAATGTGCCTGTTTTAACAGTAGTGCCAATGGGCATTTTTCGATCTAACATACTGCCTTTAGTATCGGTACCAGATGCCGGAAACAGGTCGGCAACCGTCAGGTTTTGAGTTCTGGCCAAGCGATGAATAGCCCGGAAAATTTGACTGGCTGCATGGGGGGCAATCTGGTTTTGGACTCCAAGCCCAGAGCCATTTATTAGCTGAATTTCTTGTGGCGCAAATCCGGCTAGGCTAGTCGCAATTTGCATCACTTGCTCATGTCCACCCACGCTGTCTGCTAGCATTTGAGCGATCTCATTATTACTGTAAATATTCATTTCGCGAATAATATCTGGTAGTGGCAGCGATCGATGTTTAATGATCACCTCGGCATTTGGCGGCATCTCGGTTGCCACCATGACCGCACCAGCCACTTTTACCTGAAACTTACCCAGGTTGCCTAGTTTGGCTGTTTGAGCCTGAATTACATTCACATCTTTGAGCTGCTCAGCAGTGAGGCTCTGAGCCAAAGTAGCCCCACTCAACCCCTGTTTGAGCAGTTCCCCAGCTTTTTGGGGGTCGCGTTGATAGTTCATGGCAAAGTTCCCGACAATTTGCAGGTTGCCACTAATTTGCTTGATCCCCATTTTGTTTAGGGTGTGAGCCAAAGCTTGGGCATCTTCCCACACAAATAAAGGGTCTCCAGCGCCCTCAATGATCAAATCACCCACCAGGGTATCGCCCTGAATTTTGCTGCCGGGCAGTTTGGCAATTTTGGTATCAAATCTTTTGGCGAAACCCCAGGTTTTGAGAGCTGCCAAGGTGGTGGCGCTTTTGGTGAGGGAGGCAGCGGGCAAAGGGATGGCGGCTTGCTGGTTGACTAAGGGAACACTGTCTGTCTGAAGCCAGATGCCTTGCTGTGCCGGGTTTAATCCCATGGCCTTGAGGCTAATTAGGTATTGATCGATCGCTTTCTGCAAAGTTTGGTCGGCGGCCAGCGGCGGGTTCAGCAAAGGTAAGCCCTGCCAAGTACTGACGATCGGCACAGGATCGTATTTAGCAGGCAAGATTTTGTTAGTTTGCAGCCATTCGTTGGCAATACCCGAAGCAAGCAGGTCAAACATGATAGCAAAGGCAGATTGTTGCCCAACATTCTAATAGAAATACAGCACCATTGATCGCTCGTTTGCCGGGATGACAGGTTTTAGAAGAATATGTAGTCTAGTTAATACATTGGATTTACATTAATTTAAGCAACTTTTTCTAAAGAAAATTAAATGCTGTTGAAAATTTTTAGGGGTTAATCGATTCGATCGACCATTCTTGATTATCCAGTAAGCAATAGCGCGATCGAGATTGCGGATTGCCGCGTAGCTCTAATCGATCGACCATCAGCGGGCTGAGCAACAACAAACAAAAATCTGCGGCTGGTGCCAGGGTTAGCTCATGTTCGCCAAAATCTTCCATCGTCCTGATAGCTCCCGGTAATGGCCAATAAAACTGTACTTTTCCGGCCTCAGACATCTGATTCCAGGCGGCTTGGCGCTCTGGTTGACCGTCAGTACTCCGAGCATCGATAAGTTGTAATTTTCCAGCGATCCGAAACTGTTCGCGGGTTTTAGGAAAATACCAGCAGACCTCCGCCCAAGGGTTTTTAGCAATCTCTTCGGCCTTGCTAGTTCCAGCCGACTCCCGCAGAGCCGATCGACCATCGGTGACAAATTGAAGTTGACTCTCTGGATCGCGCCAGCCCCGGAAAACTACCGTGCGATTGGCCGGTCGGCCTCGCTGGTCAACGGTGGCTAGCTGTAGGTAACGAGAGGCTGGCAGACTGCGGTTGCGGTGGAGTGCGCCAGAGATAATCGATCGCCAAGGTGGGAGAGAGCTAGTGGATGAAGAGATAGTGGGTGAAGACATTGCCAAACTATGCAAATATTTCCGCGAAAAAGTCGATCGATTCTTTTAGAGCCACGATAAACTGATCAATCTCAGCTTTGGTGTTATAGAAATACAAGCTGGCTCTAGCTGTAGACTGGGCTTTTAGCTCTCGATGCAGGGGCTGAGTGCAATGATGCCCCGCCCGAATCGCAATTCCTGATTGATCCAACATGGTAGACAAATCATGAGGATGCACTTCGCCTGCGGTGAAAGCTGCCAAGGCCGCTCGGTGAGACTTAGGGCCATAGGTTCTGATCTGGGATATCTTGGCTAACTGTTGATACAAATAAACCGATAGCTCTTGCTCATAAGCATGAATCTCGGCCATTCCAATATTCGTGAGATAGTCGATCGCCGCTCCCAAGGCAATAGCTTCGCCGATCGCTGGGGTGCCAGCCTCAAATTTGTGGGGTAAATCAGCATAGGTAGAATGATCAAAAAACACATCAGCAATCATTTCACCGCCACCGAAAAAGGGCTGCATCGATCGCATCACTGCTAACTTGCCATAAAGAAAGCCGATTCCTGTCGGCGCACACATTTTATGTCCCGATGCCACCAACCAATCGCAGTCCATATCTTGCACATCTAACGGCATATGGGGCGCACTTTGGCAGGCATCAATTAACACCTTGGCACCTTGGGCATGGGCGAGTGCGATAACTTCTTTCACAGGGGTAACGCTGCCCAGAGTATTAGAAACATGGACTACCGAAACCAGCTTGGTTTTGGCAGATAGCAGCGATTTGTAGTGCTCCAAATTAAAATCTTCATCTGCTGATAGATCAACAAATTTCAAGACCGCCCCGGTTTTTTGGGCGACTAGCTGCCAAGGCACCAAGTTACTGTGGTGCTCCATCTTGGTAAGAATTACTTCGTCACCAGTTTGCAAATTGCCCAGACCCCAACTATAAGCCACCAAATTAATTGCTTCTGTGGCGTTGCGGGTATAAATAATTTCCCGCTCATCCGCCGCATTCACAAACTTTGCCACCTTGTGCCTTGCTGCTTCATAGGCATCGGTGGCCAAGCCGCTGAGGGTATGAACTCCCCGGTGGACGTTGGAGTTGTAGCGCTGATAATAGTCACTTAGGGCATCGATCACTACTTGGGGTTTTTGAGAAGTAGCGGCACTGTCTAGATACACCAATGGTCGATCGTGGACTTGTTGAGTCAAAATCGGGAAATCGGCGCGGACTTTATCTGCGATGGTTTGGGCTTGGG
>JAAFHZ010000013.1 GCA_013297675.1 Synechococcales cyanobacterium bin59.metabat.ball.084 | reverse complement strand
GTAATCATTTCAGTACGATCGGTCTCGATAATTTTCCGTCTTAGGTCTAGTGAGTATGCTTTCATTGTTTATAAATATCTACTTTGAACATATAATACACTAAATTCGATGCGGAACCGCTATATTGGCGCTGATTCTCCCACTTGGCAACCCGGTGAACCGCGACGTATTAATCTCGATCGATGGCGGGTGCCAGATTTGGTGGCCGAAATATCAAATACAACGCTGACTATTGATTTGGATGAGAAAAAACAGTTGTATTTGGCTCTGGGTGTGCCGGAGTATTGGGTGATCAGTGTGCGTGCTCGGCAGGTTTGGGCTTTCCGGTTAGTAGATGGGGTTTATCGAGAGTGTCAAGTTTCGGTAGCTTTGGCCGGATTACCGATCGATCTACTCGACCAAACCTTGGCTCAAATGGATAATGACAATGGCAATGCTGCCCAGTGGTTTGCTACTCAGCTTCAAAGTATATAGCTTTCTACCCTCTGGCCATCCACACTAAATACGCCAAAATTTGTCCTACTGGTGAGAGTGGATAATCGGTGACATCGATCGTCAACTCCTGTTCTACTAAGCGCATAAATCGCCACTGGGTACCGCTGCTCACCGCACCATAGATCTCGGCGATCGGCTTTCCCTTGGCCTGATTAAACCGTTGGGCTGCGACCATTTCGGCTGCGCATTGCCCTAAACCCAAGCGCAAATCAGCTTTCTTTGCTTCCACCAGGGTAAATACCGGTGCCTCAATTTCAATTAGGGCTGGCGATCACCTCTGGTGCAAGCGAAGCTATCGACTCAGTAAGAAATCACAAATGCCACTCAAACCCACTGATTCATCGACAGTAAATTCTTCCCCTGAAAAGAAACCTATTTGCTGCTGGAGAATCTGCCTTACCTCGATCAAAATTGGACTGATCAACAGCTCTGAGCGAACTTTTTCACTCCCGGTTGCAGTGGCGATCGGCATCCCAATATTTAAATATTCCTGCAACATCTGAGATGGCAGCAAAGGTGGCAAATCTTCAGGGAAAAATCGAACTCCTTCTTTGGTCACAATCCCAAAGGCTTCTTTGACACTTGCCAGGGTTTTAAATTGACTGTAAGACATAAATTAAGTCTTCGTAGAATTCAAACTTCCTAATCAATCTTTTTCTCGGAGTTATACGGAATAGTTTCAGTCTAACCTGTTGTTAGCCTTACCTTTGAAAATCTTTTCTTTTGGAGAATGGCCATGCACAAAAAAATCTTGAGAGGATTTATCGCTTGCAGTGTCCTTGCTTACTTTATGCCTGGATCTGCACTTGCTCAAGAAAGATATGTTGACAGTAAGGGGCAAGTATTTATTTGCCCTAATTATTGTGTAGTTCGCAACATATATGGAGCAGCTATAGTTAGAGATGGAGAAACGAGCGAAGTGATCAAGCCCCAGAAATCAAACCCACCAAATGCAGATAGGTAAAAGATTTTTGTATCCCATTTTACAAGGGAAATGCTCCGGACAGATTTCAAGAAAGATTCCAAGTTGGAAAGGTAGATGTCGAGTTCTACTTTTGCTCGCACTTGTCAAATCTTTATTGACGATGCTGTTCGAGAAGTCTTTGGCAATCGCATAATTAGTGTAATGCCGAACCAATCATTCGAGCGGATGCTACGGTTCAGCATCGCAGCTTTTTGGAAGATTGCCAAAGGCACCGAATCAATTCCAAACCGCTAGATATCTTTGGAGTAGTGATTGGGTGTAGGGAAACACAGACTCGCTCTAGGTTGATGCTGTTACAAACACAAAACCCCCAAACCATCAAGGTTCAAGGGTTTTTGAAATCGAATTGATCGCTAGTTAAGCAACAGCGGGCGCATACACGCTCACTTTCTTGCCATTCTTACCACGGCGCTCGAAAGTTACTACACCATCAATCAAAGAGTAAAGAGTGTAATCTTTGCCCACGCCTACATTATTGCCAGCATGTACCGAAGTACCGCGCTGACGAACAATAATGCAGCCTGCCGTTACCTTTTGACCGCCAAACCGTTTTACGCCCAGCCGCTGAGCGTTAGAATCGCGACCGTTTCTAGTACTACCCGTACCTTTCTTACTTGCCATACATGTGCCTCTACTTTTAGGTTACAAATTATTTACAAAGAACTAACATAGATTACTTAGCGACAATCTCATCGACCATCCAACGAGTAACTTCTTGACGATGACCGCGCTTTTTGCGAGTCTTTTTCTTCGGCTGCATCTTGTAGACGATCACCTTCCGATCGCGGAAGTGGCGCATTACAGTGCCTTTTACTACCGCACCAGCCACCAAAGGCTGACCAATAGTAACCGTCTCACCATTGCCAATGAGCAAAACTTTATCGATATCAACTTTTGCGCCCTCTTCAGCAGCAAGTAGCTCGATGTCATAAAAACGTCCGACTTCAACGCGGATTTGTTTGCCGCCGGTTTCAATAATTGCGTAGGTCATAATTTAGGGATAAGTTGGCCGTAGGGGTGGCTACTAAAGTGAAACCTATAGTAGAACTTGGTTTGAGTAAATAAACCCGTTCCGAGCCTTGTAAAGTAAACAGTCTTTCATTATGGCCTATTTGGCGATCGAGAGTCAACATCTAGCTAGTCGATCGACTTTAGCGCCCAGAACCCAATGCAGACCTAAGATTTATCGTGTAATAATAGAGACTCGCAGGGCGCTAGTATGCCCATTGCTGGCTAGCATTCTAAAACTCTATGAGCGATGTCTGACGAGTTGCCACCGCACCTTCATCAAAACCAACAAATATCTATGACGGAAGAAAACATCAGTTTGGGCAGAAAAGAAATTACTGATGACCTCAGTAAATTGCTCGATATTTTACCCACAGCAATCCGTCAGACCATTGGCGAACACCCACAACAGAGCGACTTAATTGAAATAGTCCTGGATCTAGGGCGCTGCCCAGAAGCCAGATTTGTGAGCGGAGCAGAGTATTTGAGCGAAACAGTAGTAACCAAAGAAGATTTGCAACACTGTGTCGATCGAATAGGTCTGTTCAGCGGTGATAACCGGGCGGGCATTGAACGCACCCTGCATCGGATCAGCGCCATGCGCAACCGAGCCGGAGAGATTATCGGACTCACCTGTCGGGTGGGTCGAGCGGTATTTGGCACCATCAACATGATTCGAGACTTGGTAGAAACCGGGCAGTCGATTTTGATGCTAGGGCGACCAGGAGTTGGTAAAACCACTGCTCTACGAGAGATTGCCAGAGTGATTGCCGATGATCTAAATAAGCGGGTGGTGATCATTGATACTTCTAATGAAATCGCCGGAGATGGAGATATTCCCCACCCGGCGATCGGTCGAGCCAGAAGAATGCAGGTTGCTAGACCAGAGCTTCAGCATCAAGTGATGATCGAAGCTGTAGAAAACCACATGCCGGAAGTAATTGTCATCGATGAAATTGGCACCGAGCTAGAAGCTCAAGCTGCGCGGACGATCGCCGAGCGGGGTGTGCAGCTAGTGGGCACCGCCCATGGCAACCAACTCGAAAACCTGATCAAAAACCCCACCCTCTCGGACTTAGTAGGCGGTATTCAATCCGTCACCTTGGGTGATGATGAAGCTCGTCGCCGTGCTTCTCAAAAAACCGTGCTAGAGCGCAAAGCTCCACCTACTTTCACGATTGCCGTAGAAATGCAAGAGCGTCATCGCTGGGTAATTCATGATAGCGTCGCCGATATGGTAGATAATTTGCTGCGGGGTCGTCAGCCCACACCGCAACTGCGCACTGTAGATG
The DNA here is from genome assembly GCA_013297675.1 of Synechococcales cyanobacterium bin59.metabat.ball.084. Lineage (GTDB taxonomy): Bacteria > Cyanobacteriota > Cyanobacteriia > Cyanobacteriales > Chamaesiphonaceae > JAAFHZ01. The sequence continues at coordinate 50,713 of JAAFHZ010000013.1, read as the reverse complement.
AACAGGGTCATGTGACTATTCAAAAAGAAATTACCCCCCAAAAAACCTCCACAGTTGCCCCGGCAGCCGCTAATCCCAGTCTATCTCCCGGTGGCTGGCGGGCGAGTGGTCGGATGGAGCCAGTGCCAATCACTACTCGTCAATATGCCAGCCGCGATCAATCGATTCGTCAGCCCGATCGAGTTACCGTAGCAGCAACTTCCGAGCGCCTAACTTTTCAGGAAATGCTAAATCAAGCAGCCTGGGATGGCGAAGACCCGATCGATGGCCCCGGTGCCAAAGGCGATGATCTGCCACTACATGTTTATCCCTACGGGATTAGTGTTCAGGAGCTAGATCAAATTATTGAGGTGCTACAGCTCCCGGTGGTGCTCACTAAAGATATGGATAGTGCCGATGCGGTATTGGCACTGCGCACTCATATCAAAAATCATGCCAAGCTCCGTCAGGTAGCTAAGGTACGTCAGTTGCCAATTTATAGTGTCAAGTCGGGCACCATTCCCCAGCTCACTCGCACTCTGCGCCGGATGCTGAATATGGATGAACCGTTGCCTGCTGATGCAGATCTGCGGCTGTTTGTTAAAGATGGTAGTGATGACGAAATTGAGGCTTTAGAAGAAGCGCGATTGGCTGTAGAGCAAATTGTGATTCCTAAAAATCAGCCAGTAGAGTTGTTACCTCGATCGAACAAAGTACGCAAGATGCAGCATGAACTAATTGAACATTACCACCTCAAATCTGACAGCTTTGGCGAAGAACCCAATCGTCGCCTACGGATTTACCCAGATTAAATCCTACGCAGTTGCAAAGCTTCTTGTAATTTAGTGCAAAGAAGCTTTGATATATTCATAGTATAAAATATGTAAGCTTAGTATGATTGAAATTGGGCGATGGTATGCAAAAAGTTCCATTTGATAAGTTGATATGGGAAAAAAGAAACGGCTATGTATTGCCAGCTAGCATGGATTGCGTGTGTGGTTTCTGCAACACTTTAGCCTGTTTACAGACCAAATATAGTTCTAAAGATGATCAATTGGAATCAATCTTTATGACGGGAAGATGCATCCACTGTGGTGAAACATCAAAAATTTGGATATTTCCCTTTAAAACAGAGCAGCAATGGAAAGACAATAACAGGGAGTGTGAATGTTGGATATATCCCAAAGCAGAAATAAGAAATTACAAATTCACGGAGACAGATATTAACTCTGAAAGAATAATGCGGGCATATCGGGAGGCAATAGATACATTTAATGCAGGAAAACCCATATCATCTATAAATTCATGTGGAAGAGTTGTAGAGGGAATAGCAAAAACAAACTTTCCAAATATAGGAAACACCAATCAAATTGGAAAATTATTTACTAAGCTCAAATCGGAATCGGAAAAATTACCAGAGGAGTTCAGCAATCTCCTTTCACCACTTTCCTCGCTAGGGGAAGCACTAAGAATAGGAAGAAACACCGCAGGCCATTTTGATTTTGAAAAAGAGCCAGATAAAAATTTAGCCAGCAAGATTCTTGACCTAACAGAGTTTTTGATGCAGTACGTATACACTCTTGATGGTGAAGCTGATAAAGTAGAAAAATTGATACTGGAGCTTGTTCCTCAAGAACCATAGGTTTTTGGTTGAGTAATACTTTAGACATAAACTACCATTCAGAAATCTTAGTTGCTTAACTTGCAACCAACTTTCCAATATCAATCAGACAAATTGGTTGAGCAACGATCTTCGATCAATTGACGGGTAAGCTGAGCCTGATTACACTGTTTGTAATGACTCTCATTTTGACATATTGCTAACTTATGCAATTCACTGATATCTGACGCAATCAAGGCTTCCTTCTTTTTTCGAGTCCACCCTTGTACCTGCTTCTCCCGATAAAAAGCATCAGAAACCCTATCAAAGAATTCACAATAAACTAAAGTTACTGGCAACCGTTTCCTGGTATGGTTTGCCCCCAATCCATTTTGATGCTCCCATAGCCGTCGCTCTAAATTGATCGTGCTACCAGTGTAATAAGTGCCATCGCAGCACTCTAGGATATACATATGAGCCATTGGAATATGGATTTAACGATTCCCACATTGTTCCCTTCGGCTACGCTCAGGAAACACCCGTTTAATGTTTTCATAGATTCCATTGATTGATGGGTGAGCGGAGCCGAACCCACCCCTGGCTTCAATGAGTTCAAAGGTGCTCCCTTCGGCTACGCTCAGGGAACACCTATTCAATGTTTTCATAGATTCCATTGATCGGTGAGTAAGCGGAGCCGAACCCCACCGCCCTTGAATTCTACGGGATTTCTGTAGGCGTTGTTTTAACTGCGGCTTTACTAGATTGAGCCAGGTAAACTCCTCCTAATACCACCACAAAGCAGATCCAATCGGCCAAAGTAATCTGTTCGCCAAAGATAAACCAGGCAAAAATTGAAGCAATGATTGGCTCTAACAGCAGCGTAATCGCCACCACCCCAGATGAAAGTTTACTGAGACTGTAGGCCAAAAGACCTTGCCCTAATACTTGACAAAATAGAGCTTGAAAAATGATTAATAACCAGCCATTTTGAGTTTGAGGCAACAGTCTATCTTCAATAAACGGCAGCAGTGGCAGCAAAAATGTCGTGGTAGTTCCACAGCGCCACATCATGATCGTAGAAGTACTAAAGCGGCCTTGCAGTTTTTCGATCAAGATTAGATATGTAGCGATAAAAACAGCGCTAATAAATGCCAAGGCATCACCTTGAAGCTGGTCAGCACTAAACTGCGCTTCACTGAGTTCAAAAGCCCCTGCACCTGCTATGGCTAGTACTAAACCAATTACAAATCGCCGATCGAACTTTTGGCCAAACAAAAAATATCCAGCTAGTCCCACAAAGATCGGATTTAAGTTAGAAAGCAAAGCTACATTGGCCACGCTCGTCTCACTTAAAGACCAGGTCCAAAGCAGCAAAGAGGCCGTAGCAGCGGTACCGGTAACTAACAGTAGCCCCATTTCCTTTTTGGTCATGGGCTGCCTGGGGATACTGTCAATGGGTTTGCCAGTGATCACCTCAGGTATCATCACATCTGAGGCTGTTTGGCGTTCACGAAGTGTCTCTGGAAGAGCATCGCGGGTAGCTTCTCTGGCAGACAATAAAGCAAAAACGACTGCCGCGATCCAACTGCGATGAAAAGCAACGGCATTGGGGCCAATCTCGTGCTCACTCAACTTGGTAAGAGCTGGTGCCAGAGAGATGGGAATTAGGGCAAAGAATAATGCAGCAAGACTTATGAGAACTGGTGTTGCTGGTAGTTTTTCCAGGATTGCTGGTTTTTTGGCTAGTTTAAAGCTCATTCGTAGTTTGGGATAGAGCTAATGTTAAAAATATTTGATGGTTACTGCTGGCCATCCGAAAAAAGCTGTTATTAAACCAATATATCAGGATGTGCGGCTTCGCTTTGGCAATCGATCGGATGATCGCCTGTGGTGCAACCTGCGGACACGTTTGGTTTGAGGCAACCTCAGACCAAAAGTGGCAGGTCGCAAAGCTATCGGTGCTAGCACGAAGTCGCAGAGCAGACTAAATCGATAGTCCTAGCTTCAGACCAGCGGCAGCATGAGCCAACATCACAATCAAAATTGCGCTGCCAAAATAGGCGTGAGCTTTGCGGACTGCTGGATTTTGGCCAGCGAAGCCGGTGAAAGAAACCACTGCGTTTAAAAACAGCATGAATAACACGGTCATACCGGTCACAAAGTGGGGGCTTTCCATCACGGGCTGCTTTTGAATTACCAAAGCTAAAATGCCGCCAGTGGCTCCGATCGCCATAAACAAGGCCATGCCACTCATCACTTTGCTGTGCTCAGTGCGCAGCTTAGCTGCCGCATCTTTATCGGTTTCTCGGAGGAGCCGTCCTTTCCAGCCCGCGTAGGCTCCATAGCCGCCCATAAAAAACATCACAATACTCATAAAAAAGGGATGACCCCAGTGAGTAAGTGCTTCTGGAAGGCTTAAACCTCTAAAAATTTCTGCCAATGGCTCTAAAGCCTGTGATAACTGTTCGCCCATAAATACATAGTCCATAACTCGTTGTAAATTATTGTAACGAGTTATGGTGGGCTAGCTCTCTCTATTTCCAGAGTTTGTTCTCTAGTTCCCGCACTTGGCGCTCTAATCGATCGATCCGACCGCGCAGCTCATCGGTCTCAGATTGGCGAGTTACACCCAAGTCTTGCATGGTGTGGCGCATCCAGCGCTGCATTTGCTCATCTACTGAGCCGGGGTCGAGTTTGACTTGCTTCATGATGTCATCCACCATGGTTTTGGCTTGATCAGGGTTGATCTTGCCATCTTTGACCATTTGGTCGCCCATTTCTTTGATTTTGTCGGCAACCAATGAGGTGGTACCGATACCCATCATCACAATTTGCTGGAGCCAGTTGTTGTTATCCATATTCAAGTGCGCAGATTAGAAGATGAAGGTTGCCCTTTCTAGTATAGCCAATGGCTGTCCAGCATTGAATTGCTACCAAGTCTTTGAATTTGCACTCTCCGTTCGTAATGCTGGGTAACTTTTCAACTCAAGTCAACATTGTTAGCAGCTTGCAACACCACATCCAACAACCCCGGAAACACCGACTCCAAATCATCTCGGCGTAATCGATTAATATGCTGAGTACCATCCTTGCGGGAATGCACCAGCCCCGCCTCCCGCAAAATCCGAAAATGATGAGACATCGTAGACTTCGCAATAGTTGGATCGAAGGCATTACAACAGAGATCCCCCCGCTCGGCCAAGACCCGCACAATTTCTAATCGCACCGGATCTCCTAGGGCATATAGCACAGAGGTTAAAGTCAATTGTTCTCGATCGGGGTGAGCTAGCGGACGCATAGTTTTAGTTTGGCACAAAGTTCCATTGTTCGATATACTCGAACTATCGATCTGTAGTAGGAGATCATAAATTTCTTCTATCTTAGATCGGTTTTGCAGTTGTTTAAATTAGCGAGATCGAACCATGAATGCCACAAAATTGTTCTCGACCTATCAACTAGGTGCTTTAGCTCTCCCTAATCGCCTGATCATGGCTCCCCTCACCCGAGGACGTGCTGGTAAAGACCGTATTCCCAACGAACTCATGGCCGAACACTATGCTCAAAGAGCCAGTGCCGGAATGATTATTGCCGAAGCCACCAACATCTCCGAAACCGCCGCAGGCTGGAATGAAAGCCCTGGAATTCATCACAACGCTCAAGTTAAAGGCTGGCAAAAAGTCACCGAAGCTGTACATAAAAAAGGTGGTCGTATCTATCTACAGCTTTGGCACTGTGGTCGCGCTTCTCACCCAGATTTTCAACCCAATGGTGAGACTCCCGTATCATCCAGTGCGATCGCTGCCGTAGGTGATGCCCATACTCCTGGAGCTAAAGGTTATAACGACTATCCATTTTTAACAGTAGGATAAAGCTGATAATCTGTGGGTTAGATTGTTTCCTGCCCACAGGTATCGCTCTGTTACTATAAGAACCTATTATTGTAAAATAAAAATATTGATGATCTGTTTAAAGTACCACTATGAAACCTTGACATTTTGAATACTAAATTCGCTGTCAAATTTTAGAGACCGATCGATAAATAACCTCCTCGAACTGCTCATCACCATAAGCATCGGAGTTGGTAAGATGACCAGAGCAGGAGCCAATCATATTGACTGTTAAACCATTTTTGAACACCAGCAATAGGCCATGCTCTTCTTCCCAATCACAATAAGATGACAAAGAAATATAAACACCTTCATCACCACCACAGCGCCGTGACACCACAGCTTCACCACCAAGTTCAATGTGTTCCCAAATATCTTCGGGGGCAGCAATTGCGATGAATTCTTCGTCGCTGGGATTAAAGCAACTATTACAATCCTGATAATACTGGTAAATATACTGTTCTACAGCACGAATAACAGATTCATCGATCGATAAAAAGTTCTGAATAGCAACATGAAAATCTTGCGGGCAAGAATCTTCCTCATAGTTCTCGACGCAAATAAAGCAGTTTTCGTCACCAAGCACCGGGATGTGTATTGGTGCGCTGCAATAATAGTCATCTTCGCTCTCTTGGCGCAATAAACCCAATCCGGGGATTTCGATCGTTTTCATGGTGAATTACATAGAGGAAATATCACAGTCAGAAAAATCTGATGTTTTTAGCAGCGTCGTGAACACAGGGTTTTGGCGGATAGAATTAAAATCTGGATCTTGGTCAGCAAGTTTGATAAACTGCTCTGGATCGATGCCAATAGCATATTGCAGCGAATCGAGACTTTCTTCTACCTTGCCCCAAAGAGCATAAGTACAAGCCCGATGATAAAAAATATTGGCATCTGGCTGAATGCTGATGGCCTTATTATAGCTTTCGATCGCTTGCTCATACTGACCCAAATGATTGAGAGCTATACCGCAGTTATACCAAGCCTGAGAATAATTTGGCCTGATTTTAATAGCTTCTTGGTAAATAGCGATCGCCTGTGCCGTCTCACCTAAATGACTCAAGGCTACTCCACAATTGCCCATAGCCTTATATAAATTTGGGTCAATTTCTAATGCCTGACCATAGCTTCTGATTGCTTCTTGATACTGCCCTAACTGCATCAAGGTATTGCCACGATTGTACCAAACATCAGCATCATTGGCTTGGAAAGAGATGGTAATATTGTAGCTATTGAGGGCTTCTTGATAGCGAGCTAATTTCTCTAGAGAATAGCTACGATTTTTCCAGGCTGGATAGAACTCTGGTTGAATTTCTAACGTTTGATTACAGCTAGCAAAAGCATCTTCGTACCTCTGCATTTTATTTAAAGTACAGCTCCGATTATACCAAGCTTGATGATTTTCTAAATTCACACAGATTGCATTGTCATAGCTAATCAGAGCCTCATCATATTTCTCTAATTTGTCTGAAACTAAACCGCGACTATACCAAGATTCTCCATCAGCAGGATTTATCTTTAATGCCTGATCGAAGACTTCCAGCGCAGCAGTAAACTTCCCTAAACCACTTAGAGCCACACCATAACTATACCAAACTTGATAAAATCCTGGATTGACTTCTATGGCACATTCAAAACTTTCGATCGCCTCTGAATATTTCTCTAAGCTAGTATAAGCTATGCCCCGACTGTACCAAGCATTGTAATCGTAAGGATCTAGATCGATCGCCTGATCATAGTATTCGATCGCTTCTTGGCAATGACCCTCATTGAATAGTTCGTTCCCTTGTATGACACTTAGGGCTGTTTTTTCGTGCTGCAAGGCTTTCAAAACAGACTGACGCTTACTACTATATTTGGATGAGTTCATTTACAAAGCCTTCTTCGAGATAGGACGGGCAATTACTGCCAACTGCTAATAATAATATTCCCGTGGCATTTTGCTTTGGAACACATGGATTCAAAAAACTGTGACTTGATTATTTTGGTTCACTCATTTTTTTGCGTTCTGCTAATGCTAATAAAGTCTGCTGATGACGCTCTTTAGTAATAGGGTAAAAATAAGCACAAATCAAACCACAAATCAAAGATAGAGTAGGGATTGGCCCGATTGACCAGCGAATTGCCATTAAAACTGCTGGGGCTTGTACCTGCGAAATATCATTTACTGGCGGCTTAAACCCAGTAGCATCAAGACTTTGCAACATCAATGCTACTGCAAATCCCAAGCAAATCTTCTGACTAAATACCATAAAGCTATAGAAAAACCCCTCCCGTCTTTTACCCGTATTTAACTCATCTAACTCAATTACATCTGGCAACATCGACCAAGGAATTAAGTAAGCGGTGGATACTCCCACCCCTGCCAAAATTGCTAATCCATACATCAAACTCACCTGTCCCGGCTGCAATAAAAACAAACCACCCTGGGCAAAGATCCATAGGATCATGCCCATTACATACACCGTCTTTTTACCTAGTTTTTGTGCTATCTTACTCCATACTGATAACATTGCTAGTGCCGTCCCCTGCACTGCTAGCATCACTAAGGGCATATCCTTATTACTCATCCGCATATAATCCACCACAAAATAAGGAATTACGGCGGCAGTAAGTTGCAGACTAAACCAAGAAGACAAATAAATACCGATCACATACAAAAAAGGCTTGTTGCCCAAAGCCGATCGCATTTGCTCTAGCCAGCTCATATCGGCTAATTCATCCTGTGGCTCAGCGTTTAACTTGGCCTGTCGCCGGGTACCAAATACCGACCAAAATAACGGCAAAATCGAAATCACCCCACAGATACCGCCAATCCATAAATACTGTGCCTGAGGCGAAATCTTTACCGTAAAAGCAGCCGTAGCAATTAACAGCGCCAAAATACTGCCGCCGATCGAGAAAGTAAACCGAAAGCTGCTCAGGCTAGTGCGCTCATCATAATCTTGGGTCAACTCTGCCGTTAGTGCCGTATATGGCAGGTTTACCACCGTATAGAAACTGTTGAACAAAATTGAGATCGCCGTATAAAAAATAAACAGACCAAGCTGATTCTCCACTCCAAATGGCACCAGCCACTGCAAAAAGAAAAATAGCCCAAAGGGAATTGCTCCCACCAACATCCAGGGATAACGCCGCCCCCAGCGCTGCTTGATTTTTTCCCCAAACATGTCTCCTCGATCGCTCATCATGCCCACGATCGGATCATTGATAGCATCCCAAATTTTGCCCACCAACTGACTCTGACCAGCCAAGCCGGGACTGAGATGTGCCACATTAGTTAAAAAAGGCGACAGAAACGACAGCAACACCATCGCCGTAATTGCTGGCCCTAAATCCCCAGCCCCATAGGCCATCTTGGTACTAAAAGTTAGCTTTTCTTTGGGGGCGGGCTGAGCTGGCAGCGAATCTGACTGGTGCATATTTGTTGCTGGTGATGTAGTAATACAGTGCTTAACCACTGATCTCGTTAGAGATTATTTGTCAGTCTGCTGTTGCGGGGTGGCGATGGCCTGAGCCTGTCCTGCGGGTAGCATCTAAGAGCAGAGAGTCGATGTCTTGCCCCAGATTTAAGTCTCAGGCGATGCACAGATCTCCTCTTGACCCAAAATATTACTTAGCTCAATCCATTGACTAACGGTAAGATCTTCGGCTCGGGCTTCTGAATTTGATCCTAACTTAGTTAATAGACAACCAATTTTGTCTCGGTTCTCGTCAGGATTACCAGCGATCGATGACTGTAAATTTTTCCGTAACATCTTGCGCCGACTGCTAAAACCCATCCGTACTAGTTTATCTAACCACAAAGGCTGGGCAGCAACTTGTGCAAAAGGTCGAGGTCGCAGTTGAATCACCGCCGAATCTACCTTGGGCGGCGGCGAAAAATCTTTGGCTAGCACCGGACAAATTAACTCACATTCAGCAAGATACTGAATGCGTACCGTAAAAGCACCAAAGGCTTTGGTTCCTGGTTTAGCGGTTAATCTTTCAGCGACTTCCTTTTGTACCAACAAAGTAATACTGGCAAAAGCCGGAGCCAATGGCGCGGCAATATCACCCAAGAGCTGCTCTAAAATTGGGCCAGTAATGTTGTAAGGAATATTAGCTACCACCTTATTGGGCTGCTGGAAGCGGGGGAAGTTGGTGAGTTGCTCTGCTACATCCATCTGCAAAAAATCACCCTGGAGCAGCAAAAAGTTATCCAAGCTACCCATTTTTTTCACTAAATGGGTACAGAGATCTCGATCGATCTCCACTGCCACCACCGGCACCTTCCTGGCTAGCCTGGTAGTCAAAACCCCCATCCCAGGGCCAATTTCTAACACACGATCATTCTCACCCAGAGCCGCAGCCGCCATAATGCGATCGAGCACCCGTTCGCTGCGCAGCCAATGCTGTCCAAACTGTTTCTTGGTTTTCACTTCTTTTATATGTACTTCTTTAGTTTTTAGGGTGCCTGAGCACCGGCCAAACCAGAGCGGCTCTATTCTATCAGGTGCAGATGCCAGGTTAGTTTTTTGCGGATCGGTAAAGAAATTTTGTTGCCGCTAGAAATACTGATTTCACCGTACTTCCGCAGTTCTCCCAACATGCGGGTGATCGTTACTCGGGTGGAACCGATCGCCCCAGCCAATTGAGCATGGGTTAGAACAAAAGGGATATGTAGACCAGCATGATCTTCTTCACCAAATTCTTCTGCTAAAAGATGCAGATAGCCCAAGAGCTGATCTACCGTGCGACCTCGGGTAAGATTATTGAGCCGCAGCATTTGTCGCTGATGCTGATAGCGAAAAGCCTGGAGCGTATCCATTTCAAAACCGGGCACCAAAGACAGCTCCCGCGCATGAATGCGCAGCACTTGGGTATTGCGGGTATGAGCAGTTACCTGAATCTGGAGATCTCGCCCTAACTCAAAAGGTTGACCAGTGCCCACTAAAGCTAACAGCGAAGGTACCGGATCTTTGGGAGAGTCGATCAAGCCAGTGGCTGTTGATGAGTCAGACAAGTTAGGCAAAGACTCACTGATCTGCTGACCATGTAACCTCACCACTCCCCGCTGGACAAAATATATCCACCCACTTTCGCAAGATACTAAAGCATCTTTTTGATATTGCTGACAGCGATCATTCTCTTGCGCCCAATGACAAATTTGCTGCCAACGCAATAGAGAATCTTCAATGGTAGATGGTGTATAAACACTATACATAACTAATATACATAGATGGTTCAACAGTAGATTCTAGATTTTACTATCTTACATTAAAAACTTAAAATGTCATATTTTTTATCTTGCAACATATTAGCTGATTTAGCACTTTCTACTAAAGCTAGCAAAATATTGTCTGGGTTAATTGTTAGTGTTAATCAGCCACAAACGCTGCTAAAAGATGCTCCGGTAGCAATGTCCACCTGCCCTGTATTTGTTGCACAGCAAGGGTTATACTCTAGCGCTGTCATCCATAAATTAATAGGTAATAATCCTATCGATAATATAAACTACCCCTTAAAAACGTCTGGTTTTGATTCTATTAGTACTTTCAAAGAACGAACGGTCGTTCATACTGGATCACAATCAAATAGCAACAAACTATCACTAGATAACAGGTCGGAATGGAGCGAATTACTAATAACGCAGCTTGCCAACATTAATTTGAAAACTGATGTGGCAAACTGGATTATTTGGATAGACAATCGCGGGTATTTGTGCTTTCAACCAACAATTAAAGCTCTGAGTATTTGGCTAAAAATGCTGTTCGATCGCAGTGGTCTAGTCGCTCAATATTGCGATTTTTCTATATCAACAGCCAGTGATGACCTTTTGCACTACATTGGGTTGCGATGTAATCAGGTACTCAAGCTAGCTACCCCCCAAGTTAGTCCTTGGGTTCAAGGAGAGTTGAATTGTACTCAAACCGCAGAACTAGAGCTGATCTATGGAATTATTCAGGTATACGATTCCTTATATATGGGTGCAAAGTATAAAATTGTGGCAGCGAGTAAATCTCTGGTAGAAAAATTCTTAGCATTCGATCGCACTTGTCGGTTACTAGAACTTGATCCTCATTCCCCAGCTTTCCATGAGCGAGCGGGCTTGATTACAATTGTGCGATCGACGATCGGCGATTTGTTGGCCAATCGATCCATCGTCGAACCCGAATAATGTAGATCGCCAAAATTTTCATTCGTTGCCCATAGAGTTAATAGATAAGGTGGAGGCAGAATCCTGAATTGCCGCCATATTTTGATAAAATCTAGAACCACTAATCTATCGGAGACCAACCATGAGCAAAAACTACCGCATCACCCTGTTACCTGGCGACGGCATTGGGCCAGAGATTACAACAGTGGCGGTGGAGATGCTCAAAGCCGTAGGAGCCAAAAGTGGCATCAACTTTGTGTTCAAAGAAGCCCTCATTGGTGGAGCAGCGATCGAAGCCACTGGCAACCCTTTACCGCCCGAAACTTTAGCCGCCTGTAAAGACAGTGATGCCGTGATGTTAGCGGCGATCGGCGGCTATCAGTGGGACAACTTACCCCGTGCCCAGCGCCCCGAAACCGGTTTATTGGGTCTGAGATCGGGCTTAGAATTGTTTGCCAATCTCCGACCAGCTTCGATCGTCCCCCAGCTCGTGGATGCTTCTAGCCTCAAGCGCGAAGTAATTGAAGGCGTAGATATTATGGTGGTACGAGAATTAACCGGCGGCATTTACTTTGGCCAGCCACGCGGCGTATTTAGCACCGAAACCGGCGAACAGCGCGGGGTTAATACCATGGCCTATACCGGGTCAGAAATCGATCGCATTGCCCGAGTGGCTTTTGAAACCGCTCAGAAACGCACCAAAAAACTCTGCTCGGTAGATAAAGCCAATGTATTGGAAGTATCCCAGTTCTGGCGCGATCGGGTGATCGAAATTGCCAAAGAATATTCAGACGTAGAACTCACCCACATGTATGTGGATAACGCGGCAATGCAATTAGTTCGATCGCCCAAGCAATTCGATACAATTGTGACTAGCAACTTATTTGGCGATATTTTGTCAGATATCGCCGCCATGCTCACCGGCAGCATTGGCATGTTGCCCTCGGCTAGCCTCGGAGCCAGCGGTTTGGGAGTATTTGAACCAGTACATGGTTCTGCACCCGACATTGCTGGGCAAGATAAAGCTAACCCACTTGCTCAAGTACTCAGCGCCGCCATGATGTTGAAGTATGGGCTAAATGAACCAGAAGCTGCTCAACAACTGGAAAAAGCCGTCATAACCGTGTTAGATGGCAACTATCGCACCGGCGATATCATGTCTCCAGGGATGAACCCAGTAGGTTGTAAGCAAATGGGCGAGTTGTTAGTTCAAGCATTAGCTAAAATTTAAATAAACATGGAAACACAACACCCCCACTCATCAAGTCAGACTAATACTGCTTCTGAAGTAGAAAATTTCTATGAGTCAGAAGAACTAGATTTGGTGGGTGCTGCCCGCGCCCTGTATCAAAGATATCTGCAAGTCCATGAGCATCGCGCCAAGGAGCCGATCGGGGTGGTATTGAACCCTATTTCTTATCGGGGCAAGCTGTTGTTTCGTCAAGCGCCCGTTTTATTGCCAGAAGAGCGCTTTATTCCACTTCACCAGATGCGGAACGGCAGATAGCCCATGATTGATGAACAAATGATTCTGGCGGGGCTAGTTTTTGGCCTCGGGGCTTGTGTTGGCAGTTTTTTGAATGTGGTGATCTATCGACTCCCTGCCGGGATCTCTTTGGTGTGGCCGCCTTCCCGCTGTCCAAAATGTGGGCATAAGCTGGGTTTGACCGAAAATATTCCAATTTTGGGCTGGTTGATGTTGCGGGGGCGCTGTCGCCATTGTCATACTTCAATTTCGGTGCGATATCCGCTGTTTGAAGCTTTTACAGCTTGCCTGTGGCTGGCGACTTTTTGGCGGTTTGGTGCCACTTGGCATACCGGGGGCTATTGCTTGCTGTTGGCTTGGTTAATTGCTTTGGCGGCGATCGATCTAGATACCATGACTTTACCCAATCCGTTGACTAGTTCCGGGTTGGTTTTGGGCGTGGTGTTTCAAACTTTTTTGGGCTATCAAGAAACTCAGACGATCGCTGGGGCTGTGCAGTATTTTATGGGTTCGATCGGGGGCATGGTACTAGGAATTTGGATCTATGACATTATCCAAATCCTGGGAACTCTGCTGATGGGTCAGTTAGCCCAGGGTGGCGGTGATGCCAAGCTGATGGGGATGGTTGGTGCTTGGTTGGGCTGGTCGGGAGTAGTGCTCACTGGTGGCATGGCATCCTTCGTTGGCTCGGCAGTGATGGGCAGTGCCGTATTACTAGGCAGTAGTCGCCGCAAGTTTCCCCTTGGACCATTTTTGGCAGCCGGAGCAGTGGTGAGTCTATTTGCTGGCGATAAAATTATTGCAGCCTATCAAAACATGATGGCCAATATGGATCGCGGCACTAATTTAATCTTGGCTGGAGTGATGTTTGTGGTGTTGATTGTCTATTTAACCTATGTGCGACGAAGCCGTCGTCAGCGGGGTTAGGTTGAGGTGAAGAAAGGCCAATTCAAATCTAAAGTGAAAGGGCTACTCCGAAAACCAAAAAACGATCGCCCCCCAATGTCAGAGAGGCGATCATTGAAAGCTAGTAAATAGATTTTCTAGCTGTATTTTGCCCTAAGCAGTCAGGGCAAAAATTTTATGAAAAGTAGTTGTATCCACGAGACTTGCAAAATGCGCCAAAATTGCCATTGTAGTTTATACCTCTTCCATTATTCACGTAGCGTCCGCCACTGAATTTTTGTGGAATTGCAAAAACTGAGCCAGAAGTTACCCAGCGAAAAGGGTTCTGAAAACCATTGGGGAATCGGTAACATTCTCCTGCCCCATTAACTTCGGTTTTTTCTGCAAGGGATAATTCGCGTAGATCGTTGTTTTCGATTTGAAATGTGCTCATGACGAGTCTCCTTTTATTTGTGTTTTGTGAGAGATTCCATCTAAATTGATGGCTGAATTGGAAATCGGATTTGGGCGATTAACCTTATCTTATTTCCATGTTTACATTCTACTTTTACCTCAATTTATATACATGTGACTAGTGTCATGTTTTTGTCTATGACATTAATCATAATTTCACAAGTTCCATTGCAAAGTTATTGTCAGCCCAAAAAGGGAAGAACTGTTTACTTCCCTTTGATTTCTTTTATTAAACTCTTATGATCCGAATAGCCAAGACGATTAGCTAAGATAATTGCCAGTCCATTGGCCTGCTCTATTTTTCCTGAGGAGATCGCCCCTGTGAGCTTCTCCATTAAGAGTAAATTACTGTCTGTATTGATTTTTTGACTTTGTGCGATTGCTAGCATTCTACTGCTTTCTGCTTGAGTTCTCTCTGGAGAATTAATATTCCAGATCACGCCGGTAGTAAACTGCCAACCATTTTGACGATCATTTTTGCCAATAGCAAACACACAAGTACCAGAGCAGTTTGGATAATTTATAGAATAACCGTCGGGATTATAATTATTAGTGTTGTTGATGTTGGTTGGCTGGTCGATTGCTGGAGATGAAGTTATTGGATTAGTTGGTAATAAATTGTTGATTGCATTCACAGATGAATCATTTGTGCTGCTGGGTGGCTCTAAAGGATTTTTTGGATTAGTGGGCAGCCCTATTTGATCATCATTACTATTAGTTTGAGCGCTCACTTTATGACCACCAGCTAATAGCACTAAGGTGGATGTTAGCAAGACTTGAATTCTGGTATTGGTCTTCATTTCATTCCTGTTAGAGATCGTTTTAAATTCAACTACTGTGGTATCTTGTTGCTAAAATTTTGCAGTCCGCGATAATCAGAAGCTTTTGCTAATGTTTGTAATGATTGCGGCCCGATTAACCGCTGGCCTTTAATATCCCAAGTCGGAAAGCCTTCTATTTTAGCCATATCACATACTGCTGGCTGGGCATTTTTCCCTGCGGAATCGCACTCTACATTGGGCAACTCCGTATAAGCATTTTTGCCAAACAACTCTTTTTGAATGTGGCAGTGGGGGCACCACCAAGCTGAATACTCTTTGGCACCTATTTGCTTCAAATGTCGAGCCAGTTGCAGTTCTGCTGTGCCAGATAATGCCTTGACCTCCCACCCAACTCCCAAAGTTGGTTCGCCTTGAGGCTCTAGAGTAAGTGTATTTGCAGATGATAGCTGCGCCTGTGCCACTCGCTCCACATCAGCCCGTTCTACATCAGCATGAACTGCCAAGCTGCTAAATAAGACTATTAGCGCGATCGAACTACCAAACAGGCAAAGCCGTCGCCAGTGCTCCCAGCGATTTCCTAACAAGGTAATGGTAAAAAGGCTCATCGCTAAAATTGCAGAACCCAGGCAATAAAGACAAAGAGCTTGCACCTTCCAAGCCATTACATACATCATGTAACTGCTGAAAACAGCCATTCCAGTAGTGCTAACAAAGAGTAGTTGCCAGGTAATTTCTACTAATCTCTGCCACTGCTGCGCCCGATAGTGACTGGCTACCAGCGGTGCAATTGCCAGAACTAAAATAGTAGTATAGGCCATTACCCCGAGCAGAGAGAGCGGCACCCCAAACAGATCAGCGTAGGGACTGTTCAGAACTCGATCGCAGCCGTTAGTAGGGCAAGCCAAGGGCACCCCCCGAAATTTAGCAATAGTTAGATGGGTAGTTTCGATGAGACCTAATGTGGCAATTGCTGCCAGCAGTTGGCGGGATCTACGGCGTAACCAAGGCATTATAGTGATTGAATTCATGGTATTTTCCTCCAAAATAAGCTGTTGTTAATAAATTAGGTAAAATCTACAGAGCAGTCCGTGAAGTGAAGCTGTGCCAAAGGGAATCGATCGCTACCTGCGTTGCAGATCACCGTGATATAAGTCTGACGATGTAGAGATTAGGCTCTGAGGAAATATGAGTTTGTCTGGTGTCAGCTCGCGCAGTTGTCCATCTTTTAACTCTAAAATTCGATCGGCTAATTCCAGACAGGCCGGATGGTGGGCAACACAGAAAATGCCGAATCCAGCAGTGCGCAGGTTTTGTAAAATGCGCCATTCATTAGCTGGATCGATGTTGGCAGTACCTTCATCAAAAAAGAGATAGTCTGGGTCACGGTAGAGACTACGAGCAAGCAAAATACGCTGTTGTTGACCACTAGAGAGAGCACTGCCCATATCTCCTACCAGGGTTTCATACCCCATCGGCATTGCCATAATTTCGTCATGAATAACGCAGAGCTGAGCAATAGCAACAATCTTGTCCTGATCAATCTGTTCAGCAAAAAAGGCAATATTGCTAGCCACTGAACCAGCAAAGAGTCGATCGCTTTGTAATACCATCCCAATCCGGCGACGGTAGGCAGTCATTTGATTGGTCTGTAAGGCACTGCCATTGAGATAAACTGCTCCCTCATTGGGCTTTTCCAGAGAACTAAGAATTTTTACTAATGTAGTTTTACCCGCACCTGATGCTCCAATTAAGACAACATTTTCGTTGGTATGCAAAGTGAGGTCAATAGATGTAAATAGATCTGGTTCGTGATCTGCATAGCGAAAACTTACATTGCGCAGTTCTAACATTTGCACCCGTGAAGCGCAGCTATCCCGCAGGGAATCGATCATGGTCTCAGGGGTAGCCGGGATCTCTTTTGGCTCTGAGCTAGACAATGCACTAATCTCTGGCGCTTCTAAAGCAATATCTCCCAATCGTTCCAAATGTAGACGATTCAGCCAGAATTTGGCAACTACATCAATTAGGCTTTCAGCAGCATGATAAAAAGAATCTTTATAGACTAAAAATGCATAAAGCATTCCGACAGTGAATTGTCCCTGAATAATCAAGTAAAAACCAATAGCGGGAATGCCAATGCTATCTAATAGCTCTATTAACCCAATTGGCACAGCAGCAATAATTTCTAACTTTTTTGATCGCAGCCCAGCATTAATTGCGCTGGTATAGACAGCATCCCAAGCTTGGAAACGCAATTGCTCTCCAGCCAGAGCTTTAATAGACTGCATCCCCCTAATCGTTTCCATAAAAACAGTATCTTCTTTGGCACTAGCCACAATACTATCGGTTGTCAAGCGTCGTTGGGCGGGCAAAAACCAGACTTTTACTAGCATCGTCAGCCCCAAAACACCCAATACAACACTGGCCAACAGCGGACTATAGGTAAAGAGTAAAACAGCCGTAATTGCTGCCGTAACACCATTGAGCAGGGTACTGATCGCATCTCCTGTCACCATGTTATTGATCGGCTCAAAGGACTCAAACCGAGAAACGATATCTCCCACGCTCCGGGCTTCAAAGTAGCGCATGGGTAAAGTCAGCAGATGATGAAATAGATTGCGCTGAGATTGATAGGCAATTTGAGTTCCCAAATGAAGCACAAGTAGCTTTTGCAGAGTCGAAAGGGCAATGCGGAGAATATAGACAAATCCAAATCCCAGCACCAGCGGCACCAAAAAATGCATATCTTGATTGGCGGCGATCTGGTCAATGCCCTGTTGTAAGAACTGAGGGCTAATTAAGCTGACGCATTGTAGAACAGTCGCAAGAACCAACACATGCGCCAGACTAGAACGCCAGCCCATTAAACCATTGAGAATATCCCGCAGCCGCAAGCGCTGTACTAGTGTTCCGCGACGATAATTTGCCCCCGGCACAAGTTCCAGAACCACCCCAGTAAAATGCCGTGAGAATTCTTCTAGGCCATAGGTTTGACGACCTAAAGCCGGATCTACAACTTCGATCGATCGCCCGACGCTCTCTAGCACAACAAAGTGATTAAAATTCCAATGTACGATACAAGGTAGGCGAAGTTTGGGCAGAGCGCTTAGTTCCACCCGCAGAGCACGAGTAACTAGCCCAAAATCATGGGCAATCTCGCTTAATGTGTGCAGATCTGCACCATGTAGTGACACTCGATAGCGAGAGCGGAAAGCCTGCATATTAGTCTCTAGCCCATATTTTGAGAGCACCATCGCTAGACAAGCAAAGCCGCACTCTGCTGCCTCTACCTGATAGATTGGCTCAATGCGCTGACGGTAGCCCAGTAGCATCTTCCAGTTTTTGAGATTAAGTCTTGCCATTTTTCTGCCCTCCGGTGAATGATTCCAATAGCCAGTTAAATAATGTTTTGCGCTCTAGTAAAATGTTTGCCGTTAGAGTCATACCCGGACGGAGAGGAATCTGTTGACTGCCCACTGAAATATATGGTTGCTGCAGCTCTACTGCCACCGGATAAGCCAAGTTCTGAGGAGAATATTGCTGATTCTTAGACTCGATGGGTCGATTCTCTTTCAGAGACACTTCGTGATCGGCGATGGCTTGCACTCGACCGGTAAATACTCCATAGGTTTGAAAGGGGAAAGCGGCATATTTCACTTGCACTTCTTGTCCGGGGCGAAGTTTTGTCATGGTATCAGCATCAGCCCACAGTTGAGCTGATACTGCTGCTGGGCTGGGCTGGGCTGCAATTTGACCAGCGAGTTCCAGCCTGCGCGGGAGTTGCACTAATGTAGAAAGATACAAACCAACCGTCGTAAAACCTAATAAAGTTATGGTAGAAACCCAAAAATGAATTGGTGTCGTTACAATGACCTGACTGAGAAATGACCGCCGACCAGCATGTTCTAGGGCTTCTTGACGAAAGAGAGGGATGGTAAAGTTATTATCCATAGCAATGTAATTTTGAATATACCGGTTTGCTGATCTGCAAAATATACTTGGATGCATCCTAACGATAAAAACTAGATCACCACATGTAACACTTGTCATGTTTTAGAATATGACAAGTGTCATGGTGTCGCTTTTGTTTGATAATTAATTCCGAAGGTTTGCTGCTGCAAATAAGCAGAATTGCAATTTTCTGAAGTATCTGTTAAGTGTTGATTTGCCCAGAGGATGGCATGAATGCGATCTCGCACTCCTAATCGCCCCAAAATATTACTGATGTGGTTACGGACAGTTCCTTTGGTAACATGCAGCAACCCGGCAATTTCTTGATTATTTTTGCCCGCAGCCATCAGCTTCAAAATCTCTAACTCTCTGGCACTTAATGCCTCTGAAAAATTATTGGAAGAGCTAGACAAGGTTTTACAGGGTTTAGCTAATGCTTGACCAAACACTTTGGGGGCAATCGTCGGGCCTAATTGAGCATAACCTCGGTAAGCCGATCGAATTGCTTGTACTAATTGGTCGATCGGTGTGTTTTTTAGCAAATAACCAATTGCACCAGCCTGTAAAGATGGCCAGACATATTCCTCTTCATCGCAATTGGTGAAAACAACAATTTTGACCCAAGGGAATTGTTTGCTGATGTCACAGGTAGCCATTACTCCGTCAAACAGGGGTGTCCATATTTCCATCAGAATAACATCGGGATGTAGTGCTGCGGTTAAACTGACAGCATCTCGACTATAAGCAGCTTGACCTACGACTTCTAGATCTTGCTTGGTGTTCAAAACCTTGGCTAAGCCTTGGCGAGAAGCATCTTGGTCATCAACCAACAGTAGTTTGATAGTCATTTTTTTAAGGTGAAAGGGTAGAGACATGATGTGTGATTTAGTAGCTAGATTGCTTGCCCCTTTAATTGAAAAAGCAGCAAGCGGCAAAAATTCATCATTTTGCCTCATCACCATGTATTGGCGAAAAATCTTCACTTTTTACGCAAATCTGCAAAAATTAAGTTTTGTAAAAATATGCGTTGGTGTAATTCTGCTCCAGACAATCACTGGTAGAGACTTTTAGGGAGTTTAAGATATGTCACGTTGATGAGATCAAGGCAAATTGTTATATTCTAGGCAGCGCTTAATCTATCCAGTAAGGAGATATGACCCATGCTGATTTTGATAGCTCCATGACTGGTAACAAAAATGATCAAGTGCTGCAAGAGCTAGCACAAGCAGCCCAGCGGTATCCAGCCCAAAGTCCCGCTAGGCAAAGGCTATTGAACAATCTCGTTGCTCAAGTGATGCAGTCTCAGCAGCTAGGTCATCCTCAAAAAGGAGCATGGCCACCACAGCTCTATGAAGATCTTTATAATGAGGCTCTTCAGCGGACATTACTAGAAATTTGTCAAAAAATTGACAGTTACAATCCACAGCACGCTGTGATGGCCTGGGTAAACTTCTTACTGAGTAGATATTTTATTAGAGTCTTAAATGACTATCGCCGTTCTGGTCTGACTTATTTACCGGCCAGTGATCAAGGAAAAACTCCGGCTTTGAGATCATTAGATGATCTGGACTGGGATATTCCTGTCGAAGAATCGATATCAGACAATTGCCTACTACAACAATTTTTAGCTGAAGATCCAGAAAACTTACTGAAACAAGAACACTTGCGAGAGCGACCAGAGATCACCTTTCAATGGCTGGCTCTAGAAAAAGTTGTCCAAGATCGAACCTGGGAAGAAATCTCTGGAGAATTAAATATTTCTATTCAAACCCTCTGTAGCTTTTTTAACCGCCGCTTGCAAAAATTAACCCCTTATTTCCACAGACACTTACAGGAATAGCTTACTAACAACAATTTAGAGATTAATTATGAACCAATTACAAGCATCAATCACTTTCCCCGTTCCCCTCTCATTTTCTGCACATGCCCGAGCGGAGGAATTCCGGCGACAGCAATCTAATCCGCAAACTGCTAAACAAGTTTATCTTAATACTTTGGCAGTCTATGCAGTAGATTTTTATCTGCGTTGTTTGGGGATAGACACTGCCATCGCGCAAAGTGATAGCCAGAATCCACTCTGTTTAAAATTTATGAATGTAGCTGATTTAGTTGTGCAGTCGATCGGGAAGTTAGAATGTCGCCCAGTTTTACCAGGTGCTGATACGTTAGAAATTCCGGCTGAAGTTCAAGCCGATCGAGTGGGGTATGTAGCTGTGCAATTCGATCAAGCCCTAAAGCAAGCACAGATTCTTGGTTTTACGACCACTGCCACGGCTACTATCCCCCTCGATCAGTTACAGTCGATCGATGCTTTGCCAGAGTATTTGCAGCAATTACGCTCCATTGCTTCCAGCGAATCACCTGTTCTTGATCGAGTTAATCTCAGGCAAATTAATCTCAGAAAATGGCTTGATAACTGTTTTGAAACAGGTTGGCAAGATCTGCAAATGATTTTTAGCTCAAATCCATCCAAATTAGCCTTCCGTAGTACAGATAATGCTGCTCAACGAATAGTGGAACGAGGTAAACTGCTTCAGCTCACCACTCCTCAAACGACGACGGAAATTTTGCTGCAAATTACACTAAAAGCTGCCTCTGAGAATGATATGAATGTTAAAGTCCAAATTTTATCAAGCAGCGATCAGAAATATTTACCAGTAGATCTACAGGTTAGAATACTTGATAATCATCAAATTGCTGTCATGCAGGCAGTTGCAGCACCCACCAATCAAAATATGGAGTTTAACTTTACTGCGCAACTTAATGAAAGGTTTAGCGTCGAAATACATCTAGGTGAAATTCTTTTTAGCGAGAATTTTGTAGCCTGAAATTATAGTTTTTAAACGCTGAGGAAACATCAAAGATGGGTAAGCAGGCTATTCTCAGATTATTAACTGGCGATCTACATCAAGATATCCAGGTAGTATTATCCATGGAATCTACTAGAGAGAATCAAGAAATTCTTAGGACAGAAGTTAGTGGAGTATTACCGGCAAATCCCCATTTAGCAGATATTCTCCAACGATGGCAATCCAACTACCACGGCATCGGAGAAACCCGCATCCAGCCTCAGAGTATTTATCTGGATCGCCAGCAAGAATTTATTAAAGCTTGCCAGCAACTCGAACCAGAAGTACGTACTCAGTTTAATAATTGGCTATTGGTAGATTCCTTTCGGGCTATTCGTGATAGGTGGCTAGCCGAATTAATGAAAGAAGAAGTGCTGATATTAGTACGCACCTCTGAGCCATCACTCCTCCGAATACCTTGGTATTTATGGGATTTAGTTGAACAAAATCCCACAGCAGAAATAGCTTTAAATGTTACGCACACAAAACCAGTTTTTTTGCCCCCCCGGATGACTACTCGTAGTCCAGTAAAAATTCTGGCCATTCTGGGCAATAGAGAAGGGATTGATATTGAGAGCGATCGCCAACTAATCAATAGTTTTACTAATGCTGAAACCACTTTTTTGGTAGAACCACAACGGGCTGAAATTAATGATCATTTGTGGGAGCAGGAGTGGGATATCTTATTTTTTGCTGGTCATAGCCGTACAGAAGGTGAACAGGGCAGAATTTATATCAATCAGACTGATAGCCTGACGATTTCTGAATTGCGTCATGCTCTACACAAAGCAGTTGCCAACGGTCTGCAACTAGCAATTTTTAATTCTTGTGACGGTCTGGGGTTAGCACTAGAATTACAACAGGTACAATTGCCGCAAGTTATTGTGATGCGGGAACCAGTAACCGATCGAGTGGCACAGGCTTTTCTCCGCTACTTTTTACCAGCTTTTGCCGGTGGCCAACCGCTCCATTTGGCCGTTCGAGAAGCACGACTGCGCTTACAAGGCTTAGAAAATGAGTTGCCAGGGGCTAGCTGGCTGCCAATTATCGTACAAGCGGCAATTGCTGATTCTCTCACTTGGCAGCAATTGGGGCATCGTTTGCAATCGCCACCTACTGCCCAATGGTGGCAAGTCTGTTTACCAAAATCAAAGAATATGTCATTAGAGAATGTCTTGAGGCAAGCTGGAATATTGTTAGCAATCGGAACTATTGCAGGAGTAAGTTGGGCGATCATAGGTCATTTTACTAATCGATCCATTGATTTCTCACCCATACCAATATCAGACTTACCAACAACTTCATCTCCACCATCTCAAGCTTCACGACTGGCAGAGAGCCAAATTGATAGTTTAAAGTCAACAGGCTGTCAAAACAAAATAAAACATCGCTCTGTATCAGGCGGTCAGCGCACTGCTATACAAGTGATCAATAAGAGACTGTCGCCAATTAAAGTCTACTGGATAAATCAGCGCGGTGAAAATCAGCACTATTTTGATTTAGGTGCTGGCGGCCAACAAATACAAAAAACCTTTGTCGGCCATCCATGGCTGATTACCAATAAGCAAGAAAGTCAGGATTGCTTAGGAATATTCTTCCCCACAAATAGGTTGGGATTAGTAATTTTAGATTAAGGTCGTATAAGACGCATCTGGAAGTCGGTCGCACCAAAAGTATTTGCCGATGCTATAATGTGGTTCGCCGGGGTGAATAGCTCAGCCGGATAGAGCAGCTACCTTCTAAGTAGCTGGTCGGGGGTTCGAGTCCCTCTTCACCCATTTCTTTTCTTGATTAGCTCCACTGCCAGTAAAATTGCCTCGCGCATACTGGTTGCATCAGCGCGGTTTTTACCTGCAATATCAAAAGCCGTACCGTGATCGGGAGACGTGCGCACAAAAGGTAAGCCGATCGTGGTATTTACTGCCCGATCGAACGCCATCAATTTCACCGGAATCAAACCCTGGTCATGGTACAGCGCCAAATATCCATCGGCGGCTTTGCTGTGACCCGTACCAAACCAAGCCTGTCCCGGAGCCACCCACATCGTATCTGGAGGCAATAGGCCAGTGAGCTTTACTTGCGGATAACGAGTTTGCTCTTGCTGCAACCAATTCTGTAACCAATCCACCTCTTCCCGGCCTAACTGACCACCTTCGCCGCTGTGAGGATTCAAGCCAGCAATACAAATATGCGGTTTGTCGATCGCAAAGTCTTGAGCCAGACATCTAACTAAAAGCTGAAGCTTGCTGCTCATTAGCTCTGGAGTTAACTGAGCGCTGACTGTGACCAGTGGAATATGAGTGGTTGCCAATAAAGCCCGTAACTGCCATTTGGTATGAGGCGATCGACCCACAAACATCATGCCAAACTCTGGACAGCCAGACATTTCAGCCAACAGCTCTGTCTGGCCGGGATAATCATGTCCAGCAGCATTCCAGGCAGATTTAGAAATTGGACCTGTAACAATGCCATCAAAATCTTGGGCGAGGGTGCGTTCGATCGATCTTTGTAAATACCGAAAACTGGCTGCTCCGCTGGCAGAGCTGGGCTGACCGATGGTAATTTGAGAATCTAGGGCAATATCCAAAATTTGCAGGTTGCTCGGGTCGGCAATACTGCGTTTTTCTAGCAGAGCAGAATCTTGCAAATAGCCATGATGCTGTTGAAGTAGGCGTTTGCTGCCTACCACCGTAATATCAGCCAAGGCCAAAATATCGGGAGCAAGAGCTTTCAGCACAACTTCTGGCCCAATTCCGGCTGGATCGCCGAGGGTGATGGCTAAACGCAACCGATCTTTGTGAGACAATGACAGTACCTATATATATTCTGGAGTTAATAAAATCGATGCTTGCTGAAATTTTAACCGTTGCTGCTATCCCTTTTTTCATGATCTTGGTTGGCCTAGCCTTGGGCTTTGGCATTCTTAAGGCTCAAGCCGTCTTAGAAAAAAAATAATTTGCACCTCTGATTGTCTCTCTCTGATTGCCTGTCTCTGAGGATGAATCTCATTTTGAAGCCACCTCCAGATCAGCAGTCAGAGGCGCAATCGGCAGGAAAGTGTAACGTTATGTTTCCGATTTACAATAATTCTGTTAATATTTGAGGGAAAGATTTACATTACTTAACTCTATATTTAATAAATGACTTTACTAATCGTCGGTGCCACCGGTACTTTGGGCAGACAGATCGCCCGACGCGCTCTAGATGAAGGCTATGAGGTGCGTTGCTTGGTAAGAAGTTCCAGAAAAGCAGCATTTCTCAAGGAGTGGGGTGCCGAAATTGTATTGGGGGATGTGCGTCAGCCAGAAACATTGAAAGCAGCCATGGTCGGTGTCAGCCAGGTAATTGATACTGCTACGGCCAGAGCCACTGATTCTTTGGGCATCACAGAAGTAGATTGGGATGGGAAAGTTAATTTGATCCAGGCCGCAGTCGCGGCCAAAATTGAGAAGTATGTATTTCTTTCGATCTTAGATGCGGAGAAATATCGATCGGTGCCCTTGATGGAAATTAAGTACTGCACTGAAAAGTTCTTGGCCGAATCGGGCTTAAATTACACTATTTTGCGTCCTTGCGGCTTTTTGCAGGGCATTATTGGTCAATATGCTATCCCCATTCTGGAAGGCCAAGCAGTCTGGATGGCCGGTGAAGTAGCCCCGACTGCATTTATGGATTCTCAGGATGTGGCCAGGTTTGTGGTTAAGGCGCTGGCAGCAGAAGGCTCCAACGGTAAAACCTTGCCAGTAGTTGGTAACAAAGCTTGGAGTGGCAACGAAATTATTAGTCTCTGTGAGCGCCTGTCTGGCAAAGAAGCCAAGGTAACAAAGGTGCCATTGGGCGTATTGGGAGCTTTACGTAAGTTTGCGACTTTCTTTGAGTGGAGTTGGAACTCTGCCGATCGTCTAGCTTTTGCGGAAATTTTGGCCACTGGCAAGCCCTTAAATGCCGACATGACCGAGACTTACCAAATTTTAGGACTAGACCCTAAAGACAACACTACGATCGAGGCTTATTTACAAGAATACTTCGGTCGGATTGTGAAGAAGCTGCGGGAACTGGAGTACGAAAAAGAAAAGCTCAAAGAATCCAAATCGAACAAAAGCAAGAAGAAAAAAGTTTTCTATTA
The DNA here is from genome assembly GCA_013297675.1 of Synechococcales cyanobacterium bin59.metabat.ball.084. GTDB lineage: Bacteria > Cyanobacteriota > Cyanobacteriia > Cyanobacteriales > Chamaesiphonaceae > JAAFHZ01. The sequence goes on along the minus strand of JAAFHZ010000013.1, from coordinate 24,552 downwards.
AGTTCGATCTGAGCTGCGGCTAACTCAATGTTGTGCTCATTCCGCCTTGCCATGCGAGAGCATGGTAAAATTATTAGATGCTAAACCGCACCGATACCCCACGGGGTAAGGCTTTAAGTAATTATGCTTAATGCTCAACAGGTGTAAAAAATTATTCTGAGCCAGAGTACCAACGTGCCCAAGATTGGCATTATATATAACGAAGGCAAGCCCACTGCTACCCGCCTAGCCCGCGAAATTCAAGACAAATTTATTGAATTGGGCTGGGAGGTCTGTATGGCTGAAGGTAAGCGCGGTATTTTGGGCTATGCCCATCCCTCAGCTACCGCTAGCTACACCCCGATCGAGTCTTTGGTACCACCAGATTTTGATCGGTCAATGAAGTTTGCGATCGTGCTGGGTGGTGATGGTACGGTTTTGGCTGCCCTGCGTCAGTTGGCACCCCTAGGAATTCCTGCTTTAACTGTCAATACTGGCCACATGGGCTTTTTGACCGAGACTTTTGTGAACAATTTGCCAGCAGCTCTGGACCTGGCGATCGCTGGTCAGTATGAAATCGAAGAACGAGCCATGCTGACGGTACAGGTCAAGCAAGATGAAACATTGCTTTGGGAAGCCTTGTGTCTAAATGAAATGGTGATTCACCGTGAGCCATTGACGAGCATGTGCCACTTTGAAATTGAGGTAGGCAACCATGCACCAGTAGATATTGCGGCAGATGGCATTATTTTGTCTACACCTACTGGGTCTACTGCTTATTCTTTGAGTGCTGGTGGTCCGGTAATTGCGCCGGGAGTAGCGGCTTTGCAGTTGGTGCCGATCTGTCCCCATTCTTTGGCTTCACGGGCGCTGGTTTTTTCTGACACTGAGCCAGTGGTAATTTATCCAGCTAATCCTACTCGGTTAATTATGGTAGTAGATGGCAATGGGGGCTGTTTTATTCAGCCAGAGTATCGAGTGTTGGTTAATCGATCGACCTACCCAGCCAAGTTTATTCGTTTGCAGGCTCCAGAATTTTTCCGAGTATTGCGTGAAAAGTTGGGTTGGGGTTTGCCCCACATTGCTAAACCCGCTTCAGTAGAATTACCTTGAACAGGTTTCATGATTCTGAATCTTCTCAGCTATACTGGGAGCAGATGTAAACTTCTGATCCTTAATCCTATGTCTGAAGAAATCAGAGATATTAAAGAATCCATCTCCTTTCTCGCGGAGACTCAGCGAATTTTGTCTGAGAGTATGCTGCTTCAGCAGCAGCAGTTTAATGAGTTTCAGCAAGTTTTAAATAATTCTTTGCAAGAAGTTGATCGCCGTCAGCAGGAGTTTGAGCGTCGTTTTAATGCTTCCCAAGAAAGACTAGAGGCAATTCTGTTAAATCAACAGCGCCAGATTCAGCTATCGGAAGATCGGATTGCCACCATGATTGAGCGCCAGGAAGAATCTGATCAGCGATTCAATGTTTTGATCCAAGAACTTCGATACACCAATCAGCGAGTTGATCTCATAGAAAAGCCTTAGCAAAATGTTAATACCATGACCCCAGCAGCATCTTTTTCTTCCACCGGTATAGAAATCTCCGGTATTGGTCTACATTCTGGCCACCAAACCACGGTTAAAATTTATCCGGCTCCTGTGGGCAGTGGACGGTTTTTTATACGTACTGACTTGCCTGATGCTCCCATAATTCCGGCAGTGATTGAATCTGTTCATACCACCACTTTATCTACCGAATTGCAGTCCGGCAAAGCCAGTATCCGCACCGTAGAACATTTATTGGCTAGTTTGACCGCTTTGGGTGTGCAGGATGCCCAGATTGAAATTGATGGCTTAGAAGTGCCGTTGTTAGATGGATCGGCCAAGCTGTGGGTAGAGGCTATTCAAAATGCCGGAATGGCGGTTGAAATGTCGATCGGGGAGCCAGTCACTGAAGCAATTTGGATTCACCAGGGCGATCAGTTCGTAGCCGCGATTCCTTCACCAGAACTGCGGTTTACCTATGGGATAGATTTTGACTTAAAGCCGATCGGTAATCAGTGGTTTAGTTGGCAGCCCAATAGAGAAAGCTTCGGAGATGCCATCGCTCCAGCCCGGACTTTTGGTTTAGCGCATCAGATTGAACAATTGCAGCAGGCCGGTTTAATTAAAGGGGGCAGCTTAGAAAATGCCTTAGTGTGTGATCAAGACCGCTGGATCAATCCGCCGCTGCGCTTTGCCGATGAACCAGTCCGCCACAAAATGCTGGATTTAATTGGTGACTTAAGCTTGCTGGGCACCTTGCCTCGGGCACATTTTATTGCCTACAAGGCCAGTCACGATCTGCATACCAAACTGGCTCAACATCTGCGATCGGCTGGATTCTAAACACATTATAAAATCCACTCCGAAGCCCGATCTCCCAGTTCGATCGCAAGACAGACGGCCTTGCCCAACCGGGGTTTTTCTTTGGTCGTCTCAATAAAGTCCATCACCTGCTGGGTGGCACCCATGGCATTGAGGTAGTTAGCGATCGTCTCCAGGTGCTCGTCGTATTCTTGCTCCGACAGCGGAAACGAGACTTGCTCTAGATAGCGCCACATTATCTGTAAGTAAATTTTATTGGGCTGTTTGCGCAACTGCACATCGTAGGAGTAGCTCCACTTGGCGATAATAAGCTGGCGTAGATCTGCTCCGGTTAACACTGATGATTCTCCTATTTAAGATACTCAGAACAAAAAGCGATTCATTTGGTTGTTCTCTGGGCTGCAAAAAAATGGCATAATGACTCAATATGTTAGCTATCAGCCCCTATACATTAATCATACATTCAACAAAATTTAAGTCATGGCTCAACTTTCTGCTGGCTCCAGTGACGTACCAGATCTTGGTCGTCGCCAATTCATGAACCTTTTAACATTTGGTACGATCACCGGGACAGTGCTCGGTGGCGCGTTTCCTTTCATTAGCTACTTCGTGCCGCCTGCGAGCGGTGCTGCGGGTGGCGGTGCTACCGCCAAAGATGCTAGCGGCAATGATGTCTTGGTTAGCCAATTCATCGCTGGTAAGCAGAAAGGCGATCGAGCTTTGACCCAAGGCTTAAAAGGCGATCCTACCTACATCGTAGTCGGTGATGGCACCGTATTGGATTACGGTATCAATGCTATTTGTACTCACCTAGGCTGCGTAGTGCCCTGGAATGGTGCCGAAAACAAATTTATGTGCCCTTGCCACGGCTCGCAGTACGATACCACCGGTAAAATGGTGCGCGGTCCGGCACCAAAATCTTTACCCTTGGCACATGCCGCAGTTGTCGAAGACAAAGTTTCTCTCACCCCTTGGACTGAAGATGACTTCCGTGATGGTTCACCTGCTTGGTGGGCATAACAGCTCCTATTTTGTAGACCTTAATTTACTCTTTAAACAATGAAGTTATCTATTATTTACCAGTCGATCGCTAGATCTGTCTTGGTACTGCTGGCCGGTATCGGCCTGCTAGCCTTTACGCCTCAACCGGCGCAGGCGTATCCTTTTTGGGCACAACAAACCTATCCCGAAACTCCCCGCGAACCAACAGGTCGCATTGTGTGTGCCAACTGCCACTTAGCTGCTAAGCCCACCCAAATCGAAGTTCCTCAGTCGGTATTGCCCGACACTGTATTTGAAGCAGTAGTAAAACTACCTTACGACCACAGCGTTCAACAGGTCACTGCTGACGGTACTAAAGGCCCCTTAAACGTCGGAGCCGTGTTAATGCTGCCTGATGGCTTTAAAATTGCTCCTGAAGACCGTATTCCTGCTGAAATGAAGGAAAAGATTCAGGGCTTGTATTATCAACCCTACGGTGAAGGCAAAGAAAACACCGTAATTATTGGCCCTTTACCTGGCGACCAATACGAAGAAATCATCTTCCCTATTCTTTCTCCTAACCCTGCTACCGATAAAGGCATTTACTTTGGTAAGTATCCTATCCACGTTGGCGGCAACCGTGGTCGTGGTCAGGTTTATCCGACCGGTGAAAAAAGCAATAACTCGGTCTATAGCACCGCGATCGCTGGTACTGTCTCCTCAATTACTGCTGGTGATGCTGGCTTAAGCGAAGTTACCATTCAGCCTGCTACTGGTGATGCGGTAGTAACCAAGATTCCTGCTGGCCCCACCCTGTTGGTAGCTGCTGGTGACACTGTAGCTGCTGGCCAAGCTTTGACTAACAATCCTAACGTGGGTGGCTTTGGTCAAAAAGACTCCGAGATTGTCTTACAGAACCCCAACCGCATCTACGGCTTGGTGGCTTTCGTAACCATGATTATGCTTTCTCAAATCTTCTTGGTTTTGAAGAAGAAGCAGGTAGAACGAGTCCAAGCTGCTGAACTAGAATTCTAAGTTAATTCATTCCAATTGGTTTACTGGCCGGATGTGAAATTCATGTCCGGCTTTTTTCTGCGCAATATTACTGACTGATTAGCAATGAAGATTTAGATAAGTTTTAAGCAGATTTCGTAAAATTACGAAATGTTGGATTTTAGCGAAAATTTTGAGTGTTATTACTTATGATCCTTGCCAATAATGGGTTTAACCCGGATAAAATGATCGATCGGTTACAGATTTGCTATTTCGGGGATCGCTACTATTGACAGCAGAAGCTCAAGTGTTATAATTTCTTTCCATTACATAAATAAATTTACTTAGTTGTTTACCAATCTTTAAAATCTAATTCCGTGATCTCACGGAGGGCAGATCTGCGGTCTCCATAATAGATTAAGTTATTGATTGTTATTCTTCATAAATCTATCCAACTAGCGACCCGGTGTGCTGCTTTTGGCAACATAACTTGGTCAATGCAGGTCGGTTTATTCACCATTTTTTGGGGATCACTTGTGCTTCAATCAAGCACGGTCGATCGAAATAAACGTTAAACCCTGAGCAAAAATGCGGTCTCGGTGCCCAGGCTATTTCAGCCAAGGTTCCGGAATGTACCACAAAAGTGTTGGTTCTGTAGTCTAAGTTTAAACAAGCTGATAAATATCTACCCATAGTAAAAGCATATAAAAGGAGGTGATGCCGATGATGGCCTCAACCCACTTAACCAAATTAATCAGGTTTCTCAAAGAAGATTTGTCTATCTCTACAGCATCGATGGATATTGCGCTGCGCCAAGTGGAAGAAAATCCCGGTCCTCTGCCAATGATCTTGTGGCAGTATGGCCTAGTGACGATCGAGCAGCTCAACCAAATATATGATTGGCTAGACAAGGCTTCTTGATATATTAGGCATAACATTAAAAATAATTAAGCGGGACAGTCTTTGATCTGTCCCGTTTTTGGTGAGGAAAAAATTTGAGGTCAAGATGCCCCGAAACAAATTTGGGGCAAATTACCATCTAATTATTTAAGAAATATTTATTTCAGCTAATTTTGATCCGTGAGTTGCTAATATCTTTGTTTACTATCAATTTATTTTGAACTGATCAAAAACACTGCATATCTGAGGTGCTCAATCATGACAAATTCCACTTATCAAAAAGCCGACCAAAATCCAGATGTTCGCGATCGAGTTTTGCAATCAGCCGATCGGTTGGGGGTACAGCTCAACGAGCAAGAACTGGAGCGCTGGCTAAAATCGATCAATGAATCTACCGGCGACGACAACATCGTAGCCGACGATGAAACCGGTATTTTTGGTCATCAAGTGACCATGGCAGATTTCGATCCTCAGGATGTGGCCAGATTGCGATCGATCGGCAAAATAGTCGAGTTTGAAGATATTCCTGGGGTGATGGAAACAGCCTTGTCTATCTCTGGCTCTGCTGCCCAGTCTCGGATGCAGGTATATCCGGGAGACTGTGATTTCTTTGAGCGGATTAACATTATTGCCCCAACTCGGGAAGAATGTTGCAAAATCTTTGCGCGTGAAATGCGCAAAAAAGCATTAGCTTTCTTATCTGGTAGCAACTACCAATTGATTGAACTAAAATTTGGCTGCTATCCATCTACCGTGATGCGAGGCGATAAGCGCAAACGAGCAGGCTGGTTGATTGTCTGGCAACCAGATGAAGTGGTTGCTGGCCAAATTGCCGCCGTAGACGAACAGGGAAATCCGGTGATTATTACTTGGGATGAAGTTGCCCATAACCCGGGCTGGTGCGGACTCAATTGGGTGGTAGCCGATTCGATTAGAGGTCAACTAACCAATGCTAGTAATGTTTTAGATATTACCTGGGAGAGTCCTGATGGCAATATTATCTCTCTGGATGGTTATTTAGATGGCTATTATCAAGAAGTATACTTACAGCCAGAATCGGCGGCAGTGGTGAGTAAGCTAATGAAGTTTGCCTCTCCAGATAACATGGAAACCTATATTGCCCGTCTGCAAGGTGAGGTCAAAAATTACACTCAAGAAGGTCATACTAACTACGGTAAAGCGGCTAAGCGGCTCTACAATATTTTTCGGCTAGATGGCCACTATGAAGAAGCGGCTTTTTTGCGGGAGCTGTTTGATGAACCGGCGGCTATGCTGTATCAAATTCATGCCCTGATCGAAACCATCCAAGATGCCCGAGATCGCGCCACCATCTTTGACTTGGAGAGTATTTTAGATGAAGCCGAGCAAATGATTTTGCGGGTAATAGCAGCCTTAAGCGGCGAAGAAGAGTTGGCAGTAGTCAAGCCCATGCTGCGCTTGTATCGCCACCTGTGCCGTCAGGCTCCTGATCAGCCCTTAGGCGAAGAGGTAGAGATCGCGCGGGATGAAGTGATGAAAATCGTCAACAATTTCTTTTATGAGAAAATGAACGGCATTCCTGCTATCAGAGACTATATTGACCAGGTTAGTGATGCTCCGGTGATTCGTTAGCCGGTGTTTGAGACTGTTTGGTATTTGCCCGGAGCAAATTACCAAACAGTCTTCCTTGCTGAATAGCGTCATCGAGGGCTTCGTGAGTTAGTGGTAAGCCTTCGAGCCACTCCACTGGCAGAGCCTTTTTACCCGATCGAGTGTAGGGCTGTTGCAAATAGGCCATGGCATAAGAGCGAATATCTAGGGCAGAGTGCTGAAAAGGACTTTTACCTACAAAGTTGATTAAATACCACTCAATAAACATAAAATCAAAGGCTGCCGGGTAGCCCACAAATACTGGTTGACCGGGCAGTGATTGCAGCCAGTCATAATATTGCTGCATGGCAGCGGCGGGACTTTGTAAATTTTGGCGGCTGGCCGCCCAGGCAACGGATTGACCTGCCCACCAGGCCATGGTGTCGGGATGTCCTACTGCTCCTGGGAGAGTTTCTAAGTTAGCGCTAAAAGTATCGAGTAATTGTTGATCAGCACTGAAGGCGGCTGAGGCAAAACTAATCATGGAATGGGGGCCAGGAATGGGCCCATCAGCTTCGATATCAGTGCTTACATAAATTTCGATGTTGTCTGGCATGGTGCTGTAGATGTGTAGATGTTATTTGCTCTGAGCCGTTTGGACAGTCAGATTTATTTCTTGCTGAGCCGGAGAACTCGGCACAATTTTTAGCCGATCACGAAGTGTCTCTGGAAGAGAATCGCCTTTGGTGACAGCGGGGCTATCGAGGCTGCTAGGTAGATCGCTGACTTTAATTTGATATTCATCTTGATCTAACCCTTCTAAAGTATAAAAGCCGGAGTCGTTGGTGACAGATACCGTTTTTACTTTGGTGCGCAGGTTAGTAGCTTCTACTCGACCGCCGACAATTGCTTCACCGCTGGGGTCTTTGGCAAAGCCGACCACGGAATAAGACTGAATTAGGGGAATTGGAATGGTGGTGATACCGCCTGCTACTACATCAATGCGCAGAGCTTCTAAGCGACTGCGGGTATTGTCTGGGTATCCGGCAGGGTCAATATCTAAACGGTAGCTGCCATTGGGTAAATTCAGGTCAGCGCGGTCATCGTGGACTTGAGGGCGATATCGATCGATCGGGCGATCATTGAGCCGCACCAGTAAGGGGTCCCAGTAGCCTGCTTCGCCAGCGTCTTGACGGCCATTTTGATTTTTGTCTAAGAAGGGCTGAAAGATGACTTTGCCTAAGCTGCGAAAATCTTCGACTCGATCGGCAGTACCTCGAATGCCATTGCCAGTTAGCAAAGTGGTAGTTAACTCTAGGGCATAGTTGCCCTGTCTGGAATTGTCATTAATGCCCCGGTAGCTGGCGCGTAATTGCAAACCGGGCAGAATATTTAAATCGGCGGCGGCTAATAGACCACTGCCAAAGTTGTTGAAACCGTAGCCCAGCTCTGTTTGCCACAAATTACGACCATCCCGCAAAATTTCGGGCGATCGATAGCGCCAGACAATGCTGGTTAAACTGGAGTTGGTAGCTTGTTTGCTAGCTTGGTACCCGGCAACAAAGTCACTACCGCTGTTGCTGCCATAGCTACGGTTATCGCGGAGCCGGTAAGTTAGCTGCAAATTATCGGCAGATTCGTTGCCCAAATAGCTGGCTTGCCACTCGCCTAATCTTTGATTGGCGGAGATTCTGGTGCGGCCTTGCAGGTCAATATCGGCTCTTACTTGAGTGGAGGCATCGGCACTGCTGTTAAAATATTCACCGCCGATCGCTGGCCCGCGCAAATTATCGTAGCTGCCAATGGCCGCAAAGTTTTTGCCCAGTCGCCAAGTAGAGTTGGCGTTGGTAGATAACCGATCGGTATTGGCATACAGGTTAAAATCGCGGGAGGGGTTGTAGGCTAGTCTACCGGCGTAGTCCCATCGATCGCTGCCGCTGGTCGCCGCACCGGTTAATTCTAATGCCGCGTTAGGTCGCCAAAAGAATTCTCCGACACCTCGCACTTCTCTGTCGTAGGCAACTCCAGCCCCGATGGTGAGAGATTCGGTTAAGCCCCGCCGATACAAAACTCCGCCCTGTACGCCGTCAAAAGAACCAAAGTTGCCACGGGTTAAACGGTTGCCCCCGGCAGAAAAAACAAAGGCTTCTGCCCCTAGAGGAATTTGGCCATTAAAGCTCGTAAAAGAAACATTTTGAGCAATGGGGTTGGCGGTAATTTGGCCTCTGGGGTACAGCAGTACCTGATAATCTCGACCGATCGCGCTGTCATCGAGGTTGCCGCTTACCAGCACGTTATTGAAGCGATAAACGCCAGAACTATCTACTAATGTTTCTTGTAAGACCTGGGTACGATTGTTACTGTTCACCAGTTGTACTAAGGTTCCTGGCTCAGCAATACCTGAGACTACCCGGCTAGTCTGACGAGCTTGGAGCCTTTCGTTTAGGGTGTAGGCTCCGCCATAGACTTTAACAGGTGGTTCAAATCCTTGGCGAGTGACAGCCGTGGCTGCCCAGTAGCTGCCAGTTCCACTGCTACGCTGCCGCCAAAATGGGGTTTGAGAACCCAAAATAACATCGCTAAGTTTGGTTTGGTGAATAACTGAGGCTTCTGATAAATTCCAAGTGCGGGTATCGGTAATATTGGGCTGATTGGCGCGTAAGTACCAGCTACTATCGCCGATGCTGCCAGCGGCTTGAAAGTCTCCTTGGGGGATATTGACTGGGCTATTGCTGGTGCCAGAAGTGTTGATCCGCTGCTGCACAATGCTGACTCCACTGGCTGGGCTAACTGGGTCTAAGCCGGTCATGACGATCGGCGGCTCGGCGGTGCTGGTGCGCCTAATGGTGTTGGGAGTGGTGATTTCGATCGCGTATTTATTGATATTAAAGTTAATTGTCCAGCCAGGAATGGCCGCTAGGTCGGCAACTTTAATGGCTCGCCCCAGTTCGGGGTGATTAAATATTCTGTTAGCAGCAATCCGAAATCTTTGGCTAGGGGTAGAAATATCTAAGTAGCCATCTACTTCTTTGATTTTCCAGCCAATTGCTGGTGATATTTCGTCGAAAGGCAGTATCCAGTTATCGAAGTCTACTGCGGCGGTGCCGTCTTCTTGGCCGATGACGAAGAATGCTTCGATTTTTTGCACTCCGTTGACATATAGCCCTACTAACATCCGGTAGGGGTCTTGGCAGGCGCATTTTTCGGGTTTTTCGCTGGAGAAGTATCTTAGAGAGGTGTTGGCTCGGATCGGATTTTTGGGGTTTGGTGCGCTTAAGGTTCTTTCGATCGGCTTATAAACTGGAATGGTGAAATCGATCGAGTAGGTGCGGGCATTAAATTTAATTTCTACTCCTGGAATGCTGGCCAGATCTTTGATGGCAATGGCTTGGCTAAATCCAGCTTCGGCGGGAGCGGTCTGGATGGGTAGGCGAGTTGTTTTTAAGTTACCGGCTACTACTTCTAATTGGTCAGCCACAATGTCTGTGGGCCAGCCGGTGATTTTATTGATTTCGTTGACAGGAATTAACCAATCTGAAAAATTAATGGGGTTCGATCGGCGTTCTTCGCCCCAGATATAAATACTGTTGTTGCTGAGCTTTGCTGTGCCATTAACCGCTACTCCTACGGCTATTTTGCGGGGAAAGTATTGGGCATCGGCGGTGAAGGTTGGGGCTAAGTTGTCAATATTGGTGGGTACAAAATAATCGACACCGGGTAATACCTTAGATGCTGCTATGGATTTTTGTAATCTTTGTTTGGGGTTTGATGATAAGGCGGTGCTGGTAGGAGCAACTTGGTTACTATCAATTAATTCGTCAGTATTTGCTTTGACTTCACTAATACTGAGGATAAATTGACAAAATACAATAACGATGAGAAAAAATATGCGTGGTGTAAATTGTCGAATAGCCTTGGTGTTCACTGGACTTTAATGTATTTGTGGATTAAACCGAAAGCTTTGGGCTAAGGAACTATCAATGGCAGGCTAAAAGCAATAGGCTTTTGACCATCGTTGATAATGTCACCCACAATTCTGTATTCACCTCGGGTTAAATCTAGTGATTTACCGTTAGTTTGTAAAACAACTTCGCGAGAGTTTTCGGCTTGGATAATTACACCATTAATATTGTCTTTTGTAACTTTTTGGCCGTTTTTCTCGATTTGCCAAGAAACTATCGGGCGTGCAGTTTGTTTGCCGGTGTTTTCGATTAATAGAGCAGCTTTTTTGTCAATAGGGTTCCAAATCATGCTACGTGCCTGAAGATTGGCAATATTATCACTGCCTTTGTTAAAGAAAAATACTGCACCTATTCGTAAACGAACAGATACTTTTTGGTTACTGGCAGGACTGTTAATATTTTGAACATCTCTGGCTTTGAGTTCTTCTATAAACACAGCAGCACGATATTCTTGGTTGGGTAAGCTCGGCGGTAAGGTGACAGCTACCCGAACATTTCTGGTGACTCCAGGCAGAACGGTCAACTCTCTAGGAGAAAAGTTGAGGTAAGGAACAGCGCTACGATCATCTTTAGGGGTTTGTACATATCCTTTTTTTCGATCATAGGCAAAGCTTTCAGCGAATATCCGCATCCGTACTGGTTCTTTGGCATGATTGGTCACATTAAGTGAACCTCTCGATTTTCCACTCTTGGCAGTGGAAATAGTGACTAATGGCGAAAGCGTAAAGTCTTGGGCAGCAGCGGGTAAAGTACTGAACAATTGGAGGCTGATAGTTGCAATTAGTCCCTTAGTCCATTGAGTGATATTAGTCATTAAACGAAATAATAATTATGGATTTAATTTTAGTAGCTTGATTGCTGAAACCACAAACAAACATTTTGAGATAAATGCTACTTAAAACTTCATTTGTGATGTTAATTTACTTTTGATTGCTAAATAGACTTATCAACAGCAAGTTTCGGTCAAACAACAAAAAGTAATTTAACCGAAACTTAAGTCTAATTACACAATTAACATTTATCTACTCCGCAGTTATTTTAGCTTCAACATTAATAGTATAAGTACCAGGAGGTAACACTCCTCCATTAGCCAAGCTAGCCTCTGCGGCAACGCCCACAATATAACCTTCTCGCTCAGTTGCAGGCAAGCCTGTTACTGTGATAGGAATTGTGTTTGTAGCACCAAGATTAAATGAACTATTGATTCGATCATATGGTTCGGGAGTATTAATAAACCTGAACTTTTCTACTACCGGTATTGGACTTGCACCTGTTAATAGCCTAGCTTCAAATTTATGCCTTGAGTTACAGATAATTGTTAAGCTACCTGGACTGGTGAGAGAACTTAATGAAGTAGGTGCCGTTTCAATATTGGGTATTAATGTTCCCTGCCTTGTGGCAGCGATGGAACCCTCAAGCGTTGGACTATTGAATCTACAGGAGGTAGGGATGGTACCAGTATGAATAGATATGGCAGGTTCAGGGGCAGTTTGAGCATTAGCAGCGGAAGTGGAGCAAATTGCAGCAGCAGCTACAAATAACGAAGCTAGAATTTTTTTCATTTTCCTGCGTGTATTGATTGGATTGAACATGGTTTGCTGACAGATTAATCAAGGATATTATGGATCAATGGAGAGTAAAACACATGATGGTATATCAGTTAACTCAAATTTTACTGCCACACGATAATCACCAGGCTTGAGTATCTCTCCATTTGAGTCAGAAACCTTGACCTGATAAGAAGTTTCTTTCTTGTAAGGTATGTTCTCGATTCTATCTGCAAAATCACTGCGATCAGACAGCTTAATAGTTGCCATGCCGCTAGGAATAGTACTTTGCGCCGAAACAATCGAAAGCGTGACTTTACCACCCATAGATTCTTGACCATCTGGGCAGCAAGTTAGCTCAAAAGAGCCTAGAGCATCAAGCTGTGTTGATGAAGTATTTGCTATTAGTTGAGAAGGTGGAGAAGGGTTTTTTACGACAGAACCGCACATAGCAGGTGTAGCTGATGCGGGTAAAGACCATTGTAGGTAAAAAATGCTAATAACAAAGCCTTTAATCAACCGCCGCATACTTAAAACTCTTAGTGCAAAAGGGCAAAATATAACTTCGTGGAATCATAAGATTATTTTGGGAGTTATTCGGAAAAACCAACATGCATGATGATACACCAAATCCTCTAAAAAAATACATCGGTAAAAAGATGAGATTCTTGTGATTAAAATGTATTATCAAAATTACGAATCTCAATTTTTTTTAGAGAGGAAAATAGATCGCTGTTTTGAAGCTAATTGACTTTTTCCTGAATCTTTTTTTCAAAGAAATTTTAATCTACTTTGCGAGCGTTAATTAAAGCTTGATAAAAACCCTCGATCGATAGCAAAGTAGCCAAAACCTGGGCACTGCGATCAGCACGAGTCTGCTTCGATCCCTGCCAAAACAGTAAATCGCGGTTTAATATTCTGAGTAAGCGGTGGATCTCCGTGAGGCTGGCTCGAACTTGATAGGGGGCATCGGGACTAACCGCCTGGAGCAGTCGATCGAACGAGCCTTGTAAGGTTTTAGCCGCCGCCAACGCCCCCACCGCATCATCATTTTCTACACAGCCTCGTAACCTGACCAAAAACTCAGCAAAGGTCTCAGCTAGCTCTAGATCACATATGTTGTGTGATATCTGATCATTCATATGATTTTTGCTGTCAAATGACCCAAAGAATAGATAGAATAGCATCTTCTTCCTAGCGCATTTCAATGACGATCTCTGTTGACCAGTTAACCATGAAAGATCAAGAGCTAGTGCTGCCCGCTTGGCTGGCGGCGACAGGCGAATCTGAGCTGGCCAGCGATCGATTAATTCATCAAGCTTACCTGTTTGCCCGAGAACAACACACCGGCCAAATGCGCAAATCTGGTGAACCATACATTTGCCACCCGATCGCAGTCGCCGATATTTTATACAACCTGGGCGGCGAAGCGCCGATGATTGCAGCGGGATTTCTGCACGACATTGTAGAAGACGTAGAAGAAATTACCGTTGCCGATATCGAAAAAATGTTTGGGGCCGAGACCGCCCACTTAGTAGAAGGAGTCACCAAGCTTTCTAAACTAAATTTTCGCAGCAAAAAAGAACAGCAAGCCGAGAACTTCCGGCGAATGTTTTTGGCTATGGCCAGCGATATTCGGGTAATTGTGGTGAAACTGGCCGATCGACTGCACAACATGCAGACCTTAGAGCATATGCCGATCGAAAAGCAAAAGCTCATTGCTCAAGAAACCCGCGATATTTTTGCCCCCTTAGCCAACCGCCTGGGTTTAGGTCGCATTAAATGGGAACTAGAAGACTTGGCCTTTAAATATATTGAGCCAGATGAATATCGTAATATCCAAGACTTGGTAAAAGAAACCCGCAAATCGCGGGAAGGAAGAATTACTAGCACCGTTGAGCAAATTCGCACCCGTTTAGCCGATGCCGATTTTAGCTACTTTGAGGTCAGTGGTCGTCCGAAGCACCTGTTTAGCATTTATCAAAAAATGAAGAGCCAAAAGAAAGAATTTGGCGAAATTTATGACCTCACAGCCATTAGAATTATTGTCCCCAACAACGCCGACTGTTATCGAGTCTTAGCCGAAGTCCATGATGCTTTTCGGCCAATTCCGGGGCGCTTTAAAGACTACATTGGTCTGCCGAAGCCCAACCGCTACCAGTCCTTGCACACTACAGTATTGGGGATTGGTAACACCCCCTTAGAGATTCAGATTCGCACTACCGAAATGCATCGAATTGCCGAATATGGTATTGCTGCTCATTGGAAATACAAAGAAGCTGCCAATAATGCCGGTTCGGCACCAAAAAAAGACGATAAATTTATTTGGCTGCGCCAGCTTTTAGAATGGCAAAGCGACTTTAAAGACGCTCAAGAATTTTCGGATAATCTCAAAGATCAGCTCTGTGACCCCGATGTATATGTTTTTACCCCCCAAGGTGAAGTTGTAGCCCTACGCGAAAAAGCCACCACGATCGATTTTGCCTATCGGATTCATACCGAGGTGGGCAACCACTGCATTGGAGCTAGAATCAATGGCCGGATTGTGCCTCTCTCAACGCAGGTGCGCAATGGTGATATTGTCGAAATTATGACCAAGGAAAGCGGTCATCCCAGCCTAGACTGGTTGAACTTTGTGGCCACCCCCACCGCTAAAAACCGCATCACCCAATGGTATAAGCGATCGAATCGAGATGAAAATATCGCCCGAGGCCGCGAGCTGCTTGAAAAAGAACTGGGCAAAAACGGCTTAGATGCTCTGCTGAAATCGGAGCCAATGCTGGTGGCTGCTCACAAGTGTAATTACCAGACCGTAGAAGACTTGTTGGCGGCCTTGGGGTATGGTGAAACCACCATTAACCATGTGGTCAATCGGATTCGAGATACGGTCAAGACTACGGTAGCCGAAGCTGCCGAGTTAGTAGAAATATTGCCGACCACCACCAAGAAACCCAGCAGCAGCGACGGGGATTTCCCGATTATTGGCATTGAGGGCTTAATGCACCACTTAGCGGGCTGTTGTAACCCAATCCCCGAAGAGCCGATCGTGGGAGTTGTAACTAAGCTGAATGGTATTTCTATCCATCGTCAGGGCTGTGGCAACGTCGCAAATGTAGATGGCGATCGGATTCTGCCGGTGCGCTGGAATCCGCACCACAGCGCCAAACAGCAGGGCAATCGCCGCAGCTATATTGTGACTTTGCAAGTGGAGGTGTTCGATCGACTAGGGGTAATGCGAGATGTCATGTCGCGGCTCAGTGATAACAAAGTAAATATTCGACAGGCCAAGGTGACAGCAGATAACAAGTCCAAGCCGGTAATGCTAGACTTTATAGTAGAAGTGATTGATAAATCGCAGCTAGAACGCTGTATCAATCAAATTCGCCAAATGCACGATGTTTTGCATGTGCGGCGCATTACCGAAATGTCGGAGCAGAATTAATTTTTACTGGAGCTTAGAGTAAATAGTCTAAACTACACTAACAAGTTTCTCCCCCATATCATGACCACCCCACCCGCACCCATCAAACTTATTGTGGTCGATATCGACGGCACGATCGCCGGTAAAGATAACCAGGTTAGCCCCAAAGTCAAAGCCGCCCTCAAAGCCGCACTCGATCGAGGCATCAAAGTCGGGGTCGCCACCGGGCGCATGTACCAATCTGCCCTGCGCTTTCATCACGACATTGGAGCCAATGTGCCAATAATGGCCTACCAAGGAGCCTGGATTCAAGATCCGGCCAAGCCGGAGCCATATCGACATCTACAGGTTGATACCTCGATCGCCAAAGAACTCATCACCTATTTTGAGCAACCCCATCTACCCGCCGATCTTTCTATTCATGTCTATGTCGGCGATAAGCTATACGTCCAAGCCGTCAAGGAAGACACCGAAGCCTATACCCAGCGTAGCTCAGTAGTAGCCCATCCCCTCGCCGATCTTCGGGATGCTCTCACTACACCACCGACTAAAATTTTGGCCATGCATGAAGATGAAGATCTAATTGCTCGACTCTTGGCTGACCTAAAAACTAAATACCGCTCCGATCAGCTTCATGTGACTACCTCAGTGCCAATTTTCTTAGAAACTACTAATCCGGCAGTTAATAAAGGTACCGCGATCGATTACCTAGCCAAAAATCTCCTAAACATTACCGCTGATGAAGTAATGGCAATCGGCGATAACCACAATGATGTAGAAATGCTGGCTTATGCCGGTTGGGGTGTAGCTATGGGCAATGCTCCCGCTGCCGTGAAAGCTCAGGCTAATTGGGTGGCACCTGCTGTAGATGAAGATGGGGTGGCTGCGGCAATCGATCGATTTGTCTTAAGCCAATATTGAAATCTAGCGCGTCTTAAAGAGTTGCCAAATTTGCTAGTAAGTTAGTCAGCAAAGCTAAGCAAGAAGCTAATCGATCGAAGATTTGTCCCATAACACTATCAAAATCAACACCTTCACCATGGGCGATCAAAGCCTCTGCTGTATCTATTTTTTCGCCAACTTCCTCTAACCACTGTGGGTCTTACGCTGCGACCATGGCATTGATATGGGTCAAGATTCGATCGGAGAACTTGATCGAATCGAGTTCTGCTATTTCGTCAGCGACGAGCTGGTCTGCTTTCTTTTTCTCTAGTAGTATTTTCATGCGCTGCTGGAGAGATTTGCTGAATTTGAATAGTTTCCAGCCTTCTACTTGTTCGAGGCAAATCTCATGGACTAGTGAGGATGGTTTGTTGAGAATTGAAACCATTGTATTCTCCGAAGCTTTGGGTTATTCGATCGCTGTGTCTGCACCAGGGGTGAGCACGACTAAATTATATTGGCTTTTTCGGGTTTCGGGAGCAAAAATTGATGAACAACTGTTTGATGGCTGATTCGCCCATGTTTGGAGGGTGGATTGCTTTGTTTGCATTAAGGGCGATCGAGGAGTTTCTGGGTGGCTGCCATGGTGTTGTCGGCTAGTTCAAAGTTGCCGGTTTCGATGTCGTTTACAAAGTGTTGCCTCAAGGCAGATTGTCACAATTTTTCTGCAAATACTACCGTTAGTTACACTGCTTTGGGTTGCTTCAATATTCTGGCTGATCCTCTAACAGTTGTCTGGAAAATCAAAGTAATTAGTTGAAATACTGATTCCCTCATTGACTGCTTACGGTTGAAACCATTGTCTATGAGTTGATTTGAAGGTTTTTCCGAGATTCACCCTGTGTAGCCTGAATGCCATAGAATCGATATCTTGCTATCGAACGAGATATATAGTACAATTGTCCTGAGTAGCTTGATTGAAATCGTCTTGAGATCGAAACAGTTAATACATCTTCCTAAAGGAAACTATATTAACTGTCACTGGAAGCATGTTACAAATCACAGGTAATTAAGACCATGATTTGCTAGTATATATGAAGCCTTGTGAATCAAGAATATACTGATCTAAGTTATGCCAAAATCAATTACGGAATCAACAACACAGGTTAATCACATGATTATCCATGAACTAGTTAAGGAACAAACAAAAACGGAAGCTGAGGTATATCTGTCAAGTAGATTGTTACCCGTCGATCAGAAATCAACATCACTACTTGAGATACTAGTTGGTAGATACTCTTCCAGCAAGACAAATATTAGGCATGGGAAATTCTCTGACAATATTAAGGATGATGAAGTATTTCCTAAGGAATTCGAAGAATATATAAGCAATGTTTCTGATGATAGCTTTATCAAAATGGCAGAAGTGACCCTGTATGACTTAAAAAGAATGGTTCAAAATATCTCTGCGGCAAAGGGAGGGTATTTTATATTTGCTGATTATACGATGCGGTCAGAAGATTTTTATGCTGTATTTTTGATCAGAAATACAGAAGGAAAATTAGTCAAGAAAGATAAAACTACAGATTCTTATCAAATTGATAGTATAAACCATTTAGATTTGGAAAAATTGGCGATGGGATGTAGAATAAATAAGGGTAGTTACTTGAAGTCTGAAGGAAGATATTTAAGCTTTACAAGGAAAAATCAAGATTTTTCAGAGTATTTTACAAAATGGATTTCAGCAAAAGAATTGGTTGATGAAGAATTATATACCAAGGCACTAATTGATATATGTACAGCTATTCCTCTACCGTTAGATACGGATGGCAAACCTATGTCGAGAGAGATGCTGAAAAGAAAAGTTTTTAATGTCATAAAAGATTCATCAAATTCAGTACTAAGGCTGACTATGTTGGATGAAATTTTATTTGGTGGAGAAGACACTTTTTATAAGTTTGCTCAAGAAAAAGGAATTACTATCGATCCTGAATTTAAACCGAGTAAAAAAATATTGAAAAAGTTGGTGAATGTTAGTGTATTTGAAGATAATATTAAGCTAGAATTTAACTTTGATGATTTTTCAAATAAGGTTAAAACTGACGGAGATCTTGTAATTATTCAATCTCAAAAACTTGCTGATAGTATAAATGAGTATAGAGAATGACTATGAATGTAAATTCTGGGAATTTCATGGACTTCCTAAGTCTATATGAATTATATAAAAGCAGCTCAAAATATTTATATCAAAACAGAGAGCTTACTTTAACATTTGAAGAAAGTAGCAAGGATTTAAATACCTTAGGAAATACGTTTGAAAAATATGATTCGGAGAACCAGAATGAAATCACAATAAAACTTTATGCTGAAAATATCAGAGTTTTCCCAAACAAGGAAATATACTTCAAGGATTTTCATGATAAAGAATTAACAATGGATTTCGCTATAATTCAGTACACTGATAATTCTTATTTATTTTTCAGCCATAATGACAGTAAAACTTTTGAGATAAATTCAGATAAAGAATTAATTGAATCAGATGGTAAACTAATTGATAATACAATCTATTTCAAGAAAATACGTGATTTGGTTGGTCAAATGCTTGCTATTCATAATGATAAAGCAAAAAACGAACTGATTTTAGTATCTTCAGTAGGAAACAAAGCCTTTCCCATTGGATATCCACAAGTCCAAAAAGAAGGTCTATTAGAATGTGACCTAAAAATGATATTTCATGATTTACAAGAACAAATTAAAAGAAAAGATTTTACTCCTTTTTTGAATAATGAAATTTGTAGATTCCTTGTAAATGAAAGCACTGAAAATAGGTATGAATCTTTTTTGAAGCAGTATCCATTAATTATTGATTCAGCTACACTGGATTTTGAAATCTATCTTAAAAACTTCTCTTTTGATAAAGTGAAAACCAAGTTTAGGGATAGTCGTGATAAATACTTTAATACCTTACAAGAAATTAATAGTAAGTTTTCATCAAAATTAGGATCTTTAGTTATATCAGTTGCCGCTTCTGTGTTCGCAACATTCAGATTTAAATCTGAACAGAGGGCGTTTAGTGGTATCTTAATGCTTGTTGCTTACATTATGTATGCGTTTTATAACAGCTATGAGATAGCTTTACTGAAAGATGATATAGTAAATATCAAGGATAATTTCGAGAAGGAATTAAACGAAATTTACGATAGTTCATCTATTATTGCAAATGCTTTAGAGGATGATTCTATCCAAATTAGAAAAAAAGTCAGAAAGACCATAAATAGATTACCTGTACTTTATGTTGCTATAACAATACTAAATTCCCTCGTGTTTGTATTTATCATTGTTGAAACATTTACTGATATGTACCTTCCAGCAATTTTACTTGTAGCCATTATAATTTGTATTCAATATTGCTATTTTGGAAAATCATTGTTTGAGAATCAAAAGCAAGAATGAGAATTAGTCATATGCTGATCTGTCATTTAATTGCAACAACTAGTTGTTAACGTGAGAATTTTTATTCGATTGGATTATCAGTAAAGCAACTTGACAATTCCTGAAAATAGATGAAGCCAAAGCCCACTATATTTGGATGAATCTTGGCTGGCAGAAAGGCGATCGAGTAACCGATATGACAGTATATGTGAGGATTCGAGATCACAAATTTTGGATCGAAGAAGACCTGACTGAAGATGGTATCGCCAACGACCTGGTGCAAGCTGGTGTGCCTCCCGAAGACATCGTTTTGGCATTCCATGAACCAAAAATGAGGCAATACACAGATTTTTCAGCAATACCCTAGACGAATATAGTAGAATAAGACAAAAGATTTCATGGTTCATTGTTTATGCCGATCGCAATAGAACACCCCATACAACAGAAACCGATCACCCTGGAAGAATTTCTCGCCCAATACGGCGACGACGATCGCTACGAACTAATTGATGGAGAGGTATTTGACTTGGAACCAACCGGACCCCACGAAGAAGTAGCAGCATTTATCGATCGAAAACTCAACGTCCAAATAGATCACCTAAAACTACCCTACTTTCTTCCCCAACGCTGCCTCGTCAAACCCCTCGGTGATTGGACAGGACTACGCCCCGATTTACTCGTTCTAGACAAAGAACAACTGACTCACGAACCATTATGGTCTAGAGAAGCAACCATCACCCTGGGTAGCTCAGTAAAACTAGTGGTTGAAGTCATGAGCAGCAATTGGCAAAACGACTATGCTCGAAAAGTCGATGAATACGCCATCTTAGGAATTCCAGAATATTGGATCGTTGATTATGCGGCACTGGGCGGACTAGAATTTATCGGTCGCCCCAAACAAGCCACCCTCACCATTTGCACATTAGGGGATGATGGCTACTATGACAAACAGCGGTTGCGCGGCACTGACAAAATTGTCTCGCGTATTTTTCCAAGCCTGACTCTTACCGCGTCACAAATTTTGAGCGCTGGCCAGCAATCTTAAAATGATTACCTTGAGGCCATCAAAGATATCGTATTGTTAACCTCCATCAAATACTCCTGTCTCCACGATCGCCCTCCCCAACATCTCAACCACCGGCACCGAAACACTATTCCCCAACAACCTCATCCACCGCACCCGACTCTCCGGCAACATAAAATCCTCCGGAAACCCCTGAATCAGACAAGCCTCCTCCCTAGTAATTTTCCGGTAATTCTTCTTCTTATAAACCCGCTCAATAAACAGCCGCTTATAATCCTCCACCCTCTCAGCCTTGATTTCCTCCAAAGTAATATAATCATTAGAATCACTAGCCACCAACGTCGGAAAAATATCCGAAGTAGGCAAAAATATGCGATTAACACCAAACAGCCCCGTGCTTATTTTAGTGTTTTTAAAATCATACCTGACCTCATCACAAACAATAACATCCTTATCCAACAACGATGTCACAGTTTTCAACACCGATATTTTCTTAAGCTTTAGTGACCCACTGCTTTTCAAATCATCAATCACCAACCTGCCATTGTTACCATGCTGCAACACCGCACACTCCTCCTCAGAAAGATCCACCCCATCAAAAGACTCGATCAAGAAAGCATATTTCTCCGCCTTGAGAATATCCAGCATCACCAACCCATCTAAATCCTGCTGCTCGATCGTTGGATCTAACCCCTGAAAATGCTGAAGCGACAAAGGGTTTCCATCTAAATTACCATAAGCACTTTTCCGGCGATTCTTTAACAACAAATAACAAATCTCCTTCTGTCTTTCTGTGGTATCTACAATATCCCAAGAATGTATAGTCGAATGACCATTCCGCAGATCATTGAATAAAAAGTAATCATTGATGCCATTATTACTAGATAGGCTGGTGTACTTCTTTTGAGCAAAATCCCCAAACAAACTCTGTTGAACAATTTGCTCCTTTTTTACAAACTTTGAATTGAAATTCGATAAAATATTCCCCAGCCTAATCTTTTCACTAGACGGGTTAGGAATATTGAACTTCAAAGAAAACTCCTTCTCTCTAAAACCCACAATATAAATCCTCACTCTGTTCTGAGGAACCCCATAATCAAAAGAATTAATCACATAATAATTAGCAAAATAACCAGCATCCTTAATCCGCTTCAAGATATAAAACAGAGCATCTCTATTTCTCGGATCAGCCAAGCCCTTCACGTTTTCAAAAATAAAAGCCTTGGGTCGAGATTGATTCAGCAAATAAATAGTGTCATTCCACAATTGCCCTCGATCGTCATCAAAACCCAAATTCTTACCCGCGATCGACCAACTCTGACAAGGTACCCCCGCCGTCAAAATATCATGGGGCGGTAACTCTTTAATCTTAGTAATATCTCCCAAATTACCATCAGCACTTTCTTTGAAATTAGTACAATAAGTATTTATTGCATCATTATTAATCTCACTAAAATTTTGGCACTCTCCCCCAATATTGCTAAGAGCAATTCTAAATCCCCCAATACCGGAGAACAAATCTATGAACGTAAATTTATTTGAGCTATTCATCTTCTATTTGAGTAAATCCTGGTCAAAATCTGTCGGCGGCTCCATTTCTAAGAATTCTCTATAAATCCTTTCCCGATATTCCTTCCCTATTAGATTCACTTCTATTATAAAATTGTTGTAAGTTCCTTCACCCCCTATTAATTCCCAAAACTCATCCCCAATCAAAACAGATTTATCGCGCTGCATATCAAACCATCGCCTGGGAAAAGTCCAAGCATAATCCTCTTTTTTACCATAAGGGTTATAAGGCAACGCAAAAAAAGCATGATCAACTTGCTTTGGCTTCATAGCTAACAACTTAAACATCTTCTCCTTGCTTACCTTGGTCTGGTCATTATTTGGCATGGGAGCCTTTAATTCAAAAGCATATTTCGTCTTAGTTTCTTCGTTGTGAATGAAAATATCGCAAACCACACTCACTGGAATCGGCTCACCGCCACCTTTTTTAATATATTTAATTTCCTTGTCCCAATCGGGCTTGATTTTTTCGTCGCCTTTTTTATTGTGCTCTAACTGATTCAATATTTCTTGAATTCTTCTTAAGCTTTCGCTACCGACTACTCCATCGATACTATGACCCATTAAGCAATTGCCATGTGCTTCTACAGCAACAACCTGAGCCAGCTTTTCCCAAACGCTACCAAAAGGAGTTACAAACCTTCTTTCAAAATGTGATCCTTTAAATATTTCATCAGGTACTAATGCTGCATACAGTGGTTTACTCGCTCGATGCTTATCTTTGAGAAAAGGATCTTTGATTAATACGTTCTCCATTACCCTATTCATCATGCTGGATACCACTTCCTTGATAGCCAAGGCAACTCGTTCTTGTTTAGTCATAATTGCTAGAATTTAGTACTGAAGTGCCCGATCTATTTTAGCTCTGTTCAGCTTCGCTGCATCGAGATAATCGATCGTTTACTTCGGGAAGCGCAGCACCAGTCTCTTATCTCCTTGCCGAATGGGAGTTAGACTATACTTACCTCATGCCTAGATTAGACAATACACAGATTTTGCAGCAATATCCTAGACGAATACAGTAAAATTAGGACACAAGATTTCATGGTTCATTGTTTATGCCGATTCCCCTTCAGCGACGCTACGCGAACGCAATAGAACACCCCATACAACAGAAACCGATCACCCTAGAAGAATTTCTCGCCCAATACGGCGACGACGATCGCTACGAACTAATTGACGGAGAGGTATTTGACTTGGAACCAACCGGCCCCCACGAAGAAGTAGCAGCATTTATCGATCGAAAACTCAACGTCCAAATAGATCACCTAAAACTACCCTACTTTCTTCCCCAACGCTGCCTCGTCAAACCCCTCGGCGATTGGACAGGACTACGCCCCGATTTACTCGTTCTAGACAAAGAACAACTAACTCACGAACCATTATGGTCTAGAGAAGCAACCATCACCCTGGGTCGCTCAGTAAAACTAGTGGTTGAAGTCGTGAGCAGCAATTGGCAAAACGACTATGCTCGAAAAGTCGATGAATACGCCATCTTAGGAATTCCCGAATACTGGATCGTTGATTATGCGGCATTGGGCGGACTAGAATTTATCGGTCGCCCTAAACAAGCCACCCTCACCATTTGTACATTAGGGGATGATGGCTACTATAACAAACAGCGGTTGCGCGGCACTGACAAAATTGTCTCGAGTATTTTCCCAAGCCTGACTCTTACCGCATCACAAATTTTGAGCGCTGGCCAGCAATCTTAAAATGATTACCTTGAGGCCATCAATCATCTCCACCTGGCGGATGCCAACCAACCGAAGCCCACGCTTGCCTAACCGTCAACGCATAAACATTATTACTGCCTGTTCGCTCATTTTAGAAAGGGGAGGAGAATTAAAACATTGAAGGGTCAAGGGTGGAGCAATTATGTGGCCTATCAGGAGGGTGTGCTGTTCCAAGGTAGGCTAAAGAGCAGTTTTTGAA
>JAAFHZ010000129.1 GCA_013297675.1 Synechococcales cyanobacterium bin59.metabat.ball.084 | reverse complement strand
CGGACATTATGCTTTTGCTTCCGAAACCTGCGCCCTCGATATTATTGGTGCCGAGTACTTACGAGATGTCTTACCCGGCGAGTTAGTCTGGGCAACTGCTGATGGTTTAGCTAGCACTATGTGGGCAGAGTCTCCTAGCCCCAAATTGTGCATTTTTGAAATGATTTACTTTGCTCGTCCCGATAGTTGGATGAACGCCGAAAGCCTATATAGCTACCGCCTGCGTATTGGTCGGCAGTTGGCCAAAGAAGCCCCTCAAGATGCTGATATCGTAATTGGCGTGCCAGATTCTGGAATTCCAGCAGCGATCGGCTTTTCTCAGGCTTCTGGCATTATGTACATGGAAGGCTTAATCAAAAATCGCTATGTGGGCAGAACTTTTATTCAGCCCACCCAAGAAATGCGCGAATCGGGCATTCGGATGAAGCTAAATCCTCTCAAAGATGTCTTAGCAGGCAAAAGAGTAATTATTGTCGATGACTCGATCGTCCGAGGTACCACCAGCCGTAAACTGGTTAAAGCAATTCGCGATGCTGGAGCCACCGAAGTCCACATGCGCATATCTTCGCCGCCCGTCACTCATCCTTGCTTCTATGGCATCGATACCGATACTCAAGATCAGTTGATTGCGGCCACGAAGTCAATTGCAGAGATTGCTAATCAGATTGGGGTAGATTCTTTAGCTTACTTGTCTGAAGCTGGGATGCTAGAAACCACCACTCAAAGCGTCGATCGATTCTGCTCGGCCTGCTTCAATGGCAAGTATCCTGTCCCAGTCCCCGAAACCATGAAACGCTCCAAACTCATGCTAGAAAAGTTAGCAACCGCAACTTAGACAAAATATATAGCTTAGGCTGTACAACAGAACCTCTCTAATGGATATTTTCATTAAAGATGACTGTATGGCCAGAGAAGAATGTATAAAATTCTCAGCTTTTACCGCAAGTGGTCAGACTGGAAGCCTGACCACTTTTTCAATACTTCTATTTGGTTCAAGCGACGATAAATAGTCTCAACCACCGCTCATTTTAAGGAACTTCTACAAAACCCTGGCATTTGTTGCTTTCATTGCACAAGGGCTTGATCAAAGTACTGGTCAACTCTCGTCTGTCACTTCCCATAAAACTGACCTTCTCAGTGTAGCCATCTATCTTAAATTCAGGAGCACTCAAAGTTTTTTGGATTTTTTGACGAATTTCAACGATATCTTCATTTTGAGTAATAGGTAATTTGTCTAGCGCCTTGATTACAACTTCAATTGCATCATAATTCAGAGCTATTCGATGATCTAATTGTTTTATGTTACCCCAATACTTCGGAGGATTAACTGTTTCCTTCCCTACGGATTTGGGTGAATGCCACCATGGTATGGCAATAACCAAATTTTGAAGTAAGTTTTTTTCTAGTGATAGCAAAGTTTGATCTTTAACAATTTCATTGCCAATGATCGGTAACTCGCCCTTATTCTCCCTAATAATTGATATAGCTCGATCCCTTTCTGGAGCTGCTCCAGCATATGCCCCAGGAAATAAAATTATTGCTTGTGCTCCTAATTTTTTAGCTTCTTTGATTTTATTTTCTGCTAATCCATTAGGCATAAAATCAAAATACCCTGCTACAACATTTTTGCCAATATTTTCTTCCAGCGCTTTAGTTAAAGAATCACTAAAAACCTCACCTTCAGTACGAAAAATCGCAATTTTCTTATATTGTTTTTCTCTCAAATAATTCGCGATCTTTCGAGCAGATTTTTCATTGTTCGGACAAGCTCTAAAAAAGAACGTATCTAAGCTAAAATTTGTTAAAGTATCAGCAGTACTAGTACCAGATACTAGGACGGTTTTATTGTCTTTGTAAACATTTTTAGTCACTGTAGTTACCTTAGAGGAATAGCTGCCAACTCCTGCATAGATATTACGCTTTAAAAGTGCATTCACTAGGGCAACTGATGAATTTTCATTGTTTTGATCATCAACCAAAACCAATCGCAATTTCCACTTATTATCGAGATTTGAGTTCCATTCTTTTTGTGCAAAAGACACCGCTTTAAGCATTGCCGTTGGGATATCTTGTGGAGTAGATGAAGACCCTGGAATAGTTACAGCAACATTTCTAACAAGAATACTTGAATTTGCTAGTTTAGCATTTTCCCACATAATCAATGTCTCTGGATCTGCCGTTGCTTCAAAGTCTTTCTTCAGCAGCTCTATTGCTTTAGCATAATCTCCAGCGGCAATTGCTTGAGCGCCACTTTCTTTGTTCTTGCGGAGACCTTTGCTAGTTTCTGGCAAAAGAATTTCTTCTCCACAGCTAATTCTATCACCTAGTGTTGAGTTGCAAGCTTCTTCCAGCTTCGGGCGTAGTAAAGTAGCTATCAAGACTGTACCAGCAGCCATCAAAAATATCGGTAATGTGATATAAATTATTCTCAGCTTTTTGGGTATTTTTAGCCTAGGAGACTCAGTAGAATTTGTTTTCGGTAACTTGGTATCAGGCAGTGGTAGAACTGTCTCTATGTTTGGTATTAAAGGCTTAACTATGTCTTTTGCAGGTAAAATCGTTGTTTCATCTAAAAGTGGATTTTTTGGAAGTTCGCCATTCTTGATCTTAATCTGCATCTCAGTATCTCTGGCTGTAGGAAAGTTGCCATCTGGCTTGCGGCAAGAAACATAGTCAATTATTTCAATGATTTTTTCGGGTGTCCGGGGGCGTTCATTAGGGTTTTCTTTTAGCATCCACTTTAGCAAAGGTATAATACCTGAAGTAGGAAAATCTGTTTCAAATTCCCAACGACTAAAATCCAACTTTTCAGAATCAGGAGGCATACCTGTAAGTAAGTGAACAAATGTCTTGCCCAAAGCATAAAAGTCAGATTGTGGGACAGCCGCACCATTTATCTGCTCTGGGGCAGCATAAGCTAGAGTAAAAGCCTTCGTACTAGCTCCTTTTTCATAGACCGTATCAGTAGTTTCTCTGGCAATTCCATAATCAATCAAAGATAGTTCTTCGTTGCTTTTCAGCATAATATTTCCAGGCTTGATATCACGATGGAAATATTTTTTACTGTGAATATACGATAAAATTGTAGTGATTTTTCTTAGCCATTTAAGAGCCTTTTCATTATCAGATAACTTATTAAATTCTACCCACTTTGATAGATCTTGTCCTTCGATCAGCTCCATTACTAAACAATCAAGTTCTGGTCTACCCTTTTCTGCTGGCAAAACAAAGTCAACAATATAGGCTGGAATACCGGAGTGCCGAAGATTTCTTAAAGCTGTTTTTTCTCGTTCAAATAATTCCTTATGAAGAGAACTGCTGTTTTTTAAGGTTTTCAAAACTTTATAACGATCGGCGTGCTGCCCGTGGGTATCGATTACCTTAAACACTTCCCAAGCGTGCAGTGCATTAGATGTACTAATTTTCTCTAAGATTCGGAAGCGATCGCGGTATAGAATTAATGGAGTATGGCAAGTCATGCAATGCTGAACATCTTCTAGATTTTGACGATGATGGCACTCTGGATTAATACAATAACTCATTAACTTATCCGGGAACACTAAGGTTAAATTATTAATGCTTGCTCAAAGTCGAATGGTTAACCGATAAGCAAATCTATTTGTAGAGCAATTGTTCTAGATAGCCCACTAAATCAATGGCTTGAAGCATTTCTACTTATGATAACACTAGGTTGCCTGGGTTTCAAAACGTTTAGATAAACAAGGAAACACATTTGATAACATCTTGGATAGAAAGTCATCAGATTCAGATAAGATTGCTGCAATGACTGAGATCACAAACCATCACCTCTTAATAATCGAATGACTGTTTTTATAGATTGGTGGCTAAGCTTGGTTGCTCATAGCACTCATTTAGAACGCTTGGGAATTTTTACAGCAGCCTGGATTTTGCTGTGGCTGCCAGTAGCTGTACCGATCGCCATCAAACTAAACTGGCAACCATTTGCGCCCTTAGCTGCGGCCCAAAAGCTGCCGCTTTTGGCACCATTATATTTAGTGGCCCCGATCGATCTCTGGGGATTTTTGGTTGCCGATCAGAACCAATGGTCAGACTATGGACTTACTTGGCTGCCAGATAGCTCTTTCCTCTGGGGTTGGGTTCTAGCAGTGACGAGCTTAGTACTAGTTTTTGGCTGGGAAATTTGGCGGGGTTGGGTTGTTTGGCATTCTGAAAATATGCAGAAACTACTGGTCAACGCTCTGCCAATTTTACTGTTAGCCATGTGGATTGGAGTCAGTGAAGAAGTGATTTTTCGGGGGTTCTTACAAATTGAGCTGGCCGCTGAATATGGTTTTTGGCCGGGGGGGATTATAGCCAGCCTGATTTTCGCTCTGTTACATCTGCTGTGGGAGCGTCAACAAACCTGGCCACAGATACCCGGTTTATGGTTGATGGGCATAGTGTTGACTTTGGCCACTACCCAACAGAATTTATGGCTGGCGATCGGACTCCATGCTGGCTGGGTCTGGGGTCTAACTTGTCTAGATGCCGCTGCCATGATCACCTATCCAGCCTCTGCGCCCCCCTGGTTTGTGGGCAAATATCAGCAGCCCTTGGCTGGCTTAGCGGGGATTATTGCATTGGTGGCTACGGGAATAGTGCTGCAAGCAATTCTATAATGGGCAAAGCAAACACCGGAAAATGCCTGACACATGAAAATTGCTCTAGCTCAACTCAACCCCACGATCGGCGACTTGCAGGGCAACGCCGCCCAGATTTTGGCAGCAGCCCAGGGGCTGGCAGATGTGCAGTTGCTATTAACTCCAGAGCTTTCTTTGTGTGGCTATCCGCCGCGAGACTTATTGCTAGATCCGGGGTTTGCGGGGGCGGCACTCGATCGATTGCATCGTTTGGCCACTGAACTGCCACCTGATCTCGCGGTGTTAGTGGGTCTACCCACTCCGGCGGGGCAAGATGGCAAGCCTTTACACAACAGTATTGCTTTGCTGCGTGGAGGCCAAGTGGAGCAGTTGTTTCACAAGCAACTACTACCTACCTACGATGTATTTGATGAGAATCGCTACTTTCAGGCCGGGTTTGGTCATAACTATTTTCAGGTGGCTGGTCAGAAAGTGGGGGTGACTATTTGTGAAGATTTGTGGAATGATGAAGAATTTTGGGGTAAGCGACAATATTTGGCCAATCCGATCGAACAGCTCGCCGATCACGATGTAGATTTAATAGTGAATCTTTCGGCTTCGCCTTATACCGTGGGTAAACAGCAGGTGCGAGAGTCCATGTTACAGCATTTAGCCCGGAGTTACGAATGTCCGATCATCTACGTGAATCAAGTGGGCGCTAATGATGATCTGATTTTTGATGGGGGTTCGATTGCTTTCGATCGACAGGGAAATTTGGTTTGTCGTGGTCAGTCTTTTCAGCCAGATTCGATCGTGGTTGAATTCACCGCAGATCTGCAACCAGCTAAGATTCAGCCATTGAATGACAATAGTGATGCTGAAATTTGGGCAGCATTGGTGTTAGGAGTGCGAGACTATGCAGCAAAATGCGGGTTTCAAAAAGCTTTGTTGGGTCTGAGCGGCGGCATTGATTCGGCTTTGGTGGCAGCGATCGCGGTCGAAGCATTGGGAGCGGAGCGGGTATTGGGAGTGTTGATGCCTTCGCCCTATAGTTCTGACCATTCGATTACCGATGCCGTGGCGGTAGCAAAATTGCTGGGGATGAAAACCATGACTCTGCCGATCGAGGGCTTAATGCAAAGCTTTGATCAAGCATTGGCTCCTTTGTTTCAGGAAACAGAGTTTGGCATTGCCGAGGAAAACATTCAGTCCCGGATTCGCGGTACGCTGCTGATGGGTATTGCCAATAAGTTTGGCCATTTGTTGTTATCTACTGGCAATAAATCGGAGATGGCGGTAGGCTACTGTACTTTGTATGGCGATATGAATGGTGGCTTGGCGGCGATCGCCGATGTGCCAAAAACTCGGGTGTTTTCTTTATGCCGCTGGTTGAACAGAGAGCAATTAACTATCCCTACTCAAATTATCCAGAAGCCCCCCAGTGCGGAGCTACGACCCGGACAAACAGATCAAGATTCATTGCCACCCTATGATGCACTAGATGCTATTTTACAGGGCATGATTTGTGATCATAAATCTGTGGAGCAACTGGTGCAACAGGGGTTTGCCCGTGAGACTGTAGTTAAGATTGCTCAGTTAGTCAAACGGGCAGAGTTTAAGCGCCGACAGGCACCGCCCGGATTAAAGATTACCGATCGGGCTTTTGGAACTGGGTGGCGAATGCCGATTGCTAGCCAAGCCTGAAGCTATCAGCATTAATGGCATCATAGTTATTTGCGAACGCAAACTCGATCGCTTGACCCGTGCCAGCACCATCGGCATTGTAGAAAACCCGCCCAGTCGATGAGTTATAAATAATCTTGGCAGCATTTTGATCGAGACCATTGTTGCTGTTAACCACGGCAAACTCACTGCTGCTGAGAGCATCACCAGCATTGCCAGTTAGGTCAGCAAATACCGATTTATTTAGCACCATTTTGTCACCTTGAGCAGTGCTGAAATCCATCATGCCATCAATCTCAGTGCCGTTTACTGGTCGATCGAACACAAACCAGTCACTGCCGCTACCACCAACATAAATATCGTTACCAGCGTTGCCAGTTAAAATATCATTGCCATCATCGCCCTCTAGCTCATCGTTGCCATCACCGCCAATCACAGTATCGTCACCAGCATTGCCAAACAAAATATCATTGCCCGCTCCGCCATCGGTGAAGTCATTGCCATTACCGGCATTGCTCTGATCATCTCCCTCATCACCAAAAAGCCGATCGGCTCCATCCCCGCCATCCAGGTAGTCTTGACCTGCCCCTCCGTACAACTGATCATCACCGGCTGCGGCATAAATTTCATCATTGCCATTCCAGGTGTAAATCACATCGTTACCATTGCCGCCCTTGGCAGTATCGTTACCTTCACCACCAGAGATCAGATCATTGCCTTCACCGCCGTCAAATTTGTTGTTGCCTTCCCAGTCGCTGAGGGTATCTTGGCCGCTGCCACCGGTAAGATCATCATTCCCTAAGCCCCCAACTAAGTAGTCATCGCCATCGTTGCCAACTAAAAAGTCACTGTCGTTATCACCATACAAGGCATCATTGCCATTGCCACCTGCTAGGCTGTCAACTCCAGCGCCACCAACGATGGTATCTAGACCTTCTTCTCCGCTGAGGTTATCATTACCACCAGCCGATCGAATGAAGTCATTACCATTGCCCCCAAGAGCGTAATCGTTGCCATCTCCACTATCGATCGCATCGTTGCCATCTCCACCAACCAAGCCATTATTGCCAGAGTTGTCTTGCAAAATGTCATCGCCAGCATCACCGGTCAAATAGTCATCACCACCGCCACCGGTTAGGCTATCAGCGCCTTCGCCGCCATACAAGTAGTCATTGCCATTACCAGCATCTAAACTATCATTGCCACTGCTACCAATTAGGCCATCGTTGCCATCATTACCAAAAATCAGATCGTCTCCCTCTTGACCATCCAGGTAATCGTCACCAGCACCGCCAATCAACAGATCATTGCCTAAACCACCCAGAATATAATCATTGCCGCTATTGCCATCTAGCTCATCGCTGCCAGCGCCGCCGACAATACTATCGTTGCCATCTAACCCGAAAATTTTGTCGTTTTCATCCATGCCAGTAAGACTATCAGCATTTATTGTTCCATTCAAAATCATACGGATTCTCCAAATTTACATCATTTACTTCAGATTGATCAATTATTGCAATCTGTATTTACTTGTGTTTCACTGATAACATCCATCCTATATCAAAATGCCTCTATTGTCTTTAATATTTTTTTAATAAAGCGTAAAAAGCTCGCTAGCAGAGCCTTTTACGCTCCTAAAAGAATTTTCTCAATCTCGAAATACCTCAAGAAAATATCTCGGAAGCCTGTTGATGATATTTGGCTTCACTAGGGTCATTCCTCAGATTCATACTAAATTCAATCCATAAGATGCAATGACTTGTTGCTGATTATCAGTACCAAAAACTTCCAGCAACTATTATTATTAATAGCAACTGCTGGGCTTAACTTCAGCTCAGACAAGCTCCTGTATTTCAATACCAGGGTGGCCAGCATTAGCGCAGCTTTTCGCCCAGAAAATCATGAATATTTTCGCCAAAATTGTTAATATGCCAGAAAGCCCAAAAGCTTCATCAATAGCTTCAAGGGCTGGGAGCCAAAATCTGTGTCAACTTTATTGAACCGCGACTCCCAGCCCTCGATGATGAATAAGAAAGCATCGGAGTTAAATTTGATATCTGCAATACCCTGACTAACCATGGCAAACCTCAGCTTATCTGAAGTATTGTTAATGACCATCCAAGATTAAGATTTCAGCGTTAGATTAGGGCAACATAATAGAGAAGTGATGAAAATCAGTTCATTACCAGCAAGCCTTTTTTGAGCTTCTCTTGCTACAGCATCACCATTAGGAGTCAACTTTTTTTATGTCTACTCAACTAACCCGCGACTACACCCTGATTTTGGATAAAAGCGGCAGCATGTCTACCCCCGATCAACCTGGTGGCAAAAGTCGGTGGGCCTATGCTCAAGAATCTGTCTTGGCTCTAGCCCGCAAGTGTGAGCAGCTAGATCCCGATGGCATTACGGTCTACACTTTTTCAGGCAAGTTTAAATGCTATCCCGGAGTGACCACTGCCAAAGTTGACCAAATTTTTATGGAAAACGACCCGATGGGTACCACTAATCTGGCAATGGTGCTGCAAGATGCTTTCAATCAATACTTTGCCCGCAAACAAGCCGGATCTGTCCAAGGTGGCGGCGAAACCATTTTAGTCATCACCGACGGTGAACCCGATGACAAACGGGCGGTGATCGAAGTGATTGTGCAAGCGACCAAACAGATGGAACAGGATGAAGAATTAGCTCTCTCCTTTATCCAAATTGGCAACGATCAACAGGCCACAGCCTTTTTGAAGGCTCTAGATAATGATTTAAAAGGAATCGGTGCCAAATTTGATATTTGCGACACCATTACCCCCAGCGAAATGGAAGACCTGAGTTTAGCTGAGGTATTATTGTCAGCAATCCAAGATTAATGAACAGCCATGGACCCGATCGATCAACTTCTAGCCAAGCTCGGCTCCAGCCCAGCAAACCCACCAACTACGCCAAAATCAACCCCGCCACAGACAAACAGCGGGGCGAACAGTGGCCAGTCGATCGATGGCCGGTCTGTTCCTCTGGACGCAAACAAAACTATTGATGATTTGCTGCGATCTCTAGGTGAGCCAGCAAAGCAAACCGTGCGAGACCAGCTTCGATCCTCTCCGCCGCCACCGCCGCCGACTAGCTTTGCTAGATCTTTACCAGTACCTGAAATTCAGAGTTACCAACAAGAGCAGGCGGCGATAGAGCTGGCTGCCCAAGAAAAACAGCAGCAGCAAGCGCGAATGTATGAGCAGCGACAGGCAGCATTAGCTCAACAGCGGCGACAAGATTTACGGCAACAGGCGCAGGCTTGGCTGCAAAAACTTGATAAAAAGTCAGTAGAAGGTCGTTGGTTTGATGATTTTGCTTGTCACTATGAATCACCTTTAGATGCGGCGATCGAATATTTTGTTGCTCTCCAAGAAATCAATAGCCCTTTACCTACTCCCGGAAAATAGCTATCAGATATGCAAAACTCTTTGTGTCAATTGGCTTTAGGATCAAGGATAGTAAATGGCATTAGTAACGGAAGCTTAGTTTTTCCAATACCACACTTAAGCTTAGTCAAAAAATTAAGGTCTTGTAAATTATTAACTTGACGATATTCTACAATTGCTCTGGCAGTTAATAACGGCTCGATTTTACTAAATCCTTTTTCTTGAGTTTTAATAAATTCAAAAAAGCTGATAAGTTCTTTCTCTGTTGCTATTTTTAGATTGATCCGGACAATTTCTCCTTTTTCTACTCGAAGCTGCTTTTCCATGTCATCATTGACAATAATGCACCATACAAAATCGAGTTTAGCTTGGCGTGCAGCAGTAAGAATATGAGCATTGAGTACAGCTTTATACTTGTCTTCTCCAGTAGATATGACAACTACAGGTAAAACATTTCGGCTTGTTCGCTTAAGTTCTTCAGCGATCGTTGAAATAATCATTGGTAAAATGTCACTTTCGCCTTTAATAAATTTGCAGGGAAGGCGAAGAATTTGACCCAGTGGGTTATCAATAGAAGAATCTTTGATTGTTAGTAACATACTTTATTGTACTTATTTAGCTATAAAATTATGAGATAGAAAAATTTCTGCTGTTAGCTCATCGTAGAGCTTAGATATGGGCGAACTTCGCCAACAAACTACAGGAGCTTGACGTAAGCTGGCTATTTCTGCTTGAGCATATTGTCTTAAGCGAGTTTCATATTGATGAATACCAACAAAATTTTGATTTACTTCCCTTGCAAGTTCTTTTTCAGCCACACTGTTTTCTGCAATAGTCCAATTACTGCGAATAATTCCTAAACTTAATGGTCCATTGCTTAGTTGATGCTCTAGACGAGACTGGTAGATTTTTGGCAGGATTTCCTGATGAACTTTTAGTGCATGGCGAATGGCTTTACTGCCATCCACTGGCACCATAACTAAGTTACAACCATACAGCATACACTGAGTTAGCTTATCTAAGACTGGAGAAGCATCAATAAATATATAATCATACTCTGGTTTTAGTAGCTCAACAATACCAATAAAAGATATGATTTGATTAATTTCAGTACTATTACGAAAACTATCTAATGCCTCTTTACTTGTTGATAAAAGTGAAAGTGAGAAATCATTAAAAGTTCTTTGCTTAACTTCACTTTTTAGAATTGCTTGGGCAGCATCATGCTCTTTTAAAATTATTTTCTGAGAAACTGGAGTTAAAAAATCGGGAAGATTTTCTGACTTAAATCCTAATCCATGAGTTAAATCACCTTGTGGATCTAAATCAATCAACAAAACATTCTTTCCCTTTAAGGCAAGAGTTGCAGCAATGTTAATCGTATTAGTGGTTTTGGCTACACCACCTTTCATATTCCAGATACCAGTAACTATGCCAGTTGGCTTTTCTGTCAAGCATTTCTTCAACTGCTTAAGCAGCTTAGGCAAGCTGCTCTTTGTGACTTTTTGAATTGGGGTGAGTGGAAAAATCAAGCCATCAACACGTCGCCATAGTTGAAAAAAATCTCCGTTGAAAACTAAGCCATAAGGAGCAAGACATTCTTGTCTGACCTTACCAACTTCTAGATATTGTCGAATACCATTGTTTCTAGTTAATGGATCAAACCCAACTGCTTCTCGATAAAGATTATGCTTTTCACATTGCTCAGCAAATTCCTTATCGGGAATTGAACCTAGCTCAGTAACTCGTTTTTTGATTTCAACTACTAATACCGGGGGTTCTTGAGACGCTTGATAAATTAGGTAATCTGGTCTCAATCCAGAACCGATGCTTGGCTGATTTTTAATATTTTCAATCTTGATGCCCAATTTCCCGAACATGAAAGACATAAAATTAGCAGCTAGATCCGCTTCTGGATAATTGTCTGTCATCTGATTCCATTGATCGACAATAGATTTATCCGCAGTAGAACTTCTTGATTGCTTTGTGGTGGTATCTACTAGGGAAGCATTCATAACTAAAATTTCTCGAAAAAAGTTAATGTTCTCCGTAGATTTAGCATTAGCGTAAATCTCACGGCATGAATATCTATCAGCTCGGTGTAATAATCGTGCTTACAGCTAGTATTCCCACTTGAATCAGATATTGATACAGGAGTAAACAAAAAATTAATTGTGTATATTAGATGCTGTTGAACCAGTTAGATAGTTCCTCGATCGCCACCAATTCAGCCAGTGACTACGGGTATCTGATTTGATAATTTCCATACAGCCTCAAATTCATGAGCCTCAACAACTTCGCCCAAATTCATCCCCGATTCTGTCAAACGCTGATCCCACAGACCAACACTGTCTAGCTCCTGATGATATTTTTTGTTGGAATTAAACCACCTGCCGCCATAGCACTCCGCTTGGCGAATAGGCCAACCTTGATCATTAAACTCAATATACTGATAGCCTTCACCCAAATCTGATTCTGCTGGAAACTTAAAGTACTTACTCATCTTGGTGTTCTCCCAGTTCTAAGAACTAAATTACTAATGTTTAAATCTATTTCACTTCGATATAAATAGATATATGGACTGTCAGTGGAGCTGATATTTAAACCAGCAACATTGAATTCAAGGAAGCACTCTAACCGCTCGATCGCCATTGCCCCATCCATAATCCGTCCAGATAGTTGAATGAGAGATATTTGTCCGGCCTCCTTATGAGCATCTGTTAACTCAGCCCTAAGTTTACAAGCCCTCGTCCCAACACAGGCAATCATTTCTGGTGCAATGTTTGTGAAATATTGCCCTGAGCCAAACATGGTAATCCGACCATCTTCATCAAGTGAAGGGCGTAACACTCCAGTCTCTATGATACCAAGTAAGCCAGATTCAGTTGTGTAATGATAAAGGCTGTTGGGAATATTAACTGTCAAGTTATCTATGATCTTCTAGAGAAAAGGCGTTGATGATGATGTTTTTCAACACAACCCATCATGATAATTATATTCCTTAGAATAGACTAATTGATCGAACCACTGAAAATCTCGATGGTTTTGATATTAGACCTGTCGGGAAATAAAAATGACTGTGAAATAAGGATTTCACCAATTTATGCTGCATTTAAATAGAAGTTCCATAGTCCTGTTGCCACTAGCATCAATTGGTCGTCAAAATCAGCTATAC
>JAAFHZ010000128.1 GCA_013297675.1 Synechococcales cyanobacterium bin59.metabat.ball.084 | reverse complement strand
AAAAACACCACTGGCATCGCCACAAAACGCGGATCATCACGCATTTGCTGCAAAAATTGGTAGCCATCTACTTGAGGCATCATCACATCAGTAATGACCAATTCAGGTGGGTCACGCTGGAGCATTTCCCAGGCATCTTTGGCACCCGCTGCGACTTGCACCGCGTAGCCGCTATCTTCTAGGTACGCCTGTACCGATTCCCGTACACCGGGTTCGTCGTCTACTAAGAGTATTCTGGCTGACATTGCTTGCTCCTGAATCTGTGCATTCCGACTAGTTTATCTTACCCTGGTCAATTGAATCACTTTGTAACATCCAAACTAGTACGCCTAAAACGTTGTCTACAGGAATCAATGGATAATCAGTGAGATCGATCGACACCACTTGTCCGGTTAACTGCAAAAACCGCCAAACGGTGCCACTGGTGATCACACCAAAGATCGTCTCCATTGTTTGACCTTTGCTAGCATTAAAACGCTGTGCCGCCACCATTTCAGCAAGACACTGACCCAAAGCAGGCTTGAGATCTTCTTTTTTGGCTTCCACTAACATAATCACGGGTGCTTTGATATAGAGCTGTTCAGACGATCGACTCACCAAAAAATCACAAAACCCATTCAGATCAGCAGCGACATCTACGTTGAATTCTTCTCCAGAAAACACTCCGATCTGCCCACCTAGTTGACGTTTGACTTCTAGCAATACCGGATTAATGATGCCTTCTGATCGAGCTTTTTCACTGCCTACGGCCACTGCCCAGGGCACATTTTCTGCCAGGGTTTCTCGCAGCAAAGGCGTGGGGACTACAGGTGGCATGGTGGCAAATAGGTTCGATCGCTCTTGTAAAATCAGCTCAAAATCTTCTACTGCCCGACTCAGAGTGAATTTGCTATATGGCATGGGTACAATAGGTTTGGGGAGATGTTATTGATTTTGGCAGATCCAGGAATGTTTTGTGAAATATACCAGAGATATTCGTAGGCTGCGTCTTTATACGCTTGCTGGACAGGTTGCCTCAGTTCTCATGATCATTTTTGGCATCCTAGCTATTTCCCTGTACATCAATCCCTCTCTAATCGGAACTCCATTAAGACAGCATCGGTATTATCGTGGCGAGTCTGTTTGGCTGATTTTTGGCATTAGCTTTGTTGTATTTGGCAGCTTTTTTGCAATTATTAGCGCTTACTGGTCGCGTCGCTTGCTATGGATCTGGAAAAATGTTAGCCCACAGTTGATGCAGCTATCGATCAGGATCAAGAAAAGATCGGATTCTACCGATTACCAAGCAATTTTAAGCAATAATGCAGGCCAAGCACAGACATGGAATGTAACTCTCTATAGTCCAGCTTGGCCTGTGGAAGATTTGCAAGGCACAACAACTCTAGCAAAAGTTTATTTTGATCCGAAGTCACAGCGCCCAGCAGTGATTGAGACAGAAGAGGGTTTATTGTGGGCGATGGCTGGTCGCTCTGCTGTTCAGGTAAACCTGTGAATTATCTCAGGCTTTTTCAGCAACTTTCGGCTTTTGGGTTTCCGATTGGGGACGGGCAAAAAGTCCAGAATATGGCTCTACGGCAAATGGTGCTTGCGGATAACTGAGTAAATCTCGATCACACAGTCCCAATAATTCTTCTTCTGTCTGTGCCCTGCGCATATCATGTAAAAATACCCCGGCGGCATCTACCCCTTGGCCAATGTAGTTCAGATACATTTTGAGATTGCTGACCCGCCCCCGCTCCGGAATGCCTTGGGTGATTTGCATCTGATGCAGCCGATCGATATATTCCCTGACTTGTTCCAATGTCACTACTAAAACCGGCTCACCAGCCAACGCCTGTCGCACCTGCTGAAAAATCCAGGGGTTGCGAATAGCCGCACGACCAATCATCACTCCGGCTGCTTTGGTTTGAGATAATACAGCGAGCGCAGTAGCAGCGGAACTAATGTTGCCATTGGCTAGCACCGGACAAGATAATCGCTGCACCGCATGGGCAATCAAATTGTAGTCCACGGCACCGTGATACATTTCTTTCACGGTACGACCATGAAGGCTGAGCAAATCAATTTGATGTTTGTCGATTAAGTTCAAGATTTGGTCAAAGTTAGCAGTATCTTCAAAACCAACTCGCATCTTCACCGTAAACAGTCCATCCACTGCCGATCGCAGTTCTCCTAATATTCGATCGATCTTATCGGGTTCGCGCAATAGTCCACCACCAACATTTTTGCGATAAATGCGGGGAGCAGGGCAGCCCATGTTTAAATCGATGCCAGCAACAGGGTAGTGACTTAATAGTTTTGCCGTTCTTGCTAGGTCAGAAATATTTTCGCCGATCATTTGGGCAAAGACCGGGCGACCGGTGGTGTTTTCGGTGATCGATCGAATGATGTGTTTATCGATGCCCGAGCTGTCGTGAACTCGAAAATATTCAGTAAAAAAGTAGTCAGGGCAACCATAGTGGGCAATGACTTGCATGAAACAAACATCAGTGACATCCTGCATGGGTGCCAATGCGGTCAGCGCAGTGCTTGATTCTAAAATAGAAGCAGGAATTCTCATGGGCTAATGGTGGCAATGATTCCTTATTTAATTCTTTTTAAAAAATAATTTTACTATTTTAAATTATGAGAAAGTCAGATGAAGCATTAGTGGAGCAAAAATATTATAAAAATTTGCTAAGGACAATGATATCGGGGACTTTAGCACAAGCAATCAAACTTTGACAAAGGAACAAAATTTAGATCTTTGTTAGTCAAATCTGTCTGGAACGTACAATAATGTCATTGTGAATTGCTTGTTCATCATAGATAGTAGGCTTTTTATGAGGTCTTAAAATACTGTAGTGCAACCGGCCTAACTCGAGAACCAGCATCTTAGCTTCTTGACTGTTTGAATTGGCTTCCAATATCTCTAGCGAGGTGCTATACAAATCTTGCGTTTCAGATTGTGTAATCCCACTAACCAGATTAATTAATGAGAGAGTTTGCTCTCTTATTGGCTGGTTTTGAAATTCTTTGA
The DNA here is from genome assembly GCA_013297675.1 of Synechococcales cyanobacterium bin59.metabat.ball.084. Lineage (GTDB taxonomy): Bacteria > Cyanobacteriota > Cyanobacteriia > Cyanobacteriales > Chamaesiphonaceae > JAAFHZ01. The sequence goes on along the minus strand of JAAFHZ010000128.1, from coordinate 9,909 downwards.
ACAGGCTATCTGCAAGAAGCCTAAAAGTTTTGGATCTGTTGCGTTTGCCATTTGTATTGATTCCGAAAGATATGTTGAGTTTTTGTATAACTTCCATTAAAAGTTGCCAAGATTTAGGATTAGAGGAATTTTTCTCACATATTTTAAGAATACGGTCGTAATATCCTCCATTAAACAAATCTTCAGGCTGAACCCAAGTAGAATTTTTCCAAACTTCAATGAATTTATCATAAGCACTAGGAGAACTGGGGTTTCTTTCTATCTGGTTGATACAGGCTTCCACACTTTTCAGTTGAGCTTTACCTTTAGTCATGATGTTATATCTCGACCAAGCTATAACTGCTGCAATCAATATTGTAACAACAACCCAAAACATATAATTTCCTCGTTTGTAGCCTAACTCTTTGAGATTTTGTCGATACCTTCATGAAAACTTGATACCACAGAAAAGAGCATAATGTGAGATCGAACCAATTTATCCAAGATTCTCAGGCTCTCAGCAGCAGGCAACGATCACTAAGACTAACCATAACTCCGCAGCCACTTTGCCAAATCGTTGCCGTTGGTAAAATCTAGTAAATCTATGGCGAGTTGTTCCAGTTGATCGATCGGCAGCCCCTCAATCTTTGCCACAACCTCTTCAGAGAGCTGTCCTCGACGATTCAGTTGCTTAATAACAACTTCGACCCTCCCCTCAGCTTTGCCTTCAGCTTTACCTGCGGCTAAACTACTTCTCTCCAACTCACTCAGATAAGGCATATTTTTTTCCTCCTCATAGGCGATTAAATCATTATTGAAAGCTTCAGCCAAATCTGGCGGCAGCGTAAGCACCCAGTCCACAAAGCGATACAAGTCAATTACTGCTTGCTCACTGTAACCTCGATCGTACATCATCTTCATGATGTTGAGCTTCTGGTTTTTGCGGCGTAGTTGACTTTCTTTCCCCTTGGTAGCTTGAGCTGCTAAATGAGCCAGCACTACCACCGCAAAAGGATTATCACTAACTGCCAACTCCTCTCTCCGCTTCTTATAGTCTACCAATTTCGTGATAGGAAAAGAGAACTGAAGATTACAGCCCAAAGTCTCCCGCCCAAAAGAATTGGGTCGCCAATCTACATCGGTATCACCCAAAACGGCAAAGCTAGCCACCTCCCGTTTAAACTTGTCCCGCAACCGGGCAAAATACACAAAAACCCGTTCACCAAATTCATCTTCCTTCTGGTTCTGAATTTCAATATGCGCGACAATCCATTGTTCTCCGCCACTGTGCATGTAGACTTTCGCCAACTTATCAATAATTCTTTTGCCCGTTTCAGCCTCCAACGTGATCTGTTGAAGCTCCCCATCTAAAAACTCAAATCCTCTACTCCAATCGATCTGACTGTAGGCTTCCGGGAAGAAGAAAGCCATAAATTGTGGGAAGTAAGATTCTAGGATTTGCTTCCACGGCGTGTCTAGTGGGGTTGTCATAAATTTCAACGAAGCCAGTGGTACGTTTCTATTATTAAATCTACACGATTATTAGTTTACATCGATCGAAATATTTTTAAGGCAAGTTGCTTGCTAGATTCCGTGAGATACCTCAGAGGAAGCTACGCCCATCGCTAAATTCTCTTGACAAGTGGAACCTAATCGCTAACACTGTTGACGGCTGACTGACTTTTGAGGATCGATCGATGACATGGACACGCCGTCACATATTGGGTTTAGCAGACTTTACCACTGCTGAATATGACATTGTGCTCCAAACTGCTGCCAGCTTTAGCGATGTGCTGTTGCGACCCATGAAAAAAGTCCCAGCATTACAAGGGCGAGTAGTCACCAACTTATTTTTTGAATCTTCTACCCGCACTCGCAGCAGCTTTGAACTAGCCGCCAAGCGCCTCTCGGCAGACGTAATGAACTTTGCCGCCGCTACTTCTTCGATCACCAAAGGCGAGACTATTCTAGATACCGCCAAAACTTATCTGGCGATGGATACCGACTTAATGGTGGTGCGTCATCAGCATTCAGGAGTACCCCAAGTGATCGCCGCTGAAATGGATCGTCTAGGTGTCCAAGTAGGAGTGCTCAACGCCGGAGATGGTCAACACGAGCATCCTTCTCAGGGATTATTAGATCTGTTTACTATCTGTGAAGTGTTAGATGCCAGCAAGCCGCGCAGTGAGCTATTAGCAGGCAAAAAGATCGCAATCGTCGGAGATATTTTGCATTCACGGGTAGCTCGATCGAACATTTGGAGCCTTACTGCCTGTGGTGCTGAGGTGCATTTAGCCGCACCACCTACTTTGCTACCCAGAGAGTTCGCCGATTTTTGCGAGGCTGACCCAAACCGGAAACTATTTATGCACTGGCAATTAGAGCCAGCGATCGCCGCTGCTGATTTTGTGATGACGTTGCGGCTGCAAAAGGAGCGAATGTCTCAGCATTTGTTACCCAGCCTGCGGGAATATCATCAGGCTTTTGGTATTAACCGCGATCGACTACAACTCTGCAAACCTGATGTAAAAGTAATGCACCCTGGCCCCACAAATCGCGGAGTAGAAATAACTTCGGATGTGATGGATGACCCAGCTATGAGCTTAGTAAGCAAGCAGGTACATAACGGCATTGCCATTAGAATGGCGCTGCTATATTTGATGGGGAATCTGAAGAACTAGTGCTGAGTCTGGCATTTAAAACGGCCAGCGACAAACTCCCGTTTTTGAAGATGTTTGGTGCCACGACCGGTAACTCGCTTCCGCCACATTCTGAAGCTGGAGGCTTTCATTTCACGGCGCATGATGGCAATAACTTGTTTTTCGCTGAGGCCAAACTGGTGTTTGATAGCTTCAAAGGTAGTGCGGTCTTCCCAGGCCATTTCTATCACTCGATCGATTACTGCGGATTCTAATTCTGGAATATGCATCAGAGAAAAAATATTTACTGTCTCTATTCTGGCATAGCTTTCTAAATTAGTCAGGGTCGAAACTCAGATGCTTTACAGCTCGAAGTCACAGAGTGAACTGCTTCAAGAAGCATAGTGCTGCTGCGATTTATAGCGAAACAACAACCCAGAAAGTTAATATCAGAAAGGCTAGACATCACCATCAAAACCATTGCTCCTACACAGGTTCCGGTAGAATAGATCCCATTCTTGCAGAGCAGTGATACTATGACCCGAGAACGTGAACCTTTTGCTAGTTTGTTTATGTACCATGCCTTCAAATGGCTAGTGGTCAGCCCCATGCTGCACACCTACTGGCAGGGAAAAATATATGGTGCCGAGAAAGTGCCCAAAAAAGGCCCCTTCTTGGTAGTGAGCAATCATGCCAGCAACTACGATCCGGTGCTGCTCTCTTGCTGCGTCGGTAGACCAGTGGCCTACATGGCCAAAGAAGAACTCTTTGAGATCCCTATCCTCAAAACAGCAATGAAAATCTATGGAGCTTACCCCGTAAACCGCGAAAGAGCTGGTTCTGGTACCATTAAAGCCGCCATGGAATATTTAGAAAATGGCTGGGGTTTGGGAGTATTTATGGGCGGTACCCGCACTGCTGATGGCAAAATAGCTGAACCCAAAGCCGGAGCGGCCTTGATCGCCGCTAAAGCTCAAGTGCCGGTGATTCCGATCAGCTTGTGGGGCACCCATGAACTAGAAGTTGCTGGGCGCAAAATTCCGGCAGCCGTACCTTTGACTATTCGCATTGGTGATATTTTAGAACCGCCAGTTAGCAGCAAGCGTACTTTGTTAGACGAAGCCACTGCCAAATGGACTGCGGAGATCGATCGACTGCATGAATTAGGTCGCTAGCAAATCACTGGTTTCAATTATTTTTATAAACTCTGACTTCCAAGATCATGGACAGCACCATATTTAGCCGAGGCATCATCGAAGGCTTCTTTGGCCAACAGTGGAGTTGGCAAACCCGCCAGGACTATGCCAGTTTTTTGAAACAAAATAACTATCAGTATTATATTTACGCTCCCAAAGCCGATCGATATCTCCGTCGTCGATGGGCAGAGCCTTGGCCAGCCACAGACTATGCTAATTTGCATCAGCTCGGCCAAGTTTATCAACAAGCTCAAGTAGCCTGGGGCATTGGCATTACCCCTTTTGAAATTCATCACAACTTCGATGGCCAGACTCAAAAGCTGCTGGATGCCAAGATTCGATCGATCAATAAACTCCAGCCAAATATTTTGGCTATTTTATTTGATGATATGCGGGGTGATGATGCCAACATTGCCCAAATTCAAGCCGATGTGACTCATCGAATTATGGAGCAGAGCACTGCTGAGTTGTTTATTATGTGCCCTACCTACTACTCCACTGATCCGGTTTTAGATCGGGTATTTGGCGATCGACCCCCTCGTTATTTAGAAACACTTGGTGAACTGTTAGACCGGGCTGTGCAGGTTTTTTGGACGGGGGAGAGAGTTTGTTCATCGCATTATTCGATCGAGCATTTACAAGCTATCACTACCCAACTTGGGCGTAAGCCCTATATTTGGGACAATTACCCGGTGAACGATGGTAAAAATCTTTGCAAATTTTTGCATCTGCGACCATTTGGTGAGTCGGCTGCACATATGGCAGAGTGGACTGCTGGACAGGCGATTAATCCGATGAACCAAGCTTATTTATCCCAGATTCCGTTGCAGGCGTTGACTGCCGATGTTGCATTGTATGCAGCGGTTTGCAATCTATGTGGTGAAGCTTTTGCTGAATATCTAGTTGAAGATGTGGCGGCTTTTCAGGACGAGGGGCTAGATTTATTGAGCGTGCAGGAAAAACAGAGGTTGATCGATCGATACAATAATTTTCAAACCCCCTACAGTCAAGAAATCGTTAATTGGCTGAGGGGTGAGTATCCTTTTGATCCGGCTTGCCTAACTGATTGATATGCAACCTTGGACTATCAAAGCTCAAGAGGAGTATTGCTCTAAATCCTCTTGAGCTTTTCTCTCTGCGCATACTACAGAGATGGGCTGAACAACTAGAATGCGTAGGAAATGCCAATAGAAACTACTGGATAAACGCTAAAGCTGCTAATGTCATTATTGGTTCTGCGTTCTTGCTCGGCTAGACTATTTCTAATATCAGTTTGAGTATCTTCTCTCACACTGGACGGAATATTGGCGCGTAATCTTACTCTGGGGGAACCGGCAAAAATTACTCCAGCATCGAAGTTAAAGCCCAAGCCGGGACTTAATGGTGTACCAAAACCAATACCTAGGTAAGGAGCAACGCTATTGCTAAAAGATCCTTCACTAGAAACAGTTCCCACATCACTAATGTTGTAGTCAGCACCACCAATATTTACCTGGGTAATACCGTTAGCTATAGAACTGCTGGGTGTGCCGGTGGCATTGAATTGATTGCTTTGTAATACTAAGCCACCAGTCAGGCGCAGTCCACCACCAAAGGGGAAGAAGTCGCCTAAAAGATGGACGTTTGTGGGGCTTAAATTGGCTTTATAGTTAATGCCTTGACTGGCATAGTCTAGGCTAAAGCCTACCGTGTTCAGTCCCAGACGAGCATGGAGGTTAGGGCTAAATTTATAACCAGCATCTACGCCAATAAAGCCGGTGGTGCTGAGTTGAGTATGTACTCCTACTGCCCATTTTTTGGGTTCGCTATTTAGATTTTCTGGTTTTTGGGCTTCGATAATTTGAGGTGCCGATGGAGGGGGTTCTGGATTTTTGGTTTCGATTACAGTACTTGTGGGTTTGGCAATCGGCGCAGGCGGAGCGATCGCCTCATTTGCACCGGAGGTAATCACTGGTGTTTGGGCTTCAGGTTGGGTGATAACTGGCTTTTGAGTTCCACCGGGGGAATTTATGGGTTTAATGATCGCTGGTTGGGCAGTTTCGATTACTGTTGGTAAGGCGGGGATATCTGGTAATCTTTCTGGTGCTTGAGCTATTGTTTTGATGGGAGCTGGAGTTAGCACAATATCATTGAGGGTTACAGATCTATTAGTCTCCCATTGTTCGATCGAGCTGATTTTTGAGCTGGCATCAGCAATTTTAGGTTGTTCCGTAAAATTATTATCTGGCTGACTGTTTTTATTGTTGGCAGTGGTTGAATAGGGAATGGTATGAGCAGTGTTTTTGATTTGATCTTTGATAGTTTTTGAGGCGATCGCTGTGCTGGGATCTCTGGCGATCGATAGTTTACTGCGATGGGATTCAGCACTAGCTGCTGGCATCTTTGGCGATCGAGTTGTTGGTAAACTGTTCAGTACGGCAGATTCTTTGGCAGCAAGATTGTGCAGCCGAGCTTTGGCAACGCTAGCACTGTTTTGATCTGAGGATGTATGGAGTTCTGTAGCAGCCTGTATATCGGTAGCTGGTGTTTTGAGTAACCGAGCTTTGGCAATGCTGGCACTGTTTTTAGTGGTGGCTGCTGGCCAATGAGGGGCGTTAACTAATAGTTCTGATGGTTGTTCAGCTATGGAGATTTCTAGGTTGGATAGTTCGGCGGCGATCGCGCTACCCATGGATAGCAGAACAAATATTGCGGCCAAAATTGAAGATTTATAAAACATATAGTTGGTTGGTAGCAATGCAATAAAGGATTTCGACGATAGCTGTGAAAACAGCTATTTGGCTTGAATTGCCAAACGCGATTAGTATATCATTTTGGTGAATGATGTACCAGGAAAATTACATATGTTTTATTAATGTATTTCAGGTTAAAAATTAGGGCAGCTTGAAAATATCAAACTGCCTTAGTCTTCAAATATCTATGTTAGGCGATCAACTGCAAATTCACTTCAAAAATAATGCCATGGCATTCAATAGACTGTCATTGAGTGATAAGGTCTTCTCCCTATCTGCGGTAATATTATTTTAGCAGCTCAGTGACTTAAACAATAGAGAAGCTAGAAGAACTAAGTGTAGAAATACTAGTGCCGGCTAAAACTGCTATTTTGGTAGCAGCTAATCCATTTAAACCATCAACATCAAAATACAAAGATTTATCTGTGGTGTTAAAAATAAACCGTTGATCAGATGCATTAGCACTAGTTAAACCAGCACCTACTAAAAGTCTACTGTTAGCTAAAACACCAGGCGCTAATCCACCAAAAGCTGATGATGAAATCAACAGCTTTTCACCAACTGCAAAATCTTGGATAGTATCAACCCCAGTTTTACTCAGAATAAAAGTATCTATGCCAGCAGCACCTGCTAAGGTATCATCACCAGCACCACCATCCAAAATGTTCGCAGCACCATTACCAGTAATGACATTATTTAAATTATTGCCAGTACCGTTAATTGCCTGAGAACCGGTTAGGGTCAAATTCTCAAGATTACCATTAAGAGTAAAACTCACGCTGGCTAGTACTATATCTATCTCCGTCTCTATAGTAGAGAACTCGCTGATTGCATCGCCTACAGAGTCTACTCTATAAGTGTCATTGCCTCTGCTACCAGCTAGAGTATCATCACCAGCTCCACCATCTAGGGTGTCATCACCGCCGCCACCAATTAAAAAATCATTGCCAAGTCCACCATTCAAAATATTATTAGCAGAATTACCAGTAATAGTATTGTTAAGGTTGTTTCCAGTACCATTAATTGCAGCAGATCCCAGTAGCCCCAGCTTTTCAACATTATTTGCTAATGTGGTCACTGTGAAACTTGATATTGCAGTATCAATGCCACTGTTATCATTTTCAATAATAGTATCACTACCATTGCCGCTATCGGCATCAGATATATAGTACAAGTCATCACCGATACCTCCTTCTAACCTATCAATACCAGCACCCCCATTTAATGTATCATCTCCTTCCCCACCAATTAAGCTATCATTGCCTAAATCACCTCGAAGAAAATCATTACCAAGCCCACCATTCAAGATGTTGTTAGCCGAGTTACCGGTAATTGTGTTATCAAGGCTATTACCAGTAGCATTAATAGCAGCAGACCCAAACAAACCAATGTTCTCAACATTGTCTACTAATAGATTTACAGTTAAGTTAGACAAAACAGTATCGGTACCGCCATTAGCATTTTCGATAATGGTGTCACCAGCATCATATAAATAATATGAATCATTGCCATCACCACCTGCTAATGTGTCATTACCAACTGCACCATTTAAAGTATCATTGCCAATTCCACCAGTCAGAATATTATTAGCTGCATTTCCGTTTAGAGAAGCATTTCCAGCAAAGCCAGTGAGAATAATATTTTCGACATTTGCAAGGGTAATATTATCAACATTAGGATTGACTAAAGAAACTAATTGATTGGACGAGTTGAGATCCACGGTAAGAGTTTGATTAGCGATGCCACCACTAAGATAAAAGGAATCATTACCGTTTCCGCCATCAAAAACATCAGATGGTTGAAGATTTGCAACAGTAGCAAAAATGCTATCGTTACCATCAAGTGCTTGGATGTTATCTATTTCATTGGTAGCAAATAAGGTGTCATCACCATTAGAACCCACCACGTTATTATTAGTAAGGTCATTAACAGTCACAACTAATACTTTATCAAAGAACAGGCCACCGGCATCGGTAGAACGCACTCGTACACTGTAGCTTGATTTTGCCTCAAAGTCAGGAGAGCTATTAATTACTAACCGATCGCCGTTAATAGAAAAGCTGCTGTTATCATTGTCTCCAGTACCAGTAACAAAGCTATAGGTAAAGCCAGAATTGTTATCAGGGTCAACGGTAGTTAAGGTGCCGATCGCCGTATTGATGGGCACATTTTCATTCACACTGGTAGCGCTTAAGGCAATATCGGTAGGAGCATCATTAATAGAATTGATGGTTAAGCTCACTGTATCTGTATCGCTCAAGGGGGTAGCCGAGCTATCGGTAGATAATATAGTAAGGGTATCTGCACCGTTGGAGTTGAGGTTTCCTTGATATTTGAGGGTGCTAAGAGCGGTATTTATTTGAGATTGAGTACCGGTTAAGGTCAGGGTCGAAGAGTTATTAGCTCCAGTGAGAATTGCGGCTCCACCAGCAACGTCAACATTGAGGGTGCCATTAGCAACAGTGAGTTTGGTAGAAGCTAGGTTGCCATCAAGGTCACTAACACTGATACCAGCTATCGCTATTTGAGTATCTTCATTAACCGCTTGTGCTGCTGGGACAGTGTTGATTGGAGGCGGCAGGGTATTTGTAATAGAAAGTGTTGCACGAGGAGAAACATTCAATAGCACTGAAACTTGGTTACTACCAGATTTAACAATGGCTAAATCAGATCTGCCATCACCGTTGAAGTCGTCTACTGTTAGTGGAGTGAATTGTCTTAACAGTGTTGCTTCATCACTAGATGCAACAATTTCAGGACCTAATGATATTGTTGTTGTGGGAGAACCAAATTTTCCTTGCCCATCACCCAAAACAATTGAAACTTCATTACTCTTAAGCTTTGCTACTGCTAAATCAGATTTTCCATCGCCGTTGAAATCGCCAACTTTAACCGAATAAGCGCCTGGCCTATCTCCCACTGATACAGTTTCTGTAAGAGTGAAACTACCGTTACCATTGCCGGAGAGAATCGAAACATTATTGCTACCATAGTTCGCTACAGCTAAATCAGTCTTATTGTCACCATTGAAATCACCGATAGCAACAGATGTAGGTGCTCCTCCTACTGGCAAACGAGTAGTACTGGCACCATTTAGAACAACGGAAACACTATTGTCACCATAGTTCACCACAGCTAAATCGGTTCTATTATCACCATTGAAATTTCCAACTGCTACGGACAAAGGTTGTTTCTGTACGTTTAATGAAGTCCCACTGTCGAAGACACCATTACCAGTATTAGACCTGTCGGGAAATAAAAATGACTGTGAAATAAGGATTTCACCAATTTATGCTGCATTTAAATAGAAGTTCCATAGTCCTGTTGCCACTAGCATCAATTGGTCGTCAAAATCAGCTATAC
>JAAFHZ010000127.1:5133-13154 GCA_013297675.1 Synechococcales cyanobacterium bin59.metabat.ball.084 | reverse complement strand
CATGATTGCTAGTGCGGCGGCTGGCTTAGCTTGGATGGTTTTAGAGTGGGGATTACGCCAAAAGCCCACTGCTGTTGGCATTGCCAGTGGTTTCTTAGCTGGTTTAGTCGGTATTACTCCTTGTGCGGGCTATGTTAGTCCTTTGTCAGCAATTTTCGTAGGAGCAATTACTGCTACAGCCTGCTTCTTTGCAGTTAGCTTGCGGGCAAAGTTGCAGTTTGATGACTCCTTAGATACTTTCCCAGTTCATGGAGTTGGTGGTACGGTCGGTGCAATTTTGACTGGCATATTTGCTTCTAAACAGTTCTACGAAATTCCTGGTGCTGATGGTAAGCCGATCGCCCTTGGCTTGGTCGATGGCAATGGTGGTCAAGTTGTTACTCAATTGATCAGCATTCTGGCTACTTACGCTTTTGCCGCTGCTGGTACTTTTGTGATTCTGAAAGGTTTAGCTTTGGTAATGCCATTGCGTGCTAAAGAAGAAGCCGAGTACCAAGGTTTGGATATCAACGAGCATGGTGAAGAAGGCTATGGCGAGGAGTTCGCTTCTGGTTTGAGCTTTGCTGAAAACGAGTAAAAATCTATAGATTTTGCAACAAAAACCACGGGTAGTACCTGTGGTTTTTTGTTGGACAGCCCAGCCTGAGCTATGATACGAAAGAACTAATTAGCAAATACTTCCTATTATGGTCTTGTGATAGAATCTGGTGATGTTTTTAGGAGCTGGGCAGGATTGTTAGAGAGCCATGACCGATTCAACCCCAGACAAGTCCAGCCAGGAAAAGACCAATAGGCCAATTGCCCAGCATATTCAAGAACTCGAAGCCTATCTTGAAAATTTATTGGTAGCCTTGCAGCGCGGCGAATTTCCTGTAAACCTGCAACGAGTCACCCAAGTTTTTGATCGCATTCTCACCACAGAGCTGCCCCGTCTCAACCTCACCCCCGAAAAGCTTGTCACCACCTACAACGACGTACCCAGCTTACTTACCGCCTACTCGATCGAAGCCAATATCACCAGCGAATCTTTCCAAAATGCCAGCCGCGACAGCGTAATCTTTGGCCGCGAATTACAAGGCAACTATTGGATACTGCCCATGACCGAACCAGATGGCTGTGCATGGCTACTGCTCAACCCCCAGCGCAAAATATTGTTCGATCGACTGCAATCCTTACCATTAGCTTTTGACTTCGATAAGTCAGCAGCAAACCTGCTGATCAAAAAACCCGCTTTAGTTAAACTATTACCCACCGAGCCACCCACCTGGCAAGTTCTCCAACGGGGACAACTCGATAGCAATGGCCAAGTAGATAGTGGCAACCAAGCCCTGCAAGCCGAAATCACCCGCCTCCACAAAGAAATCCGATCGCTAGACGAACGCAACAACTTTCTCAACCAGCGCATCGATCAACTGACCAGAGCCTTACAAGAATCTAACGACTCCGTAAACCAGCGGCTAGAAAAATTCAAAGCCGCTCTGATCGACCTGATCGGTTCTAAAAAATAGAACTTTAAGGCACCGCCTTCAGGCGGCTAACCTTGAGAGAAAACTTACCCCCACTAGTATCACTAAAACCCTGCACCCGCACAGTATAAGGCCCAGCTTTTTTAATTCGAGCAAACAATAAAGAATTACTCGAACCATCTGGACCATCATCGTTTTTGCCGACAGTTTTGCCTTCTTTAGTAAGCAAAGTTACCACCGTATCAAAGTTATCGGAAGTAAGCTCTATTACCACCTGCTCACCGCTAGCTAGCTGAATGGCGTAATCACGGGCAAAACCACCGTCTCCCAAAGGGATATCTCGATCGGTTAAAGCATCAGCTACCTCATTGCTTGGAGGCAACGGAAGAGGAGTGTATACTCGGTTATCTTGGGCAGCTACCCTGCTAAAGTTCATCAACATCAGAAACCCACCAAGGGTAATCCTGTGGGCGACCCTGATGGTGATCGGGCATACTCTCGGAAAGAGTCTTAGAAAGTTTTTAGGCATGGGTAGATTTAGTAAGCAGCACCATAGTTTTTCACTCCCTCATAAATATATATCGAACACCATGTCTCAGTCACCTATTTCTCGGGTACCTATTTCTCGGGCAGCAATCTCTCAGTCACCTTCAGCCACAACTTTACAGAGCTTCTTAGAAATAGCCACTGAAGCAGCCCTAGCTGCCGGAGCAATTATTAATCACCATCGAGATCATCTAGCAGGCCAAATTGAGTCGAAAGGTCGGCCTGGTGACTTAGTAACCGTGGCCGATCGAGAGTCAGAAGCGCGGATTGTGGAAATTTTGCAGCGCCATCTTCCGACTCATAGCATTTTGGCCGAAGAGACTGGGAAGTATGGAAATAGTAATGCAGAGTTTTTGTGGGTCATTGATCCCTTAGACGGCACCACTAACTACGCTCACCAATACCCCTTTAGTGCAGTTTCGATCGGCTTATTAGTCGCCGGAATACCCACTCTGGGCGTGATTTTTGATCCTTGGCATCAAGAACTGTTTCGGGCAGCTACCGGACTCGGTGCTACTTGCAACCGCCGTTCGATCAGGGTTTCTGCAACTGCGACTCTAGCTGAAAGTTTGTTGGTCACAGGCTTTGCCTACGATCGACAAGAAACCACCGACAACAACTATCGAGAGTTCTGTTACCTTACTCACCACACCCAAGGTGTGCGTAGAGGCGGAGCAGCCGCGATCGATTTAGCCTATGTAGCTTGTGGTCGGCTGGATGGCTATTGGGAGCGCGGCTTATCTCCTTGGGATTTGGCCGCTGGAGTAGTGATTGTGCAAGAAGCTGGTGGATTAGTCACCGCCTACGATGAAAGCCCGTTTGTGCTTGATTCTGGTCGAATTTTGGCCACTAATGGCCATCTCCAAACACCAATTAGCCAAGCCTTAGCCAAAGTTCAGGCAACTCCTTGGGAATTTCCTACCGAGTTATTCTGACCAAGTTATTTTGGGCAGCTCCACATTACTAACGTCCACACTCTACTAGAGATATCGGCTATCTGCTGCAACAAGTATGAATCTCAAACCAACCCAAGGCTTATTTAAATTTGACTTTACTGACCATCATGCTTTTTTGGGAGTGTCTGTAGATGCCGATGCCACCGGTGTACGCGATCGATATAAAGAAATTGCCCGCCTCATGCATCCAGATAGCGCTAATTGGCAAACTGTAGACGAAAAAATGTTGGCCACCAAGATTTTTTCTAGTGTGGTAAATCAGTCTTATGGTCAAATTTCTAAAGCTGCTCAGCTTCAAGAACAACAGGCTATGTTAGAACTAGTAGCCAAAAGAATTATCGCTGATGCTGGCAAAATTGATATTACTAGCAGTGCTGCCCAAAAGCTTTATCAACAGAGCAGTGAAGATTTAAGTCATGTTTATCATGAGTTATTAAAAGAATTAACTCTTCAACAATACGCTCTACTAGAAAGCAGTACCGAAGTCACCGGTAATATTAGTGAGCTAAATCTTGTTTATTTACTGCGGAAACGGAATCAAGCTAGTCGTCCTCCATTGGCCAACACTAATTCTGCCATTAATAAACCAGTAGAGCAAAATTCAGTAGAAACCACAACTGCTAACGAAGTACCGAGATCTGCCGAAACAGCTAAAAATCCCTTGCAAGGCGAAAAAGCCATGCGACGGGCGGAGGAATATATCAACATGCGGAATTGGACTAAGGCGAATGTGGAGCTAAGAGAAGTCTTAAAAGATGATCCTAATAACGCGATCGCTCATGCCCAAATGGCGATCGTCTATTACCGTCAAAATCAGGTGACAATGGCTAAAATGCATATTAACAAAGCCATTCAACTAGATCCTAGTGCCCCGATCGTCCGTAATGCTAAACAAGAAATCAAAAAGATGATGTCTGACACTCCCACCGCCAGTAAGTCATCAACTACAGCCGGAAAGGGTGGGCTGTTTGGCATCTTTGGTAAGAAGTAGTTTTTTATTACTTTTTAAATCTTGCCAAAAAATATGATTTTTCCGAATGCCAGAAGCAATCCACCCACAATGGTCACAGTTATACCAACCGCAACGCCCCGGCTAATGAATTCTCGGCTGGTGATTCGCTGGTCTAAGTTTTTGGTCTTCTCATCAAATTTTGTATCTAGGGCTTTAAGCTCGGATCGCAACTCCCTGATATCGCCTTCAACTTTGGCGAAACTTGTTTCCACCTTGGCAAAGCCCACTTTTACATCCAGGGTGAGATCCGTGATCTGCTTTTGCAGGGTAGTGTTAGTATCGGTGAGCTGCTTCTGTAAGGCGGCATTACTATCAGTGATCTGCTTTTGGGTAGCGATGTTACCGGCTGTGATTAAGTCTTTTAATTGCTGTAAGTCTGTATCTGTGCCGGTTGCCATGTTAACCTCTGCTTATGAGTTATCTTCTGTTCGATCGCGCTGCTGTCAACAGTCCGTTCGATAGAAACAGCCCTAGCTTTCACTGGTTGGGGCTGTTTCTATTCTAGGTTCAGTAGGGGTGTTTCTAGGGTTACTTTTGCCGATGTTCTTCACCAAAGCGCCTCAACATCTCCGCTATCTCAGCACACGATCGATCAATACCCCGAAACACCTTGTCAAGTGCCAGAAGTTCATCGCGGCGAAAACCTATCTGTTGGCAGGAACAGTATCAACCAAGTTGCCCAATCCCCGGATAGTTTGATGCAATAGGTGAGATGTGCAAGTTCTATTTTCAATTTCGGCTTTGGTCTTCCCAGCTAAGGTTCTAGCCGGTGAGATGCCAGGCCGTTCGATCGCTATCGTGCGACGTTTGCCGTCTTTCCATACCAGTATTAATCGACCTTCTTTGTTCTGGATTCCAACTTTCATATTTGTAAATTTCGTCCACCAATAACCACTCTCCAAAAGTCTTATTGACAATACATAAGGTTCCTCAGAGATTTTTTATCTCCTAGGAACCTTCCATAGTCTTAATTTCAGCAACATCGGAATGATAGGATTTGAACCTACGACCCCTGCTTCCCGAAAGCAGTGCGCTACCAAGCTGCGCTACATTCCGCAGAACCTCAGTATAGCCCATAGCAAAAAAGGAGGCAATGCCTCCTTCAAGCTCTAATCAGATCAATATCCGCTGTATTAGCGACTAGCTAAATTACCAACTAATTGTTTATCTACACTTGCACCAGAGATACTCGCTCCGCTATTTGCACTAAAAGCTATTGATGGAGATTTAAACATTTGCGAGATGCTAATGTTATTTTCGGTTTGGGCAAACGTTGGCAAGGCAGACTGAAGATGAGAAGCTACTGCTACCGTGGTTGCATCGTAAGTTTGAGTGGCAATTTTGGGATACAGACCAATACCAATAATCGGCACCAACAAACAAGCTGTAATAAACACTTCCCGGGGCTTAGCATCTAACCAAGCAGAGGATTCGGCAGCCAGCTCACCTTGTTCTCCATAAAAGACTTTGCGTAACATTGACAACAAATAGATCGGAGTAAGCATAATGCCTACGGCGGAAAGTAACACTACCACAATTTTGAAGCTTTCACTGTAGGCAGTGCTAGTTGTTAAACCAAGAAAGATTGTGAGTTCTCCCACAAAGCCACTCATGCCGGGTAGAGCTAAAGAAGCCATAGAACCAGCGGTGAACAACGCAAAAGTGGTGGGCATCGATCGAGCAATACCGCCCATTTTTTCCATCGATAAAGTGTGAGTGCGATCGTAAGTCACCCCAGCCAAGAAGAACAGCGCTGCTGCAATCAGGCCATGAGAAATCATTTGTAGCACCGCACCATTGATGCCTAGCGCAGTGAAAGAAGCAATCCCAATCAACACAAAGCCCATGTGGGAAATCGAAGAATAGGCCAAACGACGTTTGAGATTGTCTTGTGAGAAAGCTGCCAAGGCTCCATAGACAATATTGACTACGCCCAAAATCGCCAACATGGGAGCAAAGTACACATGGGCATGGGGCAGCATTTCTGCATTCATTCGGATCAAAGCATAGCCACCCATTTTCAGTAATACACCCGCTAACACCATGGAGCCAGGGGCAGGTGCTTCACCGTGGGCATCGGGCAACCAAGTATGAAAAGGGAAAATTGGGAGCTTGACACCAAAGGCAATTAAGAAGCCTAAATATGCGGTGATTTCTAGGCCGATCGGGTAATTTTTCATCCCCAATTCAGTAATATCAAAGGTGAGATGATTGCCAGAAAAAGCCAAGGCCAGAGCCGCAACCAAAATAAAGATTGAAGAAAGAGCGGTATAAATAATGAACTTAGTAGCCGCATACATTCGCTTTGGTCCACCCCAAATCGCAATCAGCAGGTACACCGGCACCAGTTCAATTTCCCATAATAGGAAAAACAGCAGCATGTCTTGAGTCAAAAACACCCCAATTTGGGCACTATACATCACCAGCATCAGGGCAAAAAACAAGCGAGGCTTTTTGGAAGTCTCCCAGCCAGCAAAGATTGCCAAAGTCGTCACAAAACCCGTCAAAACTACCAATGGCATTGATAACCCATCAACACCCATTGACCAATGCAAACCAATCTGTGGAACCCAGCTATAGCGCTCGATCAATTGCAGGCTAGAGTCACCAAAGTTGTACTGAGTAGCAAAAACATACAAAATACCCACCATCTCAGCAATGGCAGCAGCGAGGGTGTACTGCGGCAAAATCTTGCTGTCTTTGGTGGGGAGAAACGGAATCGGCAGTGCAGCGATTAGAGGAAAAACAATGATGGCAGTTAGCCAGGGAAAATGACTCATGATCTGTAGGGACTAGAAAGTCTGGGTGATGGTGTCATCCTGCATGACGGCCTCTTAGTAACCACCACTAGGAATAAATACTCATTAAGTTTTATCTTATACCTAGTTACATTTTATGGCAAGATGTCAAGAAAAGTAAATTTATGTAAATGATTAGTTAAACCTATATTACCCCTGTCAGTAATGAATCTTGCAGCTAGGTTGATGTTGAGGTTTATACCACCACCTCAAAACTGAAGTGCAACCAAGTATAATCTTCGAGGACATTGGAGTGTAATCAGACAACTTTTGTAAACATCTATGAATATTTTTACTGGCAAAGAATTGCGCCAACGGCTTGGTATCAAAATGCTATCTGTTGGTCTAGCGGGCTTGTTGTTAGCTTGTAATCAAACCAAAACCGAAGAACCGGCGGCTCCACCACCCAAGCCTAAGCCCACCAGTGATAAGCCTCAAGTAGTGGCCACTAGCAGCGTGATCTGTGACTTGACCAAGATGATTGCGGGCAGCTCGATCGATCTCAAATGCCTGATTCCCCCAGATAAAGAGCCGCAGACTTACGAAGCCAACATCACCGACTTAAACAATGCCGATGTTTTGCTATACAACGGCTATGGTCTAGAAGCAGCCATGGATAAAGCCATTAAGAGCAGCACCGCTGAAAAAAAGGTGGCAGTGGCTGAGTTGGCTGTGTCCAACCCCGAAAAGAAAGACGGTAAACCTAATCCCTATCTCTGGCACAATGCTTTCCGGGCATTAGAAATGGCGAAGACCATCAGACGCACTCTCTCTGATGTCGCACCCAAAAATGAGGAGCTTTACACCAAAAACTACGATCAATTTGACAAGCAAATGACCGTGATGCAGGAATGGCTCAAGCGGCAAATTGCCAGCATTGAACCCAAAAATCGACAGTTGGTGAGCAGCAGGAACTCTTTGGTCTACTATTCCAATTCTTACAATATTGCAGTAGAAGGATCAGCCTATGGCAATAGTACCGCTGATCAGCCTACTCCAGAACAAGTGGAAAAAACCGTAGCACGGATCAAGAAACTCAAGATTAAAACCGTCTTTAACGAAGTCAACACCGATCCGCAGCCGCTCGCTGACATCGCCAACAAAGCTGGTATTAAAGTCGCAAAAGGCGAGCTATATACCGATGGGCTAGGCAAAGAAGGCAGTGATGCCGACACCTATATCAAAATGATGCAGCATAATACCAAAGTTATTTTGGAAGGTTTAGGCGGCAAATACACTGCGC
>JAAFHZ010000127.1:0-5123 GCA_013297675.1 Synechococcales cyanobacterium bin59.metabat.ball.084 | reverse complement strand
AAAAATAAAAAAGAAGACAAAAAGAAATAAGCCACATCACCCAGATTAAAGGATCTAGAACGTAAAGCTGGACTGTAACAAAGCTTGTATTTTCCGGCAGATTCAGCAGCTTCTCTTCTAGGATGATCCCTAAGTTTTAAAAAACAGTCCGACATACTTCTTTACAAAGAAGCCATACGGACTCGAAACGTTTTAATCTAAGACTGGTCTAGTTTGTGCTAGGCAGTTATATTTTTTCGGAACTGGTGACGGCAAGTCTCCAGCGCCCGGTATGTAAAATCAGGTGCCCGGCCCCAGTCAGCTCAAGGCTTTCAATATTGATCGCTGCAAAGCAGTATGGGCGGCAGGAACCAAGCTTAAAAGATACACATTTTAATGTTGGGAGATTAATAATCTAATGAGTGTTAAAGCCAGTGGTGGAAGCTCTGTTGCTCGTCCGCAACTATATCAAACCTTACCCGTCTCAAAAATTTCCCAAGCTGAGCAGCAAGACCGCTTCTTGGGTATCGGTGAACTCAGCGAGCTAACCAGCTATTTCAATTCTGGCAATCGGCGGATCGAAATCGCCCAGATTATTACAGCCAACTCCGACTTAATCGTCTCCCGAGCGGCCAACCGGATTTTTACCGGTGGCTCACCAATGGCCTTTTTAGAAAAGCCCGACCAACCCGAAGAATCGATGAAGCTGACCGCCAGCGGCATTAAAACTTCGGAGCTAGGCGGAGTCACCTTTGTTGAAAACAAAAGTGGCTTGTTTGATGGGGTTAAAAACCTATTTACCGCCACTGGCAGTGGTCCAATTCCGATCGGCTTCCAAGCCATCAACGTATCGAAGTATGGTCCTAGCAACATGCAGAAGTCTCTGCGGGACATGAGCTGGTTTCTGCGCTACCTGACTTATGCGATCGTTGCAGGCGACCCGAATATTTTGATTGTAAACACTCGCGGCCTGCGAGAAATTATCGAAAGAGCTTGCTCGACCTCCGCCACGATCGTTGCCATCCAAGAAATGCGCGCAGCTTCGCTGGGTTACTTTAGCAAAGATGCTGAAGCCCGCGAAATGATCGGCACTTATTTTGATGCTCTGTTAACAGAGTTCAAATCTTCTACCCCTGCAAGCAAGGTGCGCCAGCGTCCTACCGACGATCAACAGGGTCTGAGCCTGCCTCAGCTTTATTCGGAGGCTGCCGAGCGTCGTCCCAAGTATGCAATGAAGCCCGGTTTGTCGGCGATCGAAAAAAATGATGTGGTCAAAGCGGCCTATCGGCAAATTTTTGAGCGCGACATTACCCGAGCCTACAGCCAGTCTGTTTCAGATTTAGAGTCTAAGGTCAAAAACGGCGAAATCTCTATGAAAGAGTTTGTGCGCCGCATGGCCAAATCTCCTTTATATCGCCAACAGTTCTTCTTGCCGTTCATCAACAGTCGGGCATTGGAATTAGCTTTCAAACACATTTTGGGTCGTGGCCCATCCTCGCGCGAAGAAGTGCAAAAGTACTTCTCGATCGTCTCTAGCAAAGGTCTGGCTGGTCTAGTAGATGCTTTGGTAGACTCCAACGAATACAGCGATTACTTCGGCGAAGAAACCGTTCCTTATCTGCGGGGCTTGGGTCAAGAAGCTCAAGAATGCCGCAACTGGGGACCACAGCAAGACCTGTTTAGATACAGTGCGCCGTTCCGCAAGATTCCGAACTTCCTCACCACTTTTGCTTCTTACGACAGACCCTTCCGTGACCAGCACGTATACGGTTCGGGCAACGATCCGTTAGAAATTCAATTTGGGGCAATTTTCCCCAAAGAAACCCGCAACCCCAGCTACAGCCCGGCACCTTTTGGCAAAGACACCCGCCGCATTTTGGTTGCCCAAGGCCCTGGTATCAACAACCAGCTTAGTAATCCCGGCGCGCGCGGCGTAGCACCTGGCACCTTAGGAGCCAAAGTGTTTAAGCTCGATCAGCTACCTGGCGGTCAAGGCAGTGTAAAGGGTACTAGTGTCACCTTTACTGAAATTTCTACTCAGGCCATTATTAAAGCAGCATATCTGCAAATCTTTGGTCGAGATGTTTACTCTGGTCAACGCCAGACCGTATTAGAAATCAAGCTAGAAAACGGCGATATCTCCATGCGAGAATTCGTGCGCGGCTTGACTAAATCTGATCAGTTCCGCAACTTGTACTGGACTAAGTTGTACGTGGTGAAGGCGATCGAGTACATTCATCGGCGGTTGCTGGGTCGGCCTACCTATGGTCGCCAAGAGATGAACAAGTACTTTGATCTCTGCTCAAAGAAAGGCTTCTATGCTTTAGTAGACGAGATTATTGGCTCTAAAGAATACGAAGAAGCTTTCGGTGAAGATACTATTCCTTACGAGCGCTATTTGACTCCTGCCGGGGTTAGTCAGCGCAAGCTGCGCATTGGTAGCATTGCCGATACTGGTGTAGGCATCAATACTCAAGTGCAGACTACTCCAAGATTTGTAGAGCTGGGCAATGTAACTACCGATCGCTCTCAACCAGACATTGATTTCCGCACCAATCAAGGTGTAACCAAGAAGCGCGAACAAACCAAGGTGTTCAAGCTTACTCAAGCCACCGACAAGATTCAGCTTAATACGGTTGTGCAAGCAGCCTACCGCCAAATCTTCGAGCGGGATATTGCTCCTTACTTGCTCTCTGCTAGTGAGTTTAGAGGATTGGAAAGTAAGCTGGGCAACCAAGAGATTAATCTAAAAGAGTTCATTGAAGGCTTAGGTACTTCCCAGCTTTACATCAAGGAGTTCTACACCCCTTACCCAAATACCAAGGTAATTGAGTTAGGTACTAAGCACTTCTTGGGTCGGGCACCGTTGGATCAAGCTGAAATTCGTAAGTACAACCAGATTTTGGCTGCGGCGGGTATTCGTGGCTTTATTGGTGCAATGGTTAACAGTATGGAGTATCTGCAAGCCTTTGGTGAGGATGTAGTTCCTTACAACCGCTTCTTAACTCTGCCTGCTGCGAACTATCCCAATACTCAGACTCTTTACAACAAGCTAACTAAGCAAGATAAAGTCTTGGTGGTTCCGAGCTTCTCGTCATCGCGATAAAGCTACCGGCAACTTAGTTTTAAAAGAAAGATGGGGTAAAAACCCCATCTTTTTTGTGGATTATTTTATTAATCGGTGCTTCCGAGCGGCTGGCAACTGCCACCAAGCTAAATGGGGCAAGTCATGATGTTCTTCATGATAGCCAAAGTGATAGCAGCTAATAAACGACCAAAACTCCGAAAAAGGTGTGCTGGTCGATCGGCTCTTATTTACATAACCACCCACTGGCTCACTATGGGGCAAAAAAGTACCAAAGAAAAATAGTTGAAATGAGCTGGCCACCGAAGGAAACACCCAAAACCAAGCCATATTGCCTTCTGGAACATGTAATAGCTGGTGAATGGCGTGAAAAATCGCAATCAGCAAGACAATCCTCAGCCAGCTCCAATAGTTCTGCATAAAGTTAAAGTACCAGGCAAAGAAATTGCTCTGTTTACCATTGTGATAATCTGGGTCGCCAACTATGGCTGGAATATCATGGTGGGTGTTGTGCATCAGGCGCATTCTGCCAAAGGGAAACATGGCGTACACAAACAGCACAAAGCTGCCGATCGCATCATTTACTTTTGGGTTATTGGGGGCGATCGAGCCGTGCATTCCATCGTGGGCTGTCACAAACAGTCCTACGTATAAAAACATCTGCCATGCAAAACCGGCAAATTTCAGCCCGATCGGCAACTGAGAGAGATCTAAGCTAAATAATACTACTGTGCTGGTTGCCCAAATACCGATTAGTGACAGTGCTACCCACAGCCCCTTACTTGTCGCCTGTACTGACATTCCTAACCCCGATCGCCCGAAGACTTCTATAAAATTCTTTACATACCTTAACATTTATCGCGAAATAGGCAAGGGGCATTGTATTCGGTAGTCACAGCAGGTACCAATCGGTAGGCTAAACTGGTCAAAAGCTAAATTCCACTAAATCCATGTTTCAGATTTCTAAAAATATCAGTTTGCCTCTGGGCGAAATCGAGATCAGTGCTATTCGATCGCAGGGGGCGGGCGGTCAGAATGTAAATAAAGTAGCCAGCGCTATCCATTTGCGGTTTGATATTGTGGCTTCATCGCTGCCAGAGCATTACAAGGCCAGACTTTTGAAGCTGCGCGATAGCTCCGCTTGTGCCAAAGGCGATCGACGAATTACCGCTGAAGGAATAGTAGTGATTAAGTCTCAAGAACATCGCAGTCAGAAACGAAATCGCGAGGAGGCGTTCGATCGACTGCGTTCTTTGATTTTGAGCGTGGCGGTAGTGGTGTTACCGCGTAAAATTAGGCCGCCTAGTGTGGGACAACATCGACGACGGCTAGAATCTAAGAAGCGGCGATCAGAAATTAAGGAGCTGCGACGGAGCGTAGAGTAATGGATAACAGGCAGTTATCTAGATCTAGATAGATGGATACTTAAGCTGACTCTCACTGGAGATGTCTGACACTTGATAGTGTAGTGGTTCTATTGCCATAGCAATTTCCTGATATCATCTATCTCAGAAATCACCTTAAGTTATTAATCTCATCCATCACCCAAGTTACATAGGTGCCGATCGGACTCCATAGCAAATAAGGAACCAGCAGCAAACCACCCCAAAGAGAAACAGGAAATACCAGGGCCGCCAAAATTGCACCTAATACAAAGCCAAACCCCCCGATCCACACCCCAACCCTTAAACTCTTGAACCAGCCCATTACCGGGTTATAAAGCATAATTGCCACCTCTAGCAGAGCATAAAAAACCATCAAAAACCAAGTCTTGACGCTGCCCGGTTCTTTTTCCCAAACGTTATAGGCCGACCAAGCCCCACAGATAAAGATAGTGATCCAAATTGCTGGAATCAAGCGCTCAAAAGTCAGCCACTGGGGACGGCGCTGGTGATTGAACCAGCGAATACTTTCTCTGGTATTGAGTTTGAGTACTGCGTAACCAATAATAGTTGCGGCTACACCGATCGCCAGCCAGGAAGGTATCATGCAAAATACTGAAAAGATTAGACTTATTCTAGCGGCGAGTTCTTACCCAGAGCAATAATTGTATCAATTG
>JAAFHZ010000126.1 GCA_013297675.1 Synechococcales cyanobacterium bin59.metabat.ball.084 | reverse complement strand
AGTGGAAGCAGATGCAGCATTTTGGGGTTTCGTCGTTTATTAAGTTTGGGAATCCTGATTTCGTGAAGTTGGCGGAGAGTATGGGGCTGAAGGGGTATCGGGTGACGGAGGCGGTGGGGCTGCTGCCAACTCTGAAGGAGGCTTTGGCTCAGGATGTACCCACTGTGATCGATTGCCCTGTGGATTATCGGGAGAATTTTCTCTTTAGCCAAAAGTCGAAGGCTTTGGATTGTTTGATTACTGGGGATAGTAAATGATTTACGGGTTTGGCCAATTTCTGGAGGAAATCAAAAAATGGATAAGCTACGACAGTGCCGACAAATAATTCGGCAAGTTCTTACCGAGCACGACGCGCACCCTTACTGTCATTCCAATGACGTAGAGGCTGAAATTATTTGTGATACTGAGCATGATCACTATCAACTTGCCTATGTGGGTTGGGAAGTGCATAAAAGGGTATTCAGTATCATTCTGCATTTTGATATCAAAGATGGCAAAATTTGGATTCAACACAATGGTACCGAGAGTAATATTATGAATGATTGCCTCACCCCACTTATATCATCATTCTTAATCAATCCCAGCCCGAATTGCTAAACAAGAAAACAGCCTAATTGTTTAACCACACAGTAAGATCTGCAAGGTTTTGGAAATCAAATGAGGCTATGCCGAGAGCTTCGACTTGTTGAATAGATAGTTGTGAAAGCCGATCGAGCGTGCTTTCAGGCAAATCTCCCAAACGCCGAGTTAAAATCATCACAACCATTTCCAACTTACCCTTGGGCTTCGCCGATTACCTTACCTTCAGCTAAAGCATCTTGGTAAACACGGGTTTCTTGTAAAGTAACTCCTAGCATTTCATCTACCTCGGCACGAGTGAGTTGGGTAAACTTGTAGACCATAATAGTCGTAACCATTTCTATGATATCGCGGTTATTGGTGCCTTGAACAAGAGCTTCTTTGGCAGCCATAATTGCATCTTCGCCTTCTCCGTCTTTGCGGAAAGATGTTTCTTTAACCTCGATCGCCTCAAAGACGTACTGGTCTGCATCAACAGGTTTTGTGGGTACAAGTTCAAAGAGAAGTTGGGGGAAACGGAGGAAGAGTTGGTAGAATATGGTGTCACGGCGCATAAATACTAGAAATTTAGATAATTGATTCCAATAACTCGGCCTGTTCTATCAAAAGCTCATGGGCTGCCAACATCATTGCAGCACTTAAATGAGATAAATCAGTACGATGCTCTAAATAAGTATTCAGAGCATCGATCGGGCTGTGGGCAGTCTCACCTAGCTCTGGTAAACGCGGCTGGATCAGTTGACTGACCAACTCAGCCTGAATGGTATAACTGTGAGCTGCGGCCAATAGCTCATGGATCTCGATCGCCTGAATCAATTCCGTTTGCTGAGACTCTATTTGATAAATGAGCCGCACCACGGCATCGGCGATCGCCGCTTTTTTGATCGCCTTCACAATCTTGGCCTGAGGATCTTCTTCTTTGCTGGCATCAACTTTGATGGTCAGAAAAGGCCGCACCGGCAGAGGACAAAACTCCCAATTTACCTGAAAAGCTCGATCGCCTCGTGCGGAATAAGGCTGAAGTAAACCATCGGCCAAAGCTGTGGCAGGTTGTATCTCAATAACCACATAGCCCTTATCTTCTTTTTCTTCACTAAAGTCTACCCGATCGATGCTGCCGGGATACACCACTGGCGGATCATTGGCTGGGTTCAGGTTTTGATGGCGATGCACATGACCCAAGGCCACATAGTCAAAGCTTTCTTTCACCAACATCCCCAGGGGCACAGTAAATCCCCGTCCAACAGCAAGGAGTTTTTCAGCTCCTAGCTTGGCGTTGTCAGCCATCAAATGTCCTAAAACTACTGTGGGGATTGTGGGATCTAAACGGCGCACTTCGGCTTCTAAAACTGGCTCTAGGCGACTTAATAACAGATCATTGACTTCTGGTAACGACAGCTTTTCTGATTCGGGGCGAGTGAGCAAAGCCGATCGATTGATCCAAGGAATACTCAAAACCTGCAAACGGCCATTATTGGTGTCAATCCGATGGGTGGTGAGCTTATCGGCCACAATCACACCGGGCACTCCCAATGTCCGGTAAATCGATAAACTGGCTCCGCCTTGCCCCTGAGCATGTTGATCGTGGTTGCCCACTAGCAAAATCAAAGGAATATCGTGATCTACCAATCGCCGAAACTCGCTGGCAAAAGCTTCTTGAATATAGGGAGCCGGGGTCGCATCTGGGAAGGCATCACCACCAAACATTACTAGGTCTACTTGGTCTACAATGGCTCGATCGATGCAGGTGGCCAAAGATTTTCCAAAGTCTTCTAACCTGGTGTTTAGGCCAGTCAACGGATTGATGCGACCATGAGCAAAGCCGCTACCCATGTGAATATCAGATACATGCAGAATTTTCATACAAAACTTTGTCACCAGAAAAAATCAGCTTGAATCAGTATAGTCCATAAGTACCAAGCACTTTGCAAAATTTAATTTCCTGGCAAGATCTCCGCTAACCAAAAAGCCAACATCGCGGCTCCTAAGGGAAGAGTAATATTATCAATGCCAAGCTGCGAGATCGATTCTAGAATAACTGCCACGATCGCTACTGGAATTCCTATTAACCAAATATGTGGTAGATTGCCATGGGCAAGATACAAAACAATTGTAGTCACAATATAGCTAACTAGCAACAAAGTAGCCGTGCCTTCTAAGCTTTTGGAATTGCCCAGAATTTGATAGGGATATTTTCCCCATTTTTGACCCACAATCGCCGCTAGCCCATCGCCCCAAGCCATCACCAAGATTCCGATTACCGCGTATTCTGGGTGTTGTAATGGCCAGAATATAGCTATTAATAACCCCATGCTTACGGAGTAAAAAAAAGTGCCGTAGCTTTTGCGACCCACGCTGTTGACTCCTGGTAAAATTGGCAACCAGTAAGATATCAGCGTAATTATTCCCGCTAATACAGCCGAGATGATCCCCACCCAAGCCGGGAGTTGTAATAACCAAGCCAAAGCAATGACATTGCCTGTACCAATATGAACAATTTTGCGCGACTGTTCAGCAGTAAACCATCGCCAGCGATGGCCAAGTTCGGCCAGGAGGACGATCGAACCGACGAACAATGGCACAAGGGCGATGCGAACCCAGAGGGATAAAAAAATTGCGGACATGTAAAATTAGTAGTGAGTGCCAGATTTGCGGTGGTGGATCGCAGTAACGCCAGTGTTGTTTTGGACTTTGCCTCGATCGACCGTAGCATATAGCAACCAGTGATCACCACATTCCATCCGACTTTCTACCGTGCATTCTAAATAGGCAAGGCTGTCTTGCAAAATTTGGCAACCATTTTCTGCCGGGACGGTTTCGATGCCCACAAACCGGTCTTCGCCAGGAGCAAAGGGTTTGAGGAAATGCTTCATGACGCTGATGTGTTTGCCCTGCTCCAACACGTTTAAGACAAACTTGCCGCCATTGTGCATCAAAGACTCGATCGCCCGCTCTTTGGCTACTGCTACGGTTAAGCCGGGAGGGCTAAAAGTGGCTTGAGATACCCAAGAAGCTAACATGGCGCTGGCCACCTCGTTTTGCTGGGCTGTGACGATCGACAGTGAACCAACCACTCTGCCGACGGCCTGCGCCACTCGATCATCCTGAGATTGAGTGAACTGGGCTTTGGGAACAGTTGCTTTTTTGGTTTTCTTTAATGCCTGGGCAAAATCTGTTCCTACTTCTTCGCATTCTTTCAAAATTTGCGCGGTGGGTTTGAATTTGACCCTAATTGGCTCAAAGCCAAATTTATAGCCAGCGTCTTTCAGCTTGGTTTCTAATAAGTCGATCGCCTCCCCACTCCAGCCAAAAGAGCCAAATACTCCAGCCAGCTTATTTTTTTCAGCAGTTGCCAAAACTACTCCCAAAGCCGTTTGCACTGGTGTAGGAGCATGGCCGCCCAAGGTCGGCGAACCCATAATAAAACCCTGACAGTTGGCCACCGCTTGTCGTAACTCGGTAGGTTCTACAAACTCACAGTTAATCGAGTTGACCGCTACTCCAGCTTTGGTAATACCAGCAGCGATCGCCTGTGCCACGGTGGCAGTATTGCCGTATGCCGAAGCGTAAATCAAGGCCACCGCAAGTTCTCGCTGACTCTGCTGCTGACTCCATTGCCGATAGAGATTGGTTAATTCTTTCAATCCATATTTCACCAACTGACCATGACCAGTAGCATAAGTGCTGATATCTAAAGCGGCAATTTTATCTAGAGTAGCCAAAATCTGTTTGGCCACCGGAGCCATTAAACAATCAAAATAATAGCGTCGATCTTCTAACAAGCTTTCCCAGCCTTCATCTAAGACCTGATCGCTGGCAACGTGACAGCCAAAGAGCTTGTCACTAAACAATATTTTGCTGGCCGGATCATAGGTGAGCATTCGATCGGGCCAGCGAGGGGTTGGAGCCAGTACAAACTCTAAAACATGACCACGCCCCAAATCTATTTTTTCATCGCCCTTAATCACCCGGATATTTAGATCGGGTTTTTCTAAAATACTGCGCAGGGCGATCGCCCCTGGATTGGAGCAAATAATTTGCACTTGGGGCAATATTTCTAGCAGTTTTTGGACAGTGACAGCCCGGTTGGGGTTGACATGCCCCAAGATAATAAAATCTACGGTTTGCAGTTCGGCAACCCGGTCACTCAAAAAGATTTCAGTAAAAGATTCTCCTGGCGGATCAATCAGCGCCGTTTTTTCGGCCTTAATTAAGTAAGAATTAGCTGTAGTGCCGCGTTCTAAGGCATACTCAATTTCAAACTTGAGTCGTTCCCAAGTTCTCGATCGCCAAACATTAGTATTAACAGCAATGGGGTTGACACGCAAATCGCGGGCTTTGATGGTGGTCTGGCTCATGATGGTGACGGGAAACGACTAAGTTTCCATCGTACCAAATTCCCCATGGTAGGTTGAGGCAAAAGAGGCTAGGAGAGATTTGAACTCTTAATGACTGCCAACAGTAAGTTCAATCTTCTCTGTCTGTTCCTCAATAGCTGCGCTAGATTCAGCTTTAATCGATTCAGCCTCGGCTGTGGTGATAAGTGACACCTTGTTAGTAAAAGCAGCTTCTGGAAAATGCGGCTGCAAAGCAGCTTGGAGTTGATGAAACCAAATTTCGGCAGTGGCTACACCAGTAAAGCCTGCATATCGATGAATAGAGATCCGAATTCCCTCGCCTACTAGCAGGTTCAAGCTGCGCACTGACGGCTTTTCGGTTTGGATTAAGCTATTGACGAATGGCTCTGGTTCTTCGGTTTCAAAACCGCTGATTTCGTCGAAACTCAGACGTAAAACCTGCTGCTCTTGGAATTGTTGAGTGATGGTGCGATCGACAAAATCAAAAATAAACGTTTCTTGTTCGGCCTCATGCTCAAACACTAATTGCCAAGGCAAGTCCAAAATTGTAGCGATCGGCTGCACCACCGATTGCAGCACTTCTGGTAACTCTTGGTGCCCAGCAGCGTAAATTTCGGTAGAGATGGGCAGCTTATACCAAACAGATTTTTCTTGGGCAGCTTGGTCTGTAGATTCTTTTGCAGTAGATTGATTAAAACTTAATTTAAGCGATGCTGGAAACAAATTCAGGGTCAGATCAGGGATTTCTAAACGCAGGCTGTTAATGGAGGATCGATCGAAGGTCTGAGCTTTTTTGGGAATCACCGCTAGAGGCTGCTTTTCAATGGTGTTAGCAGCCCGATCAAAAGTCCAGCTAGTTTTGCGAGTTTTGAAAAGCTGAATTGCCCCGATCGTCCCACTAACTCCTGCTAACCAATACAGACCAAAATAAAACATGGTAGTATCGCCATCAGCTTGCAGGTGCAACTGCTGAGCCGGGACTTCGGGCAAATAAACATTTTCTTTCCGAATCACCCTTCCCCAAAAGTTGCGGCTGACCTGGCAATCCATCACTCCCACATTTGCTTTGCTGGCATTGCAGACTGCGGTAGCGGGCAGCATGGCAGAGCCAGAAACCAATGAGGCAATGCCGGGACAGAAGGCTGAAATAATTACTGCGGCCTGTAAAATTTTGATTGTCCAAGAGTTTGTTGCCCGACGAGGGATGCTGTGGGCAACTAGGCGAGTTTTAGTTTGTGCGGCGATCGACCAATGAAACATGATGACTGGTGTAATGCTATTTTTCTTAGCTTGCCCAAGTCTTCAGTCGAGATGGTCAAAAACCAAATCTATGTTGCCGAAAAACAAGCTGAGTAGATGCCTCTATAATGGGAGAGTTGAAACAGCCCCAGCAAAAATTCTGTAACACTTATGTACGTTGTCGAACTAGTCTTGAGAAACGTGGCCATGCCCATATCAGTCCAGCGCAAAGAAGCCACTGATGCCGAAAAACTCTACTACGAAGTCTTAGAAACCCTGAAAAGCGGCGGGCACCAATGGCTAGAGCTAAACTGCGAACAGCAAACCGAGAAGAAAGCCGTCGTTTGGACAGGTGATGTCACCGCCGCCCAAACCTATAGTAAATCTGGTGCACCGGCTTCTGGTCGAGCTGCTGGTTTTGCCACAGGTCAGTAAATTGGCAGTCCTGGAATCCACCATCGCGATCGATATTCGCAACCTCTCTTTTAGCTGGCCTTCCGGCACAATGGTTCTCGCTGACTGCTCTCTAGAAGTGCCCAAAGGAGAGCTGTGGATGTTGTTAGGCACCAACGGCAGCGGTAAATCTACCCTGCTGCGACTGATCGCAGGTTTATTTCAGCCCCAAAGTGGCTCGATCGAGGTAAATGGCAAAGTGGGTTTTGTCCTGCAAAACCCCGACCATCAACTCGTAATGCCCACCGTAGGCGCAGATATTGCCTTTGGCTTGGTCAGCGAAAAACTCGCTTACCCCGAAGTGCGCCAGCGAGTGCAAGAATCTTTGGCTGCTGTGAACCTAGGTCTACTCATTAACCGTCCGATCTATGCCCTCAGCGGTGGCCAAAAGCAGCGAGTGGCGATCGCGGGCACCATTGCCCAGCGCAGTGATGTACTACTGTTCGATGAACCCACCGCTTTGTTAGATCCCGATGCTCAGCTAGAGCTAGTTGCTCAGGTTAGAGATTTGGTAAAAGAGCGCCACCTTGCCGCTCTCTGGGTGACGCACCGTTTAGAAGCACTAGATTATTGCGATGGGGCTTTTTTGCTAGAAAATGGCCAGCTAATCGATCGGGGAGAGCCGCAGCGGCTGCGCCATCGTTTAATCAACGCTGAAAATCACATCAAGTAGTTGGTCAAGTTTGATATTTACATGAATGCGGGTGTGAAAATCTAAGGAGGAGTTAGCAAAGAAACTGCTACACCACCAGTAAAATGCTCCAGTAAAAGTTCTCCTTCAGCATTGGTTGTCCCTTGTCCAGCAAACAAGCGACGTATCCGAAAACGATGATAGTTACTGATCAGCAAAGGCAATGGCAGTAAACATTGCTGAGTTTCGCCATAGAGCCTGTCATGCAATTCGGGTAAATCGTGCCAAGGACAGCGCATATTGTGATGATGAGCGTTGTGATAGCCAAAGTTGAGAAAAAGTAAATTAAGCCAAGGATACCGGACTGAAACTAAATTAGAGAAAGTGTTTCTTTGCTCATAGACCCGATCGAACTGGGGAAACCCCTTACCGGAAACCGTGTATTCATAGGTATGGTGAAAGGCATCAGCAAAACGATTCAAGTTAACAAATGAAATATAAGCTACGAAGTAAAGTATCAGAGCTTTCCACGAAAACCGGGCTAGCAATCCAAATCCTAGGGTACGCAACATAGCCAAAAAAATATTTCGACCTAGCAAATACCGCTTTTTATCATCCATCACAGGATCTAAAATAATCCGCCAGCGCATTTCAAAATCTAACACTGGGAAATACAACCATTCCAGCGCTACATAAACAGAACGATACAAAAAATTAATCTCTTGGTTCAAATACTGGATCACATCAAATCGCACCACATCTGTATGGTGTAAATGGTGGTTAAAGTGGTGTTCCACCAAATTCTCCCAAGGAGCATAGCAAGCACCGTTTAGGTGAGTCATCACTCCACCCCAAAAAACATTGAGCTTCCGGGACTTAAAAATATTGCAGTGGATAAACTCATGGGTCAAAGCGGTGGAAATCATCAAACTGTGTGTAATGGCAACCACTCCCCCAAAGTTCAGGAGCCAAGATTGCTGTAAAATCATTGCAATGCCCACAATATAGGCCACAAGTACATAGACGATCACCATAATATTTTTGGATTTGGCTGGAAGCATCGATCAGTTCCTATCTGTATATTTGAGCTGAAATATCACTGTCAAGAATATCACGGAGGTCTCAGCAAATATTTCTCTCAATAAAAATTATATTTGTAAGAAAATGTGCAATTTGGCTGATATATAATTTTGTTAGCTTTACTCAACCAAAATATTTACATGTTTCAGCCAAAAGTCTCTGAGGTTTCCACTTATGTGGTTAGTATACTGTGATTTAGACAGAATTAATTCCGGACGGAGATCACAGGCATTGCTAAATATGCTAATCTTTGATCTTCTAGATTTTGTTCTTAGCCAAACCGCCCAGCAAAATCACTGTCTTTAAAATAGCAGTGCTCATTATAACCATTGATCTACATTTGACAGTCAAAACTGCATTATTGGTATTATACGATAGATACTTATTGCAGCCAGTGATTGGTTCACAAACCCACAATACTTATGCAAGACTACGCTAGCACTCTGAACAAAACCTCCTATCAAGAGGTGGCTCCAGTACCTCATAGATTTCCTAAAATGGAGGTAGAAAATATATCGAAGGTTTATTCGGGGAAAGGCAAGCAACTTTTAACAGTTCTGCAAAATATTAACATCAAAATATTCTCCCGCGAATTTATTTGTCTGGTGGGTACCTCTGGTTGTGGCAAATCCACATTGTTAAATATTATTGCCGGATTATTAGCGCCCTCCGCAGGAGAAATACTGATTGATGGTCAGTCGGTTACTGGACGGCCAGGATCTGACCGGGGTATGGTGTTCCAAGGTTATACCTTATACCCTTGGCTAACGGTAGCTCAAAATGTAGCTTTTGGCTTGCAATTTCAGGGCATGAGTAAAGGAGACCAACGAGACCAGGTAAATTACTTCTTGAATGTAGTAGGATTAGAAAACTTTGCCAATAACTATCCAAGGCAGTTATCAGGCGGTATGAAACAGCGAGTAGCAATTGCCCGAGCCTTAGCTAATGAACCGGCAGTGTTGTTAATGGACGAACCCTTTGGTGCCCTAGATGCCCAAACCAAAGAACAGATGCAGGAATTCTTACTAGATTTATGGGAAAAAACTCATATGACTGTACTGATGATTACACATGACGTGGAAGAAGCAATCTATCTTTCTCAACGGATTTATGTATTAGGAGTTGGCCAGGTAAAAGGCGAAATCCCGATTTGTTTACCCACACATCGAGAACTAAGCATCAAGCTTTCTCCCGAGTTTATCGATATTAAGCGCCAAGTAATGAGTACCATGCGTCAGCATCATTAAATTCTATGGCTAACAAAAAAGTCTGTGATAGCTGGTTTGCGACCCAGCAAATTAATGAGGACTTGTATTTAATTACAGAACCTCATTATTATTGGTATAATCGCGCTAATTTGTGGCTAATTAAAGGACGAGATCAAGACTTGCTATTCGATACTGGCTTAGGCGTAGCTAGTCTGCGTCAACATGTTGCGGGGCTAATTGACAAGCCACTGCTGGCGATCGCCTCTCACATTCATTTTGACCATGCCGGAGGTATTCATGAGTTTGAGGAACGAGCTATTCATCAAGCAGAGGCACAAGCCCTAAGAGATGGGGATGATCACAAAGCCCTTTGTTCTCAACCGGGCTGGGTGGATGCAGATCATTTTGAGTGTCTGCCACACAGCGGTTTTATCGCCGAAGAATATAGTCTTGTTGCTTCCGAACCCACCAAGATTTTGCAAGAAGGAGACTTGCTGAATTTGGGTGATCGGACTTTAGAGGTCTTGCATTTGCCAGGACATTCAGCAGGTTGTATTGCTTTATATGATCATCGATCACAATTGTTGTTTTCTGGAGATGTCATTTATGATGGAGAATTACTAGATGAGTTACATCATAGCAATATTCCAGACTATATTAACACTTATGAAAGACTACAACAACTGCCAATAGATATAGTTTACCCTGGACATTATCAAACCTTTGGGGGAAACCGATTTAGAGAGATTCTTAGCGATTATCTCGATCGACGAAGGCAACCAGGCTGTCCGCAAAAAAAAACTGACAAAGGTTTAAAATAAGCATAATGATTGAATTTAAGTCGATTTCAGTGGTTAATAAATCTCAACAAAGAGTTTGCTCGGCAATTTGTTAAGACAACCAAATTTTTATTTCTCAAAATATTGTTCGAATTTTCACCTTAGCGGAGTTAAACAAAGTGTTAGAATCTATTTCCACTGTTCCTGTTTCTGTTGAACCAATTAAGCGCAAATACAGCTATTTGTCAACATCAACATTTTGGAGCATTCGGCAAGGTTTTCCCAAACGATTATCATTAGTATTAGTAGCAATGTCTTTGGTAATACCTCTGGCTATCTGGACAATTGTTAGTACTTTGCAATTAGTTACCCCAACTTTTTTACCCACACCCTTAGCTGTCATCAGTGCAGGGATTACCATGTTTGCTGAAAACAATCTGTGGGGCGATGTATTAGCTAGTTGTTCCCGAGTCTTAGTAGGTTTTTTATTAGCGGCATTAATTGGTGTGCCAATGGGCTTGGCAATGGGCACTTTCTACAGTATGGATAGCTTGTTCTCTCCGCTGGTGGGCACCGTGCGCTACATGCCTATTACCGGATTTGTCCCACTCATTATTATTTGGGCTGGCTTAGATGAACCATCCAAAATTTTGATTATTACTTTGGGTGTAGTGCTTTACAACGTAATTATGGTGGCCGATGCCGTAAAATTTATTCCCAATGAAATGATCAATGTGGCATATACCATGGGTGCCAGCCGTTGGGATGTGCTGTGGAAAGTAATTGTCCCCGCCACCTTTCCTAGCGTACTAGATACTTTGCGAGTAAATATTTCTGGAGCTTGGAACTTTGTAGTTATTGCTGAATTACTGGCAGCTCAAAATGGTTTGGGGTTTAAGATCATTCAAGCTCAGCGTTTTTTGCAAACTGACAAAGTACTATTTTGTATCGCCTTAATTGGCGTGATCGGCTTAGGGCTAGACTATGCTTTAAAATGGCTGTCAAAAGTGCTCACTCCTTGGGCTGATCAAGTACGGCATTAATAGCAAGTCAATCTCTTAATTCACTATGAGTACAAATAATAGGAATCAAATATGTTAATTTAAATTTCTTCTCTGGCTTAATTACACTATATACCGTCTTCAAAACATTATCTATGCTAAAAATCTCTTCTTGGCTACGCTGGGTCTCACTTACTGTTATTGCGCTTTTTTTGACTATTGCCTGTGCCCAGCAACCAAGCACCAAAACGACCACTGAAAGCAGTTCGCTACCAGCCGCTGCTTCGCAAGAGTTAGTATCTGCTGCTTATAACTGGGTAGGGTATTCTGGACATTTTGTAGCTGTTAAAAAAGGGTTTTTTGAGCAGGCTGGACTAAAAATTAAAGAGCAGTTTTTTCAAACCTCCAGTGAATCTATTACCGCGATGCTAGCAGGCAAAGTAGATATTGCCTGGATGACATCTGGTGATGCTATTCAAATAGCCACGAAAGATCCATCCTTAAAGATAGTTTATTTGGTGGACTATTCCAATGGTGCCGATGGCATTCTTGGCCGTGGTATTGCCACACCTAAAGATGCTAAAGGCAAAAATATTGCCCGAGAAAATGTTTTGTTTGAAAAGCTATTACTACAAGCCTATTTAAAACAGGCTGGTTTGACTGAAGCTGATTTGAAAGTTAAAGATATGGAAGCTGGCGCAGCCGCCACTGCTTTTGGATCAAAACAAGTAGACATGGCAGTTACTTATGAACCATTCCTTACTAAAAGTGCCAAGTTGGGCGGTGGTAATATTGTCTTTTCTACTAAAGATACCAACCTAATTGCAGATGTCGTTGTTGTGCGTAATAAGCTGATTCAAACTCGTCAAAAAGATTTATTGGCTTATTTCAAGGCTGTAGACAAGGCTGTAAAACTAGTTAAAGCTGGTGACTCAGAAGCGTTAAAAATTTCTGGAGACAAAATGGGCGTGAAAACTGAGGAGGTGAAAGAGCAGCTTACTGGGGTCAAATTATTCGATTTGGAAGCAAATAAGTCTATCGCCTTTAATAAGAGCGATTCCAAGAGTTTAATTAGCAACTTGGAATTAACGGCCAAAGCAGCGGAGACTTTTAAAGTGGTAACTCAGCCGATTAAAGTAGAATCTTTATATGATGATTCGATCGTGAAAGGTTCATAATTTAGTTTCACCATTTTTTACAATGCAGGGTAGAAAACTACCCCGCATTATAGTTTATTTGTCAATTTTTAGATTCATTGTTATTACGCATCACAGCTCTACTTACTCTCTAATAAATCAATTACTACTGTTGCAACATTCGGCTAATGACTCATCCCACAAATATCGCAGTTGTAGGAGCACATCTTACTGGTCAACCTCTCAATCATCAACTGACTGATTTGGGGGCTACCTTAGTTCGATCATGCCTAACAGCTCCCTGTTATCGCCTGTACGCTTTAGCTGGTCAAATTCCCAAACCAGGACTGATTCGCCAAGTGACCGGGGGCTACTCGATCGAATTAGAAATTTGGCAAATCAGCATTGCTGGCTTTGGTCAATTCGTCACCCAAATTCCAGCCCCCTTGGGTATTGGCACCTTGTTAATTGCAGACAACACCACAGTCCAGGGCTTTATTTGTGAGCCATATGCCATTGCCGATGCCCCAGAAATCTCTCATTTAGGTGGCTGGAGAGCATATTTGGCACAGCAGTAGCAAAAAGAGCTACGCCCGCAACACAGGCCAACATTGCTGTAAAAAATAGCAAATCGAGTCAAATCCATGACAAAATAGGCGCTGAATCGCTTTTCGGCAACATCGTATGAAAAATCGGCGACACTTTTTGATTTACTCTGGGCTGGGCGTGCTCTCAACGCTGCTGGTCAGTTGCTTCGGTGGCGAAAAAAAGCCAGGTGGTAACGAGATCGAATTCTGGACAATGCAACTGCAACCCGAATTCACCAAATATTTTAAAAATACGATCGAGCAATTTGAGCAGGCCAACCCCGGCATCAAAGTCAAGTGGGTTGATGTACCCTGGGCAGGCATGGAGAGTAAAATTCTGGCCGCTATGCAGGCCAAAAAGCCCCAGATGTA
>JAAFHZ010000125.1 GCA_013297675.1 Synechococcales cyanobacterium bin59.metabat.ball.084 | reverse complement strand
GTTGCTTCCCAGTCTGCTGCCGGGACTTTGATTCCACCCAAGTCAATTTCTTCAGTCATGCACTCTAACCTACCTCATCTTGCCTGCTATGATCCTTAATTTTCGTTAACCCCTCGGACACTTACCTGAAAGCAAACCATATCTACCAACAGGTTGGTGGTAACGATATAGTCCAGACTAACATTATTATTCCAGCCATTTCAGAAGTCTTGAAGGCTACTACCCCTCAAAGGAATGCCGAAGAAATTTTGAAGCAGCGCACCGAACTAAAAAATGAGGTAGATGCAGCTATTCAAAAAAGACTGATTAAATACCATATTAAAGTTGATGATGTTTCGCTGGTAAAAATCTCCTTTTCGCCAGACTTTACTAAGTCGATCGAACAAAAGCAAATTGCTGAACAAGAAGCCAAGCAGGCCGAGTATGAAGCCATAAAAGCATCAAAACAGGCTGAAGCTGAGGTGAACCGCGCCAAGGGCACCGCCACAGCTCAGCAGCTCTTGAAACAGAGCTTGAACAGTGAGCTGCTGCAAAAACAAGCGATCGAAAAATGGGATGGCAAATTCCCAACCATGATGGGTGGCAATGGGGTGCTGCCTTTTGTAAATATCGAACCGCCCAAGCGGTAAGCAAAAAGCCGCCCTGACAAGCAGAGCGGCTTTTGCAGTTCTCCTAAAATTAGAAAACTTGTTCGACTTCTTCGATTTCGGGAATCGCGTCGCGCAGGCGGCGCTCTAAGCCCATCCGCAGGGTCATAGTAGAGCTAGGGCAAGAACCACAAGCTCCCTGTAACCGCAGTTTGACGATCGGACCATCGATTTCTACTAACTCGACGTTACCGCCATCAGAAATCAGATAGGGGCGCATCTCATCTAGGATAGTCTCGACGTTTTGATTGTTTAGTGCTAATGCTTCCATGGTTTTGCTTGCTGTTGGGCTTCAACTCAGTTGAGATCTATTGTAACCGCTATTTGCTGGGCTTGATTTTGCCCTCTTTCACCAAAGCTTCATAAATTAGCGTTGCTGCTTCGCCTCTGGTGGTAGCCTTAACCGGCTGCAACTTGGTATCTTGGCCATCTTTGACAATCAGGCCAGAATCGATCGCCGCCGCTGTTTTTTCCTTCGCCCAATCTGGCAATCCTTTAGTATCAGTAAACTTGCTCAGTACTCCAGCCGCATTGGCGGGAGGCTTCAAGTTCATACCTTTGGCTAACGAAATCTGCATTTGGTAGCGAGGAATCTTTTCATCGGGCTTAAAGAGAGTTTTTGAGTAGCCCGTCATAAAGCCCATTTTTACCGATCGATCTAGAGCCTCACGCCGAGCATAGGTAGCCGGAATATCTTTGAACTCTAATACTTGCTGAGTGGTCGCCCGATCGACAAACGCCCGATCGAGCATCTTGGCATACTCGCCCCTAGTAACTGGCAGATTGGGATCAAACTTCCCGCCCCCAAAATCTTGCAACACTCCCATCGATTGCAATACTTCTATTTTGCTCTTACCAAAGTACTGATCTGGAACATCCGTAAATTTAGGTACTGGTGTGGCCGGTTTGGGTGGGGCAGCAGCGGGCGGCACCACAGCAGGAGCAACCGCTGCGATCGGCGGTACCACGGGCGGCACTAGCACAGTAGGCGTAACCGTGGGCGTATTGGCCGGAGCTTCTGCGGCGTTTACCTCACCAGCATCAGATGCCGTCACGCCAGCAGCCGGTGTTGGGGTTGCTAAAGTCTGAGGCTTAATAAACTTGTCCCGACTGCTGGCCGAAGGATTAGCGGGGTCTTCGGTTAAAGGCAAAATAGTGCGAACATCGGCGGGTTGACCAGAACTGGCCCGGAAAAAACCTTGGTCTGGAGTACGGTGAGCAACCACCCACCAAAAAATTCCACCAATGCCGCTCATGGCTACTAAGATGGCAATCAATTCATCAGCGGTTAGCCGACGGCGGCGATTATTGTTGTTGGGGTTGGGGCTTTGAGTCATAACGCTTACTTCGGCTAACTAGTGGAGTATACGAAAACTTTTGACTAGCATGATAACCCGCTTCCCCCAGATCGATCGGCTTATTCCCCCAGAACTTAATATTTCTATCACTTAGATCATTAAAAATGCCGATAATAGAGAGTCTCAATGATGGTGCAGCTTTATGAAATAACTAATATAAACTATCTGCTTTAACCGTTGCAGATCAACAACTCCAATGATTAACAAGTTAACTGCGATATGAATACTATGCTAATAAACAGTTAGTTAAACTAAGCATTTTTGCTGATTGTAAATTGATGTAACGTATTTAGAGAATACAATTTTGGTAGATAGTCAAACTTTGGTTTTTTCTCAATGTCTACCACTTTTCCGTTGGTCGTTACTCCCAATTTTTTAGATTTTGCCAGGGTCAACAACACCCCTCTATTAGTGTATCAGCCAGCGGAAGTGAGTCACCGATATCAGCTCTTAAAAACAGCTTTACCCTACGTTCACCATCACTTTGCCATCAAATCTCTGCCAATTGCGCCAGTAATTACCACCATTCGAGACTTAGGTGGCTATTTTGATATTGCGACCAATGGTGAGATTGACCTGTTGCGACAGGCCAAGGTAGCTCCCGATCATTGTATTCATACTCACCCCATTAAACGACTTCAAGATATTAACTATGCCTTGGCCTATGGCGTTAATCACTTTGTGGTAGAAAATGCGGCTGAGATTGGCAAGTTTCAGGGATTAGGTGATCAGGTTGTGTTGATTCTGCGCGTGGCTTTTGAGAACAACCTAGCCGCCTGCAACCTTTCAGCTAAGTTTGGCTGCGCCCAAGAAGACTGTCGCTCATTAATTCAACTGGCTCAGAGCTTGGGCTTAACAGTTGGTGGAATTTCTTTTCATGTGGGTAGTCAGATGCCCAGTAGCAAGGTTCACCAGCAGGCGATCGATTGGGCAAATGAGCTGTACCTAGAATTGGAAGAAGAAGGTATTTGCTTTAGTCTTTTAGATATTGGGGGCGGGTTCCCGGCTCGATATACCAGCCAAGACATCGCTTTAGCAACATTTCTAGCCGAGATTAAATTGTCGCTCGATCGCTTCCATAGTAATTTTCCAGACTGTCAGATTCTCAGTGAACCAGGCCGCTGCCTGGCGGCTCCTGCTCTCACCTTAATTACTCAAATTGTGGGTAAAAAGTACAAAAATGGTCAGCATTGGTACTACATCGATGATGGTGTCTATGGCAGTTTTTCTGGTCACATCTATGATCATCGACAGGATACTGTTGCTCCCTTAGTAGAGTCAGATAAACCGCTGTATTCATCGGTGGTGGCGGGGCCGACCTGCGATTCGATCGATATTATCGATGCTCAGGCTATGCTGCCAGAGATGGAAATTGGCGATTATTTAATTACTCACAATATTGGAGCCTACAGCATGGCCAGTGCCTCAGATTTTAATTTTGTGCCCCGCGCTAACCTGGTGACGTTTGGCGGGTAATCAACACAATTCCTACCATAATGAAGAGCACCCCTAGGTATTGCCACAGATTTAGGGACTCTTTGTACAAAACGACCCCAAAAAGCACGCCCAAAAAAATCAGCAGCACATATACCAGGGGGATAGCTAAACTCAGATAGCCACCGTTGCTGAAAATGTTCACAAAAAAGACCGAGGCCATGGCTAGACAGATGCCTGCGCCAAAAATTAACCCGCTTTCGATCGAAACCCAGGGAAATTTGCGCCAGGTGCTGGCCTGTA
The DNA here is from genome assembly GCA_013297675.1 of Synechococcales cyanobacterium bin59.metabat.ball.084. Lineage (GTDB taxonomy): Bacteria > Cyanobacteriota > Cyanobacteriia > Cyanobacteriales > Chamaesiphonaceae > JAAFHZ01. The sequence continues at coordinate 9,868 of JAAFHZ010000125.1, read as the reverse complement.
CAAAAATACTATAGAGAAAAAGACTGCTGAAAGCAGACAGGTTAAGAATGGTGGAGGCTAAAACGCTGTCTACTTTGCTAGAAACTTGTTTGAGCACTAGATCGTGAGCAAAGTAAGCCAGAGCTGAAAGAATAGAAAAGACGATCCAGGGCTGGAGCATGGAATTTATTTATCCGAGGATTGGGTGAAGGCACGAGCCGTTTTAATTTGTAGCCATAGTCTCACGAAATAGTCTCACGAAAGAGAATTGACGTAGCAGTATATTCTGGATTCCAGCCATCATTGTTGATAAAGTAGCGCAGGGCAGTGTATCGCCGATCGGGAGTAAGGCAAAACCAATGTTCGGTGCCAGCGGGGACATTGATTTGTTCGGCGGCCTGGACAGTGAGTTCTATCTGCGATTTATCGGGGCGCACAAAGCCAAAGATGCCTGCGCCTGCGACGACATAGCGCACTTCGTCATCGGCGTGGGTATGACATCGATCGAACTTAGCCAGCATTTCATCTATTCCTGGTAGGGCGGGATGAATGTCGATAATATCCCGAGATTGATAGCCACTGGGTTTGAGTTGCTCAAAGTAGTGATCGAGGTGACGGAGGACAATGTTTTGATCTTCTGCGCTGAGTTGGGGTTGGTTGAGAATGCTGAGAAGTTGAGGATCGTTGCCGACTGGCCACTGTTGGAGCTGAATGTTCAGGGGAGCTAGCTCTCGATCGATGTCTGCTCGATCGTGGTAAACGGTGCCATCAGTGAGTCGTAAAATTGCCATGTGCAGTATCCCAAAACTATACCCATGCTAGCATTGACGGTAGCTGTTACAGATTTGGTCTGAGTGTTAAACTTAAATCGGTGGGAATTGTTGATTTTGCAGGAGCACCAAGGATATGAGCGGAAATTTGTTGAGTGGAAAGAGGGTCGATCGAACTGAGCTAGTAGCGAGACAATCACAGCAGTTAGAGTTTTTTAGGAAATTCTTGGAGTCGATCCACAATATCGATTCTAATCTAACCGTAGTTACTTTATTACTAGAGCAAAGCTTGGATTTATTGGATGATGGAATGATTGAGGTTGTAACAAATTGGGTATGTTCTAAGTTCACTAATGACGATCAAGGTTTTGAAGACTTTTCCTTAGCCTATGATATTGTGAATTTTTGTATATTCTTTGTAAGATCTTCATTCCTTGTAACATCTTCATTAGATGATGAAGCCATGAGAATTGAAATGTCGATCGCATTGCTCACAATAGTAACCGAGAAAATCACAAATGCTGAATACCATAACTATATAGTTTTGGGGCAAGCTGAACAGGAACTAGGTTCTGCCTACAGCAAACGTGTTTATGGAGATCGGGCAGAAAATTTAGAGGAATCCATCAAACACTATTTATCTGCTTTAGAATGCTTTCCAAAACGAGATTTTCCTTTGATTCGGGCAATAACTCAAATTAGTCTTGCTAATATTTATAGTGAAAGAGTCAAAGGGAATCACAAAAACAATTCCGAAAAATCTCTGGATTGTTATCGAGCTGCACTGGAGATATTAACTACGGATCATCTTTCCATGTGGTCAAGTATCCAAATAAAAATTGCTAGAGTTAGTATCTCTCAGCTTGGTAATTACCGATTGGCATTAGAACATCTTCAAGCTGTATATGAGCGATTATCTGGAAACAGTGAGAATATGGTTCTGCTTGCAGAAACAATGTTTGAATTGGCTCGTTGTTTTCATCAAACTGGCGCATTAGGCCAAGCAAAAATACATTTCAAGGATGCAATCCGTCTATATCAAAGGCTAGAAAAACCTGTCGAAGTTGCTGCAATCACTTCTGAATTAGGAAATCTGGAATTACAAATGGGATATATTGATGACGCACGAATTAATTTACAAACGGCCTTAGAGTTTTTTCAGAAGGCCGATAATGCCGATCGAATACAATCCATCCAAGAATTACAGCAATATCTACCAGAGTTCAACAAGGAGCAAATAGCATGAGCCTTATTGATTACAAAAAAACACTGCAAGAATGGGGACTACAAGAAAATCCATTCGATTTCACTCCACCCGATGAATTTGAACAAGTAGCTGCGGTTTTTCATGGTAGAAAGCAAGAATTAGAAAGCGCTTTAATATCTTTATATGAAGGCGGCAATATTTTAGTCCGTGGGACTTGGGGCATTGGGAAAACAGCATTAATTAAGACTCTACTGTATCAGTTAAAAAAAGAAGTCGATGAATTAAAAGAAGAAATGTTGGTGCTCTACATAGACGAAATACCCAATATCAGTATTGCTAACTTTTATCGTGCCCTGTTGCTAGCCATTACTCAGCAAATGTCTGGGCAAAGTGCAGATGCCAAGAGAGTAGCTGATAGTCTCACTGGAATGACAATTCAAAGCAATAAAACCAAAACAGAAGGTGGCGTAAACCTTTTAGCACTGTCACTGAAGATCACAAACGAACCCAATTCTTCAGAAATCCGGGAAGCCGATATCTACCAACAATTATTATTTTGGTTGAAAGAAGCCGAAGGTATTTATGGCAAAATAGTGATTGCCATTGATGATTTAGATAAAAAAGATACTCCAGTAGTGCAAGAGATTATTGAAAACAGTCTAAGTTTATTCCGGCAAGGTAAAAATCGTGCTTTCGTGATGACTGGCCGAGGTTTCACTGATTTGCAAGAAGCCACTCTGTCCTCGCTTGGGATTTTTAGCGAAGATCTGAATCTACGCCGGATGAGCAACGATGATCTGCGACAGATTGTGATTAACTATCTGAATACTGTGCGCAAAAAGCCGATCGACAGTATCGCCCCTTTTACTCCAGAAGTACTCGATCGAATAATTGAATACGCTCAAGGCACACCCCGCCAGCTCAATAGCATCTGTAAAAAGGTTTTGCACCAAGCTGCTCGTCAAAGATATGCTGCGATCGATATGATAGCTTGGCAAAATATCTGGCCAGTAATTCAAGAAGATTTCATTCAAAAACTCAGTCCTCACCTGCAAAGGCTGCTGTATGTAGCCTATAAACAAAAGGGAATTAGTGAAGATATCTCTAACGAATCTCTTGACGAAATAGGTGCTCTTACCTTCACCGAACTTTTACCGGAACTCCGAGAACTAGAAAGTATGGATCTAATGATGAGAATAGAAGATGCTAAAGGCTTTCGCTTTATTCCTTCTAAGCTTTATTTACCACCTACTGAAGAGAACCCGGGAACTTAGTTACAGATACTTACGAATAGCATAACATTGCTGCCAATGCTCACCAGACTTATCTTTGACCACCCGATCAAAGTAAATTATCCTCAAAATTCAACACCAGTTCAGATCTTTTCCGCTACTGGCAACCTAATCCGCTTCAAAGTCAGCTATGCAGTAGCTGCCAAATAACTTGATTTTCTCCACGCTATCTGTAATCTCTGCCAAAATTTTCGTTACTTGTGGATCATAGCCATCAGCCTCTAAATCCATAAAAAACAAGTATTCCCCCAAAGAACGTTTGGTAGGGCGCGATTCAATGCGGCTGAGATTTATTTGAGCCGCAGCAAACTTGGCCAATACTGCCAGCAAAGCACCAGGAACATTTGCAGACAAGCTCAAAGCCAGAGAAGTATGGCTACCAGTGATTGCTGGTTGATGACCCAGTACCCAAAAGCGGGTGCGGTTTTCTAGCCGATCGCCGATATCCGCTGCCAAAATTGGCAAGTTATACAGCGCCGCCGCACTGGGCGAAGAAATCCCGGCAGCAGTACTGAGATCTGCTAGCTGCGGCAAAATTTCGGCGGTGGAATTAGCCGGAACACGCTGAGCCTGGGGAAGATGTTTACCTAGCCACTCTTGGCATTGACTAAAGGCTTGAGGATGTGAATAGACTGTTTGAATTTCTGCTAAGTTTTGAGCGATCGAGATTAATTGATGTTCGATCGGCAGCACCAAAGCCTGTTGAATCTGCAAACCATCGATGCGCCATAGGGCATCCAATGTCATGGTCACACTGCCTTCGATCGAGTTTTCTACCGGCACCACCGCTAAATCGGCGGCCTGCTGCGCAACCGCTTCGATCGCCTGGGCAATGGTGTTGTAGGGGATCAGCTCAAACTCTGCACCGATTGATTTGCCATAAGCTAACGCTGCCGTTTCGGCATAGGTTCCAGTGGGGCCAAGGTGAGCAATAATAATAGGAGACATAAAGCGCTGATTAAAAACGGGATCTAGCCGATTCGTATACCTGTGGCAGTGACATTAGGTTAAGATATATGTAGAATCACTGACAAATGTTGCAATTACTCTCATGCAAGTTAAATTCGTTGCGCACCAATCTCTAGATCTCACTGTGGCCGAGCATGGTGTGCCCATTAGTCACTATCTGCGTCAGCCCCAGCGCCTAGTAAAAGCCCTAGTGGAACCTAGCCAAATTGAGTCTCTAAGTGACAAGCTCTTTTGTCTGAAGATGCGCCCGATCAATTTTCTTCACTTTACACTACAGCCGACAGTAGAAATGCAAGTGTGGGCAGAATCAGACGGCACTCTCAACATTCAATCTACCGACTGTGAAATTCGCGGTATTGATTACATCAATCAACGCTTTCATCTAGATTTGGTAGGTAAACTAGTTCCTACTTCTACTGGTAAAAAAGCCCAGCTCAGCGGTCGTGCAGACCTCACTGTTCAGGTGGATCTACCACCGGCTCTCTGGTTTACCCCTAAGCCAATTTTGGAGGCCGCTGGTAATAGCTTGCTCAAAAGCGTCTTGATGACAGTCAAGCAGCGCCTAAGTCATCAATTATTGGTGGATTACAGTCAGTGGGCACAGAGCCAGACAGTGGCGGAAAACATCACTGATACCACTAGACAAAACAACGTGCAGAAAACTGTGTAAGTGGGTAGTAGATAACCTGTTCTATACTTATTAGTGCCCATTAGACGGTGCAGTAGTATACATAGATATTTAACAGGATCATGGTAGGGTGAAAGATGGAGCTGTGTTGAAGTCCTACATAATTTCTTGCTGGCACATTTCTCGCTGGAGGTAGCAATTTTGCGAAACATTAATTCTGATGATCAAGGATCAGCATCTAGGTCGATCGAAGATATCCCGATCGCCCACAGAGATCGCTTTATGCCAGATGTCACCACCTTGACCAGTTTACGGCGGCAGCGCAAGACCCTTACTCGTGGTCTGTACTTTTCTTTGGGCTTGGCTTTGGCGGCAATCACTCTGGCTATTGGCACTTTGCTGTTCCGTAATCCCAGCAATGTCACCACCCAAACCGTCCCGGTGACTAATCCATCTGTTATTGTAGGTAAACCTGTCGATTCTTTATTAGGTCATTTGAGTTACGAAGAAGCACCCGAGAAACTGTTGAAATCGATGGAAGGTGGATTAAAGCTACGATCGACGGCCTTACCCAAGTTTCAAGCCATGATCACCGCTGCCAAAGCAGCCGGAATAAAACTCAAAACTATTTCGGCTTTTCGATCGATCGCCGATCAAGAAAAGATTTTCTTTGAAATTAAAGCCCAGCGTAAGCAAGGTGCCGAGAAACGAGCCGAGGTCAGCGCTCCTCCCCGACACAGCGAGCATCACACTGGCTACGCAGTAGACTTGGGCGATGCCAATAACTCAGCCATGGATCTCAAGCCCGAATTTGAAACTACTGCTGCTTTTAAATGGTTGCAAGCCAATGCAGCCCGTTATAGCTTTGAATTGTCTTTTCCCCAAGGGAATGCACAGGGTGTCTCTTATGAGCCTTGGCATTGGCGCTATGTGGGTGACAGTGATAGCCTAGAAACTTTTTATCGCGCCCGCAACGCCCAAACAGCTAACCAGCCCCAATCCTAAAAAATTTCACATGAACAATCCTACTAAGCAAATCTCGCTGAATATTTTAGCCTTAGTGGTGTTTTTGCTGATGATCTCCAGTTTGGTGGGGCCATTGATTCAGGTGTCGCCGCTGATTCCGAGCTTGCTGATATTTGGGTTGTTAGTGGGTACTAGTCTAGATAATTTTTTCTTACAAAGTCGAGTGGCTGGTTTGGTAATAGATACCATCGCCCGTCGCGATCCAGAATATGTCGATCGGATCATTTACCACGAAGCAGGCCATTTTTTGCTGGCTCAAATTTGGGGAATTCCAGTTACTAGCTATTCTCTTAGTGCCTGGGAAGCCTGGAAACAGGGGCAAGTAGGTCAGGGGGGCGTAGCCTTCGAGCCACCGCCAGCACAAATTTCTGCTCAGCTATTAGACCGATACTGTATGGTCTGGATGGCGGGGGTCGCTGCTGAGCAGTTGGTTTACAATAACAGTCAGGGTGGCGGTGACGATCGACAAAAGCTGCGGGGTATGTTAACTCTAGCTGGCTGTAATGCCGGTGGTCTTAGCCGCGCCGAAAATGCCGCTTTGGTGCAAGCAAAGAATCAAATAGAAATTCATCGATCGAGCTTTGATGCTTTGGTGCTGGCTTTAAAAGCTGGTACACCAGTGGCAGATTGCTGTGCATTGATTGCCTCCGATATAGCCCAGACTTAGCCAGTAACAGCATGACAGATTTTAACCCTCGCCAAGTTTATTTCACTTACCTCCAACAGCAAGCTCCTAATCTCGATCGGCAGGCTTTTAGAAAGTTGGAGCGCCAGCTAGACCAATGCAATTGGCAAGATCCTAAATCGGCCTGGGAATGGAATAATTTGGCGGTGGCAGCCCTAGTAGAAGCCGAAAATAGTGACCATAGCTTGACCCGAGGCTTGTATGTAGAAATGGCTTTCAACGCCCTGCATAGCGGCGTGGAGTTAGGTGATTATCCTCTGTGTCATGCACATTTGGCGCTGCTCTACGCCAGCATGGGCGATATGACCAATGCCGAAGAGCTATCTTTTGATTGTTTGATCGATACTTTTCAAGATGCTTATACCGATCGAGAAGTCCCCCAAGGCATTATTTACTTGCCAACTCATTCCAAAACTTTGGGCGCGATGCCCCAAAAAGAGGCTCACGCAGAATATTTAATTGAGATTTTGAGCGCTGATAACGGCTATTATCAAGCGCTATACCTTTTAGCTGAAGCTTTGTGTCGCAGTCATGCCATCACCAATCCCCAAGCTCTGCGTCTAATGCATTTGCTGGCACAGTTATCTCCCCATGCCTACACTGGCAACCTGAAACTGGGCATTCATTCTTTGGGGATGCAGGAGCTAGAGGGCTTGTTGTATTTACACCGAGCGCAAGAAATTGTCCCGGATGCAGCAACGGCGCTTCATGCTTTGTATTTGGCTTATTTGGAGCAAGACCGGATCAAAGCTAGTGATTATTGGTTAAAGGCCGCCAAAGATTATGGCAGACAAAGAGCCGATCGGCGGCCTTGGCTGTGGACAGAATGTGCAGATAAACAGTTTACCTATGCGGCTTTTGATCAGGAATGCGTGCTGGCAGTCGAACCCAGTTTTAACAGTCTCACCACTCGCACTCTGCTAGCCGATGGAGATTGGTATGAGGGCGAAATTGAATTGTGGCGACAGCAGATGCAGCCCGGTATGACGGTGATTGATGTGGGTGCTCATTCGGGGGTGTTTACATTTAGTGCGGCGCAACGGGTCGGTTCAACGGGGCGGGTAATGGCGATCGAACCCAGTAGTTTTCATGTTGCTTGCCTCAAAGAAAGTGCTAAGCTGAATAACTATAGTTGGGTACAAGTTTTTGCGGGAGCAGCCAGTGACAACTTGGGTAAAACGACTTTGTATTTGCAGTCACCTTCAGAGTATCACCAGATGCTGGGAGTGGGGGTAGAAGCTAATGATTGGCAGGGTGAAACTGAACTCGTCACGGCTTTTAAGCTAGATACTTTTATTCAGCAGGCTAAAGTTACTAAGTTAGATATATTGAAAGTGACCGCAGTGGGGCACGAGTTGCAAGTGTTAAAAGGTTGTCAAGAGTCGATCGAGGCTTTCCATCCACAAATCTTCTATCACAATTTGTTTAATAACGAACCTAATGTAGAAGTAGCCGATTTCTTGAGCAATTTGGGCTATCAGCTATTTCGTTACCGACCCTACATGCAAGAGCTATTGCCGATTACTACTAGCGATGATTTGGTTGGTGTAAATAAGGTAATTGCTAGGTTTACCAGTGAGTCTGAGACGTAACGTAGACCATAACTATGATTCACTGTTGAGGTTTCCGCGTAATTACACCATAAGCCGTGTTTAACGACGGGATATTATAGACTTGAGATGGTTCTTGGGTTTTGGTGTGATATGGATCTATTTGAACGTCAATATCAGCAATTGCGCGATCGAGATGCCCCCTTAGCGGCCAGAATGCGTCCTCGATCGCTCACCGAATTTGTGGGTCAAGAAGAAATCGTTGGCCCTGGTAGATTGCTGCGTCGCGCCATCCAAGCCGATCAGCTCAGCTCCATCATCTTTTATGGCGCTCCCGGCACCGGCAAAACCACTCTTGCTCAAATTATCGCCAACACCACCAAAGCCAAATTCATTGCCATTAATGCCGTCCTGGCTGGAGTCAAAGATATTCGGGAAGCAGTAGAAACCGCTAAAACCCTGCGGGGACAATATGGCCAGCGTACTATTCTATTTATAGACGAGGTTCATCGCTTTAATAAATCGCAACAAGATGCCCTACTGCCTTGGGTGGAAAATGGCACCCTGACGCTCATTGGAGCCACTACCGAGAATCCCTATTTTGAAGTAAACAAAGCCTTAGTTAGTCGATCGCGCCTGTTTCAACTGAAACCCCTCACCGCTATTCATTTACACCAAGTCTTAGAGCAAGCGATCGCCGATTCCCAGCGGGGCTATGGTGATAAATCGATCGAGCTAACCGCTGAAGCCGCTGACCACTGGACAAACATTGCTAACGGCGATGCCCGCACGGTGTTGAACGCCCTGGAACTAGCAGTGGAAACCACTGAACCAGATGATGCTGGAGTGATTAAAATTGATTTGTCGATCGCCGAAGCCTCAATTCAACAAAGAGCCGTACTGTACGATAAAGAAGGCGATGCCCACTTTGATACGATCAGCGCATTTATCAAAAGCCTGCGCGGTTCTGACCCCGATGCAGCACTCTATTGGCTAGCTAGGATGGTCTATGCCGGTGAAGACCCCCGATTTATTTTACGGCGGATGTTGATTTTGGCGGGGGAAGATGTGGGCTTGGCCGATCCGCAGGCAGTTGTAGTGGTGAATGCTTGCGCCCAGGCGTTCGATCGCATTGGAATGCCAGAAGGTCAATATCCTCTAGCACAAGCAGCCCTGTATCTGGCAACTGCTCCGAAGTCTAATAGAGTACTGGGCTATTTTGATGCTTTGGCAGCGGTGGAAAAAGAACGAGAATTTGAGATTCCTAATCCACTCAAAGATAACAATCGTGATCAAAAAGGCTTTGGTCATGGGGTGGGCTATAACTATCCCCACGCCTATCGCGATCATTGGGTGGCGCAGCAATATTTGCCGACGGCGTTGCAGGGTAAGGTTTTCTATGATCCTTCGACTCAGGGTTATGAGGGCGGAATTCGCGATCGATTACAACGACAAAGAGAGGCTCAATTGGCAGCGATGACTGAACAGATTGGGTTTGCCGGAGAGATTTTGAGCTATGGCTCAACTGATAGTAGTGCTAAAAGGGTTTCGCCCGAGGTTTCCTCGGGCGCTAGCCCTGCAAGTAAAGTAGAACAGTGGCTACAACGGACGGTGAATCAAGCTGGACAGCAATTAGCATAGGGCAACCGCACACATTTTGTAACAAATGAGTGCGGAAGAATAGAAAATATGCTCAAATAGGATTGTTAAGAGTATTTGAAGGAAGTTTCTCTATGTCAACAGTTTCTAGTCCTACAACCCT
>JAAFHZ010000124.1 GCA_013297675.1 Synechococcales cyanobacterium bin59.metabat.ball.084 | reverse complement strand
CGACCCGGAACTTATCGATCGGCAACTTGCCAGAGCTAGAACAATAGCGATTAAATTCATTTACAAACTGCGGTGTTTCTTGCACATCGGAGTTTACCCCTGCCGCAAAGAAAGAATTGAGGCCAAATTTTTCGCTGGCATCGGTGTGACGCAACTGGCTACCCCAAAAACCCAACAGGCCACTGGTTTTATAAACGCGGCTGGTATCGTGGAACTGCTCGCCAATCAGGTTATCGAGGCGCTGACGGAGTTGGGAGTTATACCAAGTTTCGTCGATGCGATTGAAGATGTAGAAAACTCGATCGCGCACCCCCGGATTCACTTTGATCCGCTCTAGCATTTCGGTTTCTTCGCTAGTCATATCACCAGCCGCAGCGGGCTTGAGCACACAGACTACTGCGGAAGTATCGGGATTTTCGATTTTGGTGTAGGTCAACTCGGCATCGCGTTTTACCGGGGCATCAATCCCTGGAGTATCGATCAAAACATTGCCATCTTGCAGCAAGGGGTGATGACAATAATATTCTACCTTGCGCAACACAGAGCTATTGCTACCCCGACGGGCGTAGCTGGCGGCTTCCTGGAGGTTTTTACAATCGAACTGCTCCATCGAAAGAGTGCGATTGCTGGTTTTGTCGAGATATTTTTGGTTGTCGCGGAAGCCTTGGAGCAGCAATTTCAGCGCCGATGCTTGCTTGGCTTTATCTGACTTACTCTCGCCGCCTTCTTGTTGAATAATCGCTATACATCGATCGATCAAACTACTCAACAGCGCTAAATCTTGCAAAATCAAAGCTGCCTGCTGATTTTCTAGACCCAATTTTTGCCCCAAGGCTTGTACCTGACTCTGAACTTCGTCTACTGACAAAAAAGTTAAAACTACTCTTTCTTGCTCAGGAGTAGAATAGGCAATCTGGCACTCTGTCCCAGTGGCGTGTCCTTCGGCGCTGTATAGCAGCTCTCGTTCTAACAACGCATTGATCAACATCGATTTCCCGGCGCTGAAGGCTCCAGCAAACACAATTTCAAAAGTTGGGGCAATGGCTTTTTTTAAGGCCGATCGGGCGGCAGTGGTGTCAATTTGACTGCGCAAATTTTGCTCTTGCTGCAATAAATTCAGCACTTGATCGACCTGCGCTTGCAAGTTTTGGCAATGGGGTAAAGACTGGGAGAAGTTTAGAGATGTCATAAAAATAAGCTCTAGGTAATTCTGCTGGAGAAGTAAAAGAAAACCTCTCATCCTTAAACTACCCATCTATCCGCCAAAAATCAAAAACCATACTTCATCTTGGCAATATGGCTTTCTAGACCAGATCCTTTTATGATTTGTGCCAATGCTCTATGATTTTGCTAGACCAAAAGTTTTGGTAATTCTCAGAGTTTATTTTCCTCTGGAGGTTCTATGACCATTATTCGTGCTCATGGTGTTGATTCTTTACCAGTGGATATCAGCACTCTTAAACTGACCGATGAACAGTTTTATCAGCTCTGTGTGACTAATCCAGAGCAACCATTAGAGTTAACAGATCAGGGAGTTTTAATTGTTATGTCACCAGTAGGAGGCGGTAGCGGTAAACGTGAATTAAAGTTGGGTTCACAGCTATGTGTTTGGAATGAAAATACAGAATTAGGAGAAACTTTCAGCTCTTCTACTATTTTTAAACTACCTCTCGGCAGCCAAAGATCACCAGATGCCGCTTGGGTGGAAATTTCACGCTGGAACGCTTTAACACCAGAACAACAAGAAAAGTTTCCGCCGATCGCCCCGGATTTTGTGATTGAGCTGCGCTCTGTAACTGATAGCCTGACAGAGCTACAGGCAAAGATGCGAGAATACATAGCCAATGGTGTCCGGCTAGGGTGGTTGGTCAATCCTCAAGATCAGCAGGTGGAAATTTATCGCATCGATCGATCCATAGAAATCTTACAATCACCCAGTACTGTCAGTGGTGAAAACGTCCTACCGGGATTTGTGTTGAATTTAGCAAAGATTTGGTAAATTCATGGGGCAAAATCCCCCAAATATCCGATGATAGTCAGGTACGAATCGCCCTAAGTTCCATGTCTGCCACCCTGCCTTCCCATCGCTGGCAAATTGCCCCCACCGATCTCGATACCGCCATGGATTTGGCTCGATCGATCGAAATCATTCCCGATCACCCTACCTCTTTACTAATTGCCCAAGTTCTAATCAATCGGGGCATCTCTTCAGCAGCCCAGGTAGAACACTACGTCCACGGGCGCGGCCAAGACTTGCCCTCACCTACAATCGATTTCCGGGATCTAAAAACCAGCGTAGATTTATTGGAAACCGCGATTGCCCAAGGCTCCAAAATTGCTATCTGCGGCGACTACGATGCCGACGGCATGACCAGCACCGCCCTGCTGATCCGTGCCCTGCGAGAACTGGGTGGCAACGTTCACTACGAAATTCCTAGCCGCATGAGCGATGGCTATGGCATCAACAAAAGAATTGTCGAAAAATTTCACGCTGACGGCATCGAGCTAGTGATGACTGTGGATAACGGGATCTCGGCTTATGAGGCGATCGAACACGCCGTCAACCTGGGCTTAAAAGTAATCATCACCGATCACCACGATCTGCCACCCAAGCTACCGCCCGCCCATGCCATCTTAAATCCTAAACTGATTCCCACCGACTCGGTTTACTACAGTATTGCCGGAGTTGGAGTTGCTTATTTACTGGCGATCGAACTAATCGAACGCATTGATAGCGACAGAACCGCCAGCCTTGCCCCGCAGATGCTAGAGCTGTTTACCCTGGGGACGATCGCCGACCTTGCCGCCCTCACTGGTATTAACCGTACTTTGGTGAGGCAAGGACTCAAACTCTTAGCCAAATCTCAAATCCTGGGAGTTCAAGCCCTGATCACCGCCTCTGGTGCCGGGGACAATAAGCAAATGAAGCCAGAAGATATCGGTTTTAAACTCGGCCCTAGAATCAACGCGATCGGTCGCATTGGCGATCCCCAAACAGTTATTGAACTATTAACCACTACAGATCCTGAGGTTGCCCAAGAGCGGGCCCAAGAATGCGAGGCCACCAATCGCCAGCGCCAAGAACTCTGCGCCCAAATTGAAGAAGAAGCGATCGACATCGTGGAAGCCATGGATCGGCAATACTTGCTCGATCGAGTTTTAGTAGTGGTTGCCGAAGGCTGGCACCATGGAGTAATTGGTATTGTAGCTTCGCGCTTAGTTGAGCGCTATGGAGTGCCGGTATTTATTGGCACTTATGAAAACGCACAGCATATTCGCGGTTCAGCGCGAAGCATCCCAGAATTCAACATTTTTGCATCGTTAGAATTTTGCCATGATTTATTGCTGAAGTATGGTGGACATCCCGCCGCCGGTGGTTTTTCGATGGATAGCGACAACTTGCCGGAGTTACAGCAGCGGATGCGCACTTTTGCCCATAAATGCCTAGAGCCAGAACATTTAAAGACCTTAGTAAAAGTCGATGTGCAAGCCGAATTAAGTGAGATCGATCGCTACACCTATGAACAAATTGATGCAGTGCAACCCTGCGGTATGGGCAACCCCGAGCCAGTATTTTGGTCATCTAATGTGCGGATTGCGGAGCAGCGCATCATTGGCAAAGACGAAAGCCATTTAAAAGTAACAATAGATAGTCCTGCTTTCCCTAAAGGCATCAAAGGCGTGGGCTGGAGATGGGCAGAATATTATCCTTTGCCCGATCGGCTAGATATTGCCTACAAGCTCCGCGAAAACAAATGGAATGGCCAAAGCAACATCGAAATCGAATTGGTCAGCGCTCGTGCAGTCAGTCTTGCCATGGATCATTCACAAACAGCAGCCCCCTGTAGCTTTAGCTTTCAGGAACGAGAATATCAGTGCGAACTAGCAGCCGATGGCCAAGCCTTGAAAATCTGGAATAACAGCGGCCACACCCTGACGGCCATCAAAGGCCAAAAAACAGCAATATTGGCAATCTCCGCCCAAAAAACAAAAGAAGTCAGTGTCAAAGAACCATATTTTTTCCAATTGATCAAAACAGCCATGGCCAAAGTGGGCGTGTAGACCCACCAAAACCAACGTAGGGGCGGGTTTACCCGCCCACTTTGTTCTCATCTATAAACATCAAACAAAAACCCGCCCACCCCAGCCAGAATCGATCGCATCATATCCCCCAAAGAAGTTATCGTTTAATCGATCGCAAAAGGGACGGAACCAATAAAATATAGACTGATCGATGATCAATGGAATTCAACGCAGGGCAGGTTTTTATTTTTTGATTGTGGGTTTGCAACCTGATTTATGGATAAACCTGCCCCTACGTTGGTGATTTCTGCTGTTTTTTTTCATAAAACCTTGATAACATTAAATGTCTGTGACAAAGCAATAAAGCGAAATTGATCGAATCAGAGTTTATCGATCAGCTTGTCATATTCTGCGTGAGTTCCAATCCAGAACCCAATAACCTGCTTTAAAATCAGAGATAGCCTCTTCAGCCAAAGCTTCCAGCTTGCCATCTACAATATCTTGCTCTAATTGCTCATCCCAAAGCTGATAATCTAAATCCGCAAACCACTTGCGAAGTTGCTGAAAGTCATTAGAGGGCAGCGTGAGAATGGCTGCTTCAATTTGTTCAAGAGTTGACATGCTTTTGACTCTCCCAATAATGATATTTCACAAAATTATAGCTTTTATGGTTGCATGGCAACCTTGATCACCCGGCGGTGCAGCATATCATCAAAGGCTTGACCAAGATCTTTTAGAGGGCGACGATCGCTTACTAGCAAATTCCAATCCACAGATTTTTGAGAAATCAGCTCCAGAGCTTCCCGCACATACAGAGGAGTATTGTGAAATACGCCCTTCAGAGTTAGCTCACTGTAATGCAACTGCTCGGTTTGTACCGTGACTGTTGTTTCCTTGGGGCAACCACCAAATAAATTGATGGTAGAACCAGGACGGCCAGAGGCGATCGCCGCCTCCCACACAGTGGGCACCCCCGTAGCCTCAATTACAATATCTGCTCCCCAGCCGTTGGTCAGACCTTTGACCGTACTAGGAATATCAGTAATTTCGTGATAATTCCACACGCGCTGCGCTCCCAGCTTTTCACCGACCTTCAATCGATCGGCATTGCCCCCAAATAACCAGACTTCTGCACAGCGCTGTGCCAGCACGGCTACAAACATCAAGCCGATCGCCCCATCTCCGATCACCACCACTCTATCGATCGACTTGGCATTACTCCTAGCCACCCCGTGCAGCACACAGGCTAAAGGCTCTGTCATTGCCGCCAATTCATCTGGCACCCCCACAGGAATGTGCAGCATGTTGTGCTGGACAATTGGGGCAGGAATTTTGAGATACTCCGCAAAAGTGCCATTATTCCAAGTCAAATTGGGGCAAAGGGAAAACTCTTGCCGCTCACAGAAAAAACACTGGCCACAGGGAGCCGAATTATTGGCCACTACCCGATCGCCCACCTGCCAGCCGGTGACTCCACTGCCGATCGCCGCAATCACTCCCGCCCCCTCATGACCAAACATTGTCGGTGGCTTCAGCATCTTGGCGTGACCACCTCTGCGCCACACCTTTAAATCTGTGCCACAAGTGGTCGCCGCCCCCACCTTAATAATCACTTCCCCCTCAGCGGCGGTGGGTTCATCTACTTCGGTAAGGCGGAGATCTTCGCGACCATGGAGAACTGCTGCAAGCACTATTTTAAACCCTCAAGACTTCCGCCAATTTTATCAGACCAGCCGGCACAGTGGCAGTTAGAACAGCCCAAAATAGTTGAGTAGTCCTGCCTATATAGGTTCGCAATCATTGAGGTAATATAGAGACAAGTTTCCGAGATATTTCCATGGGCGAACAGAAAAGTTTAGAACAACCCAGACTGGTGGTTGTGTATTTTGCTAACGGCACCAAGCAGTGGGTAAAAACCGGTAGTGCTAACCAATGGGCGCGGGAAGGCGGCTACGTCCAGAAGTTTTACGAAGGTAAAGTCTACAGCATCACCGATGGTCGCAAAGTCAAGGTCAAACAGCACTTTAAGCTCCTCAACACCGTGTTGATGGATGTGGATACCGGCGAGTTTTTAGAGACCGATCGCAACAGTCTACTTAACCTTCAGGCTGATGAAGGCAGTTCGGAGCAAATCTATCGCTGGTCTGAGGTAGATTGGAGCTGCGAAATTGTCTTTGAGAAAAAAGAAGAGAAGCGCCCGGTGAAGCCTGCGGTCAAACTGATGACGGTGAACGCTACAGCGGCCACTGAGTAACAAGTAACATGCACCTACTAATTCCAGCAGCCGGAATGGGCAAAAGAATGGGCAGCGATCGCAATAAGCTGCTGTTGACTGTTTTGGGCAAGCCAATTTTAGCCTGGACTTTATTGGCTGCTGAGGCAGCTAGTGCGATCGATTGGATTGGGATTATTGCCCAGCCCGCCGATCGAGATTTTATTGTAAATTTGCTGAGCCAGCTCAATCTCAGCAAGCACATCGAGATCGTTACCGGCGGAGCCAGTCGTCAAGAATCGGTATATAACGGGCTGCAAGCTTTGCCTCTCCATGCTAGCCATGTGTTAATTCACGATGGTGCTCGTTGCTTGGCTCAGCCCGACTTGTTCGATCGCTGTGCAGCGGCTTTGCAAGACTGTGATGGCTTGGTGGCGGCGATACCAGTCAAAGACACCATTAAAATTGTCGATCACCACAAGACAGTTACAAATACGCCCGATCGAGCTAATCTCTGGGCTGCCCAAACTCCCCAAGGGTTTCTTACCCAGCTTTTAAAAGACTGTCACGATCGGGGGCGAGAGTTAAATTGGGAAGTCACTGATGATGCGGCACTGTTTGAACGCTGTGGCTTGCCGGTGAAAATTGTGATGGGAGAAGAGAGTAATTTAAAAGTGACAACTCCCATGGATCTGCCGATCGCTGAATTTTTACTGAGTCAAAGATTTGCTGTTTAGCGACCAGAGCTAGATAATGAGGGAGATCTCTGGTTAGTGCTACATGCAGATTTATTTAGATTACAGCGCCACCACTCCCACTCGTCCAGAGGCGATCGATGTTATTCAGGCAGTTTTGGCTGAACAGTGGGGCAACCCCAGCAGCTTGCATCAATGGGGTGAAAGAGGTGCTGTTGTCTTAGAAACAGCTCGTGCTCAAGTTGCCGCTCTTATTGGGGCACAGCCTCAAGACATCATTTTTACCGCCAGTGGCACCGAAGCCAACAATTTGGCGGTGATGGGAATTGCTCAACAGTACGATACCCCGCAACATTTAATTATTTCTAGCGCGGAACATGCCGCGATCACCCAGCCCGCCATGTGGCTACAAAAACAGGGGTGGCAGGTTACATTGCTGCCAGTAGATAAGCTGGGCATGATTAATCCTCAAGATTTAGCAGCAGCTTTGCAGCCCAACACGGTTTTAGTATCCGTAATCTATGGTCAGAGCGAAGTGGGAACAATCCAGCCGATCGCCGAGCTAGCCGCGATCTGTCGGCAAGCTCAGGTGCCTTTTCATACCGATGCCGTGCAAGCAGCAGGCAGAGTGGCGATCGATGCCCCCAACTTAGGAGTTAATTTGCTTTCGATGTCTGCTCACAAGCTCTACGGCGGCGCTGGAGTCGGGGCTTTATATGTGAGTGGATTGCAGCTTTTGCCCTGGTTGCGCGGTGGTGGTCAAGAAAATGGACTGCGATCGGGCACCCCAGCCACAGCCCAAATTGCCGGGTTTGGGATAGCAGCCCAACTAGCAAAATCTGAGCTGTCGGTAGAAATTCCTCGCTTGCAGCAACTCCGCGATCGATTGCTAAATCTGCTCCAACACCGTCCAGATCTGCAACTCAGCGGTCATCCGACCCAGCGATTGCCCCATCATCTGAGCTTTACCACCAAATATTCTGGCCGGTCGATCGTGCGTGCTATGAATCTCGCTGGTATCGGCATCGGCGCTGGCTCTGCCTGCCACAGCGGCAAAAATGCTCCCAGTCCGATTTTATTGGCCATGGGATACAACGAAACCACCGCCGCCAGCGGCATTCGCCTTACCCTCGGCCACCAAACCACCGCCGCCGACGTTGACTGGACAGCCATGGCTCTATCTCAGGTGCTCGATGCTCTTTAATTCAACATTTGCTCAGCCAAAGACCACCATTCATAGCGCAACTTGCTATCCTCAGCGATCGGTCTTAGCTCCCGTCTATTCAACTCTGGATGTTTGGCGTAAAACGCTCGATCGACCTTCTTGTAAAATTTATCGGTAGATTTTCCGGTATCTCGCAGTTTTTTCTGCACAGCCACCCGTTTATTTAAAATTTTCTGATCATCTATGGCACCATTAGGCAACACACTAGCCACCGCATCAGTTACCGATTGCACCGAACCCCAAGACTTCGGCAAAGCATCTGTCCAAGATTTTAATGGCGATTGAGCCAAGGCATCATTAACTATTTTATTGGGGTTAAATGAATCAGTTGCTGCTTTCCATTGGGTAACACCCCACTGCCAACCCGCAGTTGCCCCCCAAACTCCTAAAAACAGCACCGTAAAAAACTTGAATGCTCCCCGAGCTGGCTTTTTCCATTCAGGAGCAGCAGTTGGTGGTCGAGTGGTTTTTACCCTGCTACTACCCCGAGGCGAAACTACCATAGTCTTCATTTTAGACAGCAAGTTGTTAGTCTTATTCCTCGCTCCCATTGCCGTAGGCATTGATTGTTTGCTCAGATGCTTCGCATTTGGCAGTGCCGCCAGCACCGCTGCGGCTGAAGGATAGCGTTTATCTGGGCGATAGGACAACATTTTGTTCAGCAGCTTGTGCATACTGCCACTCAGCTTAATGTGCCTGCTCCAGTCCCAAGTAGCTAGCTTGGTGTTGAATAGTTTCTCGGGCTGTTCGCCGGTTAACAAAGTTAGAGTAGTGGCTGCTAACGCATATAGATCACTACTGGGTGATACTTGACCACGCCGCATTTGTTCTTCGGGGGCATAGCCGACTTTACCAATTACGGTAGCCGAGGCTTGACTATATTTGACGGCAGCTTCACGGACTGCCCCAAAATCAATCAAAACTGGCTTACCATCAGCTTTACGACAAATAATATTATCAGGAGAAATATCGCGATGAATTACATCCAAAGAATGGATATAGTCCAATACCGGTAAAATTTGCTGCAAAAATTCGCAGGCTTCTTTTTCTGAAAATAATTTACCCCGCCGATCAATCATTTCAGCATAATTATCGCCATCTACATAATCTTGAACAATAAACAAAAACTCACCCGCAGTGGTGCGGGCTTTGAACTGCTCCCGAAAGCGAGGAATTTGATCGTGATTGAGGTTGTACATCACGTTTGCTTCTCGCTCAAACAACTCGCTGGCCTTCACCAAATTAGCTCCCATCTGGGGCGCAAACTGCTTCAATACGCAGTTTTCGTTAAAACGCCGCAGGTTAGCAGCTAAATAAGTGCGGGCAAAGCCACCTTGACCCAACTCACTAATAATTTTGTAGTTGTTTTCAAGGATCGTCCCCACGGGCAAAGGAGAAGAGTCTGACATGGCGGGTTAGTGGTTGTTGGGTATCAATGGATTACTGAATAAACAAGTAATCCATTAAGAATGGCGAAGCTTCAGCATAGATACAGATTAACACAACTGTTACTAGGTCTATGTTGTTAGCTGTGAGTAAGCCTGGTCAAGGCAGTATCTACTAGTAATAAAGCCCGATCGATTTCCTCGGCGGTCACAATCAAAGGCGGCACAAACCGCACCACTTTAGGGCCTGCTGGCACCAAGAGTAAACCCTGAGCCATGGCTGCTTTCACCACATCTCCAGCGGCGATCGAACTGCCAGCTTGCAGCTCCAAACCATCAATCAGTCCCCAGCCCCGTACTTCCAGCAAATGTTCAGGATACTTAGCTACCAGGGCTTGCAGTCCTGTGCGTAACCGATCGCCCTGAATAGCGGCATTGGCCAGCAGATTTTCTGATTCGACGGTCTGACAAACGCTTAAGGCCACTGCGCAAGCAAAAGGGTTGCCGCCAAAGGTGCTGGCGTGATCGCCGGGTTGGAAGACATTACAAGATTCTTTGCAGAGCAGGGCACCGATCGGCACTCCACCACCCAAGCCTTTGGCGCTGGTGAATACATCTGGCTCAATACCCAAATTTTCGTAGCCCCAATATTTGCCAGTTCTGGCCATGCCAGTTTGCACTTCATCTAGTATCAACAGAATTTGATGCTGATCGCAGAGCTGCCGCACCTGCTGGAAGTATTCCTTTTGCCCCGGATTCACGCCGCCTTCACCCTGTAAAGGCTCTAGCATAATGGCGGCGACTTTGCCTGATAGCTCGGCCAAAGCGGTTTTTAGCGCCTCTAGGTCGTTGTAAGGGACGTAGTGGAATCCGGGGACTAAGGGACTGAAGTGCTTTTGATACTTAGGTTGACCGGTGGCAGTGACAGTGGCCATCGTCCGGCCATGGAAGCTAGCTGCGGCAGTGATAATTACCGGGTCGCTGATTCCTAGCTTGGTGTGACCATATTTGCGGGCTAGTTTAATGGCTCCTTCGTTGGCTTCGGCTCCTGAGTTACAAAAAAACACCCGATCGGCACAGGAATGTGCGACTAACCATTTGGCGAGTGCGCCCTGCACGGGGATGTAATAGAGGTTAGAAACATGGGTGAGCTGCTGCATTTGCTGGGTGGCGGCCATCACCATGGCGGGATGGGCGTGCCCCAGGGTACAGGTGGCAATTCCGGCCACGAAATCTAGGTATTCTTTGCCTTGATCGTCCCAGACTTGGCAGCCAGAACCTTTCACTAAAGCCAGATCAAACCGGCCATAGGTGGTCATCACCTGCCGATCGAATTCTTCTTTACTAAAAGGTGCAGAGTCCGAGGCTTCAGGGGACATGTACAGTTGTTGAATTAAAGTAGGGATCAATGTCTTACTCCGTTATTTGTTATTTTGTGCTGAATGAAATCAATGCGCCATTAGACGGCTGGAGCTGTAGCAAACTAAGTGAGGTGATAGCTTAACTTGCACCTCCGGTGATCGCAGCCCAGATAATTCGGAAAAGCCTGAAAAACATCTGCCGACTGCGACCTTATGTTCGTCGCTGCGGCAATCCCTCAATGGCAACACGGCATTGGGGCGAAAAAAACTGTGTGTGGCTGCTCAATATGAACTGCATGAACTGAAAGGTGCAAAAGCCACATCCAAAGTAACACGAGCCAGAGGATATTGGCAATTCTTCAGTTAGCTAAGCTGCTTCAGCGGCGTTTTGATGAAACAATTCACCAGCAGCTCAATCTATTGGCCTCTTTTGACGCGGCATTAGCCAAAACTATGAAATCAAACAAAATATTTCGATATTCAGCCTTTTTACCGGAGAAAAGGATCACATCTAGCCATCAACAAAAGCAGTAGCTATTATTGCGGTATTGACTCATGCAAAGACTTGGCATTCAGTAGCTGCTTTGATTGCCCAGACTTAATTATGAAGTGCAATGCTACGCTATTACCTGCGATTATTTCCCTAGTTACAAACAATAAGAATATGTCTAGATCTTCTTCCAAACGATTGGCCTCCAAGCTTTCAATTCAGCTCCAGTCTCTGCTTCAAAATCGAGTAATGTCTGTTGTATATATCATCAGTGCGATCGTTAGTCTATTTAGTGGCAACAGTTTTTTAGCTTTGATGTTTTTTGCTAGCTGTATCTACGCTAACCCCGTAGCAATCTGGAAAGCTCAAAATCAATCCCGAGAGTTCTTCCAACGCTACCGGCTAAATGTAGTAATGTTCACAGGTGTCACACTGGGTCTGTTAGCAGGAGTTGTTTTAGCTCTTTCTTTTGTCGAACCCTCCCACGCCCAGTTTTTCCAGAATGCTCAGACTTTTGTGAAAAAGAATTTTGAAAACAGTGGTAACGTCGGCCCTGTTGTGGACTTGGTAATGAATACTTTGCGGTTGCTGTTTGTGATGTATGTATTGTTTGGCATTGTACAAGTGTTCCAAGCCGTGCGTCAGGGCGAAGAATGGAAAGATTTAGCTAAGACTCCTTTCTTTGTAGTGCTAGCTGGCACCTTAGGTGACATTTTGGTTGGGGCAATTACTGGTTCTACTGGTGCCGTTCCTCCTGTTGGTGGTTAATTCATGTCTAAGTTCCGTCAGATTAACCAAATGCTGGGTTCCCGCCCCAGCCTGGGACCGATCCCTGCCGATTTAATCTTGCCTTGGGGTGGAATCTGTCTAGTAGTGTTGATTTTCACCCGCAGTATTTTTGTTTTAGATTGGCAGTGGACTGTAGGACTGATTGTGTGGGGCTGTGTGAGCTGGACGGTATTAACTGGAAAAAAACCTTACAAGTTTTTGTCTAAGTTTATGAATCCTCCCCGCCATTGGAGTCGAGGCCATGAGCGCTATCAACCCATTAAGCGGCGTAATTAATTTAAACTATCCATTGATTTTGATTGCGATCGATCAATGGATTTCCTTTTTTAATTATTAGTCAGTTTGTTCTTCCCTATTCATAAATCCTCGGAGATGATATAGAAGCAAGAATTCTTGCTCTTGATAATTTTATTCCCAAGCGTGGCAAGACCCGTAGAGAAGTCTGTGTAGAATTTGCTAAAGAATTAGTAACTAGCAATCTGCTTTTTACCGTAAAATAGTAAGCAGGTCTAAAATTAAACTAAACACTCAATTCAAGAAAGGTAAATATATTATGTTAATTGAGAAGACACATGCCATCAGGACAAATGCTCTTATTTCTTTAAGTTATTGAAAGGTATTTAACAATGAGACAATATGTAAAGTGGCTAAGTTTTGGATCTATTGGTTTATTAAGTGGGTTATTTCTGCTAGAGTCTCAGTTGGTGCCTATAACTTCATACTGTACCAGTAAAAACTTTTTAATGGAAACAGTTTTACGTAATAATACTGCTTCTAAAGATTTTGCTAAAATAGCGCATTCATGTTTGTCTGGCACGACACCTACCGAACAACTAAATAAGGATGTACTTGATAATTATGAATATCCATTAGATTCAAAAAATAATTGGAGGCTAGAGTTAGATAATACTTACTACTTCTCAGATTTATTTGGTAAATGTTCTACATCTAAATGTGTTGTTGCCAAATTCCACATCAAAAGAGGATCATTAGAAGTCTATAATGAAGCGTATTATCATTACCTAATTCTTGCTAAAGACTCTAATGGAAAGTTTGTCAAAATAGGTGAGTCCTTTGGTCAAAGTGGTTATAAAGGTTGACAGGCATAACTGCCACAATGCTACATTCTTTTTCAGACGATGCGAAATCAGTAAGTAATTTATATACTCTAAGAAGTAAATTGAAATGCCAAATTCACAACGAATCAAAAGATCTCTCAGTCAACTATCCGAAGAATCTAGAAGATCTACAGACCCGTCTAACAACAATTTTGCAACCAACCTTGATGTAGTAAATCGAAGCGTTGACAAAATATTTAAAACCCCCGCGAATGAAAGAACACCAGGGCAAAGAGCTGCATTAAAAGCTTTAGAAGTTTGGACAGGTACTCCTGCAGAGTACGCATCTACTGCCGACATTCCAGCTAGGTATGGAATGGG
>JAAFHZ010000123.1 GCA_013297675.1 Synechococcales cyanobacterium bin59.metabat.ball.084 | reverse complement strand
TCTAAATTAGGTAAATTCCAACCATATTCAGCAATTAAATCGCGCACTTCTTGCTCCCAACCCAGCTCAATCATCTGGCTAGCTCTTTGCTGAATACGCTGTTCTAAATTAGGGCAATCTAGACCGATTTGAATTATTCGATAACCGGGAGGTGCTTCGCCCTGCTGACTGGTGATCGATCGACCAGTTACATAAAAAACCTCTAGTGCCCGCAGCGTGCGATTGCGATCGTTACCGTGAATCTTAGTATCAGGATCAACCTGGCGCAGCATGGCATGGAGGATTGCTTGATCGATCGCCTCCAACTGCTGACGTAACAAAGGCTGGGGTGCCACCCGAGGAATCTTCATACCCCGCACGATCGACTTTATATATAGGCCAGTGCCACCCACCAACAGGGGCGAGATACCTTTTTGATGGAAAGACTGGATTGAATTTTGCACATTGGTCTGATACTCTGCTACAGTGAGCATATCAGATGGTTCATGTGTATTAACAAAGTAATGCGGTACTACACTCTGCTCGGCTGCCGTGGGCTTCGCTGTGGCAATATCCATCTTTTGGTATACCTGGCGAGAGTCGGCACTCAAGATCACACTGTTCAAATGCTGTGCCAGCTTAATTGCCAGCCCAGTTTTACCAGTCGCGGTAGCACCGCAGATCACAATCAGAGCAGGAGCGGAAAGCAAAATCTAGATTCCTATGTAGATTTAAAAATATTCTCTAAGCAGTCTAAATGCGTCTGTGACCCTTCTGTGATATAATTTTGGTGAGATATTACCTTTTGCTGATTTAACACGGCTGAAAGTTCATTATTGGAGAGTTAGTCTCATGTCCGAAGATTTTGATGTACAAAGCGGTGAATACGGCAGTAGCCAAATTAGGGTTCTAGAAGGACTCGAAGCGGTGCGTGTGCGACCGGGAATGTACATTGGTAACACCACATCGTTGGGTCTGCACCACTTAGTATACGAGGTTGTGGACAACTCGATCGATGAAGCCCTGGCGGGATATTGCAAAAATATTGAAGCTTCGATCAATGATGATGGTTCCATTACCGTAGTAGACGATGGACGCGGTATTCCTACTGAGACTCACCCCCAAACCGGTAAGTCTACTCTAGAGACGGTGCTGACCGTGTTACACGCTGGGGGCAAGTTTGGGGACGGTGGTTACTCGGTATCTGGCGGCTTGCACGGGGTAGGAGTTTCGGTAGTAAACGCTCTTTCTTCAGACTTAGAGGTGAAGGTTTGGCGTGAGCAAAACATGTACAGCCAGAAGTTTTCTAAAGGGATTCCTGTGGGTGGCTTGCTGACAGTGCCGACCGAGAAGGCCGATCGCACGGGTACTTCAGTCACGTTCATGCCCGACACCAGCATTTTTACCCATGGTATTGAGTTCGATTACGATATTTTGGCCATTCGCTTTCGGGAGCTGGCCTATTTGAATGCTGGTATTAAGATTTCTTTTGCCGATCGACGCACAGGCGAAGGCTTTACCCTGCGGGAAGAAACCTACCTGTACGAAGGTGGCATCAAAGAATATATCAGCCACATCAACGAAGAAAAACAGCCTCTGCATGAAGAAATCATTTATGTCCAGGGTGTTAAGAATAATGTCCAGGTAGAAGTGGCGCTGCAATGGTGTTCGGATGCTTACACCGACAACTTGTTAGGCTTTGCCAACAATATTAAAACCAAGGAAGGCGGTACTCACTTAGAAGGTCTGAAGGCCGTATTGACGCGGACTATTAACTCGATCGGGCGCAAGCGTAAAAAGCTCAAAGAGGGCGATTCTAATTTGGGGGGAGAAAATATTCGGGAAGGTCTGACGGCGATCGTCTCGGTAAAGGTGCCAAACCCGGAGTTTGAAGGTCAAACTAAGACTAAGCTGGGCAACTCCGAAGTGCGCGGCATTGTGGAGACGATCGTTTCCGAAACTCTCACCGAGTTTTTGGAGTTCCGCCCTCATATTGCTGATGCCATTTTAGAGAAGGCGCTGCAAGCTTTCAATGCCGCAGAAGCTGCCCGCAGAGCGCGAGATTTGGTTCGTCGTAAGTCAGTTTTAGAATCTTCGCCTCTACCCGGTAAGTTAGCCGACTGTAGTTCCAAAGACCCCAGCGAATCAGAAATCTTCATCGTAGAAGGAGATTCTGCGGGTGGTTGTTTTCATGGTGACACTTTGGTTTCATTGGCTGATGGTCGTAATATCAGCTTTAAAAAACTCGTCGAGGAGCAAAATGCTGGCCAAGAGCATTTCTGCTACACAATTCGTGACAATGGTACTGTTGGCATCGAAAAAATCTTGCATCCTCGGATTACTAAGCATCAAGCTCAGGTAGTTAAGGTCACTTTGGACAACGGAGAGCAAATTATTTGTACTCCGGATCATAGATTCATGTTACGTGATGGCAGTTATAAACCTGCTGAAATGTTGACTTCTGCTGACTCCTTGATGCCTCTGTATCGGAAGTTTTCTAATAAACAAGAGCCAAACATCACTATTGATGGTTATGAAATGGTCTGGAATCCCAAATCAGATTCTTGGTTATTTACTCACATGTTGTCTGATTGGTATAACCGTTGGCAAGGAGCTTATGAGGATACAGAAGGTGCCCATTGCCATCATATTGACTTCAATAAATTAAACAATAATCCTACTAATCTCCAAAGGATGACCGTAGAAGACCATTTGGCTCTTCATCGTCTCCATGTTTCTAAAACACTTCATCGTCCTGAAGTGATCGAAAAGTGTCGTCAAATCCATAGTAGCTCAAAATTCCGTAAGGCTATGAGTGAAAGGATGTCCCAGCCCCAAACTCGTCAAATTCTTTCAGATAATGCTGTTGCTCAATGGCAAAATCCTGAATATAAAGCTTACATGAGTGCTAAATGGCAAGAGTTCTATGATCTCAATCCTGAGTATCGAAAAGAAAATTCTGATCGCCTCAATCTTGCTCAACAGGAATATTGGCAAGACGAAAGCAATCGCCAAAAACAATCTGAGCGCACTAGCACTTACTATATTCAACATCCTGAAGCTCGCACTGAAAGATCATTGGCTGCACAACAGCAATGGAATGACCCTGCTTTAAAAAATTGGAGAAAGCAAAAAACACAAGAGCAGTGGACACCTGAATTCCGTGCGAAAAGAAAGGCAGCATTGCACCAAACTTATTATCAGAAGACAATTAAGGCACTGAAAGATATTGAACAATCTAATGGTTCGATCGACCTTAATGCTTACTACCAATATCGTTTGGATACTCGTGATAAGTCATTGCTGAAGTTTGAAACTTTCTGTGATAGATACTTTGATGGTTCCACGGAGCAAGCGGTAGAAGCTGTATCTCGGTACAATCATCGAATTGTCTCTGTAGAGTCAATGGAAGAATGCTTTGATGTCTATGACATTGAAGTTCCTCATACCCATAACTTCGCGTTAGCCAGTGGCATATTTGTTCATAACAGTGCCAAACAAGGGCGCGATCGACGGACTCAAGCAATTTTGCCACTGCGGGGTAAAATCTTGAACATCGAAAAAACCGATGACTCCAAAATTTACAAAAACAACGAAGTTCAATCTTTGATTGCCGCTTTAGGACTCGGAGTAAAAGGCGAAGAATTCAACATCGCCAACCTGCGCTACCACCGGGTATGCCTGATGACCGATGCAGACGTAGACGGTGCCCATATTCGTACCTTGCTGCTAACCTTCTTTTATCGCTATCAGCGAGATTTAATCGATCAAGGATTTGTCTACATCGCTTGTCCACCGCTATATAAGCTAGAACGGGGTAAAAACCACTTCTATTGCTACAGCGATAAAGAGCTACAAACTCAGATTGCCACCTTCCCAGCCAACGCTAACTACACCATTCAGCGTTTTAAAGGACTAGGAGAAATGATGCCCCAACAGCTTTGGGATACCACCATGAACCCCGAAACTCGATCGATGAAGCGAATCGAAATTCAAGATGCCGCCGAAGCCGATCGGATCTTTACTATCCTCATGGGCGATCGAGTAGCTCCCCGCCGGGAATTTATTGAAACCTATGGCTCCAAACTCGATATGTCTGAGTTAGATATTTAGATGCAACGCAATTCTCGCTATCAGGGTTGGATTATTGGGGTCGCCATTGGCTACTTAGCCCTGATTATTTTAATTCCAGCCAGTAACGTAGTCATCCAGGCTCTCAGTGGCGGTCTGGGGGGCTTAGCTACGGCCTATAGCAACCCGGAGTTTTTACATGCTCTGGGTTTGACTCTGGCGATCGCCCTATTAGTGTTACCCATCAACATCGTCTTTGGCCTCTCTGCGGCCTGGGTGATTGCCCGCCATCGGTTTCCGGGGCGGACGTTTTTAATCACATTATTAGACCTGCCATTTTCGATCTCACCGGTAGTCGTGGGATTGATGATGGTCTTGCTCTATGGAAATCGGGGCTGGTTGGGGGGATTTTTTCAGGCGATCAGTATTCAGATTATCTTTGCTTGGCCAGGAATGATTTTGGCCACTGCTTTTACCACCTTGCCCTTTATCGCCAAAGAAGTAATTCCTGTTCTAGAAGAAATTGGCACTGAGCAGGAAGAAGCAGCTCGGACTTTGGGAGCTAACGAGTGGCAAATATTTTGGCGAGTGACCCTGCCCAATCTGCGTTGGGGTCTACTTTATGGCATTATTCTCACCAATGCTCGTGCTCTGGGAGAGTTTGGAGCGGTATCGGTGGTTTCGGGTAACATCGCCCATAAAACCCAAACCCTGTCTTTGTATGTGGAAGATGCCTATAAGCAATATCAAACTCAAGCAGCTTTTGCGGCGGCGCTATTATTAGCCTTACTGGGATTATTGACTTTGGTGGTGCAAGAATGGGTGACACAGCACAATAATCGCACCACCGAAAAGAATGCGGAATGAAACCCAGATGCTGAGAATGTTAGAGTGCCTATTATGAACCAAGTAGACTACCTCCGTATCAGTCTGACCGATCGCTGCAACTTTCGTTGTCAGTACTGTATGCCAGTGGGCGAAAAGATTCAGTACCAGCCCCACCCAGAGCTATTGAGCAATGATGAGGTTTTGACTTTAGTCCGAGATGTTTTCGCGCCAGTGGGCTTTAAGCATTTCCGGTTAACCGGTGGCGAGCCGCTGATTCGATCGAACATCGTTAACCTTATTGCCGAAATTGCCCGCCTGCCCAGCACCCAAGATTTATCTCTGACCACCAATGGCTGGTTACTGGCCGACATGGCGGCAGATTTATATAGTGCCGGACTGCGCCGGATTAATATCAGCCTAGATTCTCTCAACCCAGCGACCTTTGCCAAAATTACTGGTCGTTCTACCAAGGATACTTGGGATAAAGTATGGTGCGGTATTCAAACAGCCCATCAAGTGGGCTTCGATCCGCTGAAGTTAAATGTGGTAGTAATTCCAGGGGTGAATGATGGCGAGGTTTTGGAGCTGGCGGAGCTATCGATCGATCGCCACTGGCACATTAGATTTATTGAATTTATGCCGATCGGGAATGATGCTCTATTTTTAGAGAAGGGCTGGATTGATTCGGAAACGATTCGAGGACAGATCCGCGATCAGTGGGGTTTAGAATCTGCCCAAGTTAAGGGAAATGGTCCCGCTGATATTTTTCAGATTCCCGGTGCTAAAGGAACCTTGGGTTTTATTAGTCAAATGTCAGAATGCTTCTGCGATCGCTGTAACCGGGTGCGCCTTTCTGCCGATGGTTGGCTACGGCCTTGCCTGTTGAACGAAACAGGCCAGCTTGATCTAAAGACCTCTTTAAGACAAGGGTTAAGTGTAACTACAATACAAGAGCAAGTATCTCAACTGCTATTGCTCAAGCAAGATATTAATTACAAAGAGCGAGAATCTGGGAGTGTGACAAGTAGCTATAGTCGCACAATGTCTCAAATCGGTGGCTAGATTCCTCATCCCAAAGAAGGCGCAGCAGCATCGGACATATTTTCGTCGCACAGGTGTTGGAGGGTGATGGTCATTCAATGCTATCTATGAATTTTTTGTCTGTTTTGAAGTTTCCATCAACTCTACACAAACTCTCAAGGGGTGACAACAAGGTCATAAGGCAAAAATTCCGCTGAATGGTTTGAGTGAGCGAATTGCATTGGCACGAGCCTTCCCTGCTTGTTGCGGTGACTAATTATGAGTTCTTTTTCTTCATTATCAAGTTTAGTCATAGCATTCACTCTTTGTAAAAATTCTTCTTTCTCTTATTCTCATTTCATCATCCAAGCCAAAATCCCCAGCAAACGTTCAACAGGTAGCAATAAATAATCATTGAGATCGATCGTTACTTGTTTTCCTTCAAGTTTCAAAAAAGTCCAGATATTGCCAGTTGTCACAGTTCCATAGATGGTATTGATCTCTTGTGAGCCACCTTCGTTAAAACGTTGGGCTGCTACCATCTCGGCAATGCACTGACCCCAACCACCTTTAATACTATCTTTTTTTGCTTCGACAATTACCATGATCGGCGCTTCCATTAGTAGTTGTTCGGGCGATCGACTCAATAAAAAATCACAGGTGCCATTTAGCCCTGCGGCTTGATCTACCGTAAACTCTTCTCCAGAAAAAAAGCTGATTTTGCGATCTAACAGACGACGCAGCTCAAATAAAACGGGGCTAATGAGTAACTCCGATCGAGCTTTCTCCGAACCCATCGAAATTGCCAACGGTAAGCTTTCTTGTAAAACGTCTTGCAAATAAGGAGTAGAAGGCATCAACGGCGTAATCTCTGGTAAAAAGCACACGCCTTCCACCAGAGTTAACTCAAATTGCTCTTTTACCTTTCGTAAAGAGAAGTCGCTGTAAGCCATATTAAAAACAGATAATTCAAATTGTTGATCTCATTTTCTGGCGAATTAATTTGGTCATTTGTTGATAATTGGGTTTCATACAAATCTCCATTTACCTTGTGAGTTAATAACGATCTGTAGATCGTCTGAGGTCAAAATAAAAATTTCCTGTTTGGATACATCAAATCGAAACAAGGTAATATCTCGAAAAAAATTAGAGAGTGAATGGCATAAAGGCACACTCATCGTGGACTGCTCGACGGTAGGCATGGTGTTAGTTTAGCATTTTTTCAATTTGGACTTCCAGCATCGCTGATTGCCCCTCATAGCTTAAGTGATTCCGTGGTTATCTTGGATACAAATTTAACAAGGGGTCTTTCAATGCTATCTTTGTTTTTTTTGCCAGTTTTTTAAGTTTCCATCCAATCTCTACACAAACCTGCTACCAAACTCCCCATGACTCTTTCTCCATTAGCCACAGCCGATCTTAGTCAAATTAAGATGATCGCCGTTGATATTGATGGCACCCTTACCCTCAATGGTCGCTTTAGTCCCCAGTTGCTCAGCACCCTAGAGCGGCTGCAAGCCGCCGAAATACCCGTGCTGTTAGTAACAGGTCGATCGGCAGGCTGGGTAGAAAGCTTGGCTAATTATTTGCCCATTACCGGAGCGATCAGCGAAAACGGTGGCTGTTACATGAGCCGAGATGTGCGCTGTCAGCTTTTAGGCAGCATCAAACCCAAAGAAATCTCTCAACACCGCGAAAAACTCGCCGACTGCTTTTGGCAGTTGCAAGGCAGCTATCCCCATATTCAAGAATCATCTGACAATCGCTGGCGACTCACCGACTGGACTTTTGATCTGGACAAGCTTTCACCTAGCGACCTGTGGGAAATTAGCGCCCAATGCGATCGCTGGGGTTGGAGTTTCACCTACAGCACCATTCAGTGCCACATCCGACTAACCACCCAAAACAAAGGCACCGGCATTCGGCAGGTAATTAAAAAACATTTCTCTGGATTTTTCTCTGGTCTCAAACAATCCCAAATCCTGACGATCGGCGACAGCCCCAACGACACCGAAATGTTTGACCCCGCAGAATTTCCCCTCTCAGTAGGAGTCGCCAATATTCAAGAGTATGTCGATCGGCTAACCTATCAACCAACCTACATCGCTCAACTCCCAGAGGTGAACGGCTTCATCGAAATTGTCGATACATTGCTAAAAGCCACAGCACCCAAGTCTACCCAGATAGATATTTTGCCCAACATTTTCCAATAAACCTCAATAAACATGAAGAAAATTAGCTGCCAGCAATTCTTTCCGTAGAATGAGAAAAAGTGCATCTGAAATATATGAATCAAAATATTCGGGTAGCCGCCAGCGGCGCACCCTTAGTTAATGAAATCGATCGATGGATACAGACTCGTTTACAACAGGCGATCGACACCAACGGCACCGCAACCATCGCTCTGGCTGGTGGCAGCACCCCCAAAGTAATCTACCAAGCCCTCAGCAAAGCCGAGTTTACCTGGGATAAATTACATGTTTTTTGGGGCGATGAACGCTTCGTACCCCCCAACCACCCAGACAGCAACGAAAAAATGGCCAGAGAAAACTGGTTAGACCTAGTATCAATTCCCGCTAGCAACATCCACCCCTGGCCTACCACCGCCGGAACACCCGAGCAATGCGCCGAGCTATATGGGGCAGAGTTAACCAAATACTTTGCCGCTCCGCAGCCCAGCTTCGATTTGGTGCTGCTAGGCATGGGTGAAGATGGCCATACAGCCTCTTTGTTTCCTCATACAGCAGCCTTGGGAGTGATGGATCGATCGACCACCGTTGGCCAAAAAGACGGTCAGCCTCGCCTCACGTTGACAGTCCCAGCCATTAACCATGCCGCCTGTGTAGCCTTCATTATCACCGGAGCCAGCAAGCGCCCAGCCTTAAAACAGGTCATGGCTACCACTGCCGATGCCCAAGAATATCCCTCCCGTTTGATCCAGCCTACCGGCGAATTAATTTGGTGGTTCGATGAGGCTGCTGCTGCTGAGTTGGACAATCTTGGCTAAAATGTTCTTTGCAGCTCTTGATTCTGGGCATACTTCAATCAGAGAGCATCTTTGCTCAATACCCATGACAGATGGGCTTAACTGCTTGTATCATTCCTAGCAACATTCGTAACATCTATCGACTCGGTTACTTCCATGAGTATTTGTCCCAATTGCAATCATTCCAACCCCTCGGGTGCTACCCAGTGCGAGGCATGTTTTACCCCCTTACCTGCCACCGCCAACTGCCCGAGCTGTGGAGCCAGTGTTCAGCTCGATGCTACTTTTTGTGGCCAATGTGGGACAAGTCTCAAAGCCGCTGTCGGACAAAGTGCTGAGGCAATTACCCCCAACGCTGAATCAGCATTACCGCCTACCATTATTGCGGTGCCAGGAGTCTCTGCACCTCAATCTCCTGCCGCTGTTGTCACACCAGATCCTTTTGTGGCTGAACCAATTCCAGAACCTTCGTTTGGTGCAAGTGCGCCAGTGATGGAGCCGGTCACTAGTGAACCCTTTGCGCCACCGGTTGCTGAATCAGTTGTTACCGCCCCTATCCTGGGCGCTTCTTCTACCCAGCTTCAGCAGCAGGGCTTCCAGCTTACTCATATTCAAAGTGGTGTGGTTATCGATATCCCTAGCAATGTCAATGTGCTACACATGGGCAAACCCAACGACCAGATTCCCCCAGACATTGATGTTTCTGGTTTTCCTTGCGCCGAAGTGGTATCTCGCATCCATGCCGATCTGCGCATTGAAGGAGACTCTGTATACGTAGAAGATACTGGTAGCTCTAACGGTACTTACATTAATCACAATGTTTTGCCCAAAGGCAATCGCCACTTGCTACGAGTGGGCGATCGCATCAGCTTAGGCAAAGGTGATTTAGTTACGTTTCTGTTTCATGCAGCCAGTTAACTAAATTCTTCTTCTGCATCTTTCATTTACTTCTCCTCCACCCGCGTATTTTTTGTGATTACCGTTTCTCTGCTGCACCCTACTCAAGCCATCCCAACTCAAAGCTGGACTTTTGCGACCGAAACCACTGTTAGAATCGGTCGGGCTACAGACAATGATGTGGTGCTATATAGCGCGGTGGTGTCTCGTTACCATGTAGAGCTGAGAAAAAGCGGCGCGGGCTGGCGAGTAGTAAACATAAGTACAAATGGTACTTACGGCACCGACGGTCAACCTTTGGCTAAAGTCGCCGTAACTAACGGCATGGTTTTTCGGTTAGCTACTTCTGGCCCTCGGATGCAGGTAAACTTGGGTGGCCCGCCACCAGCAGCTTTAGATCGAGCCGAACTGATAGAAAACTCTACTTCTGAAGACATGACTGCTCTGGATAGCTTCAGTGAATCGGACTAGTGCAAAACCATTTTCCCTAAATCCTTTAAACTAAAAGCTGAGCTGTAGAGTTTAAAGGAAATCTGTATGACAACCATTTGTATTTTAGGCGGTGGCTTTGGTGGACTCTATACCGCTCTTCGCCTTCAGCAATTAGACTGGGGCAATATCCAGCACAAAATTATTTTGGTAGACAAGTCCGATCGATTTGTCTTTACTCCCCTATTGTATGAATTGCTAACCGGAGAAATGACTGCCTGGGAAGTGGCTCCTACTTTTCAGGATTTATTGCAGGGCACCAATATTGAGTTTCGCCAGGGCACAGTGGAGTCGATCGATCTCACCACTAAATCCGTCCAGGTATCTGGCTATGAGCCAATTAATTACGATAAATTAGTGCTGTCTTTGGGCGGTGAAACGCCGATCGGCAGCACTCCCGGAGTCGCAGAGCACACCATTCCTTTCCGCAACCTCAACGATGTAAACCGCTTAGAAGGTCGGCTGCGGCAGTTAGAAACCAGCGATGCCGAAAAAATCCGGGTGGCTATTGTGGGCGCAGGGTTTAGCGGAGTAGAGCTAGCCTGTAAGCTAGCCGATCGACTGGGTGAAAGAGGGCGAATTCGTCTAGTAGAACTGGGCAATCAAATTTTGCCAGCAGCAGTGGAATTTAATCAAACGGCTGCTCAAGCTGCCCTGAGTACCCGCAAAGTGTGGATTGATCTAGAAACCAGCGTTAAAGAAGTAACTGCTACTGAACTAGCCATGGAATATCGGGAACAGGTCGATCGGATTCCGGTAGATGTGGTGCTGTGGACGGTGGGCAATCAGGCAAATCCGGTGGTGGCTAATTTGGTTTTTGAGCGAAATCTGCGCGGCCAAATTAAAACTCTACCCACTTTACAGACAGTCGATCGGCCAGAAGTTTATGCTTTGGGCGACCTAGCAGAAGTGATTGATAGCGATGGCAATAAGATTCCGGCTACTGCCCAATCTGCGCTACAACAGGCTGATTTTGCGGCTTGGAATATCTGGTCACAGACTCTGAATAAGCCTTTGCTGCCGTTCCGCTATACCAATTTGGGTGAGATGATGGCCTTGGGTAGCAACAGTGCTACTTTGAGTGGTTTGGGTCTACAGCTCGATGGCACTTGGGCTTACATGGCTCGCCGGTTGGTCTATCTATATCGTCTGCCAACTTTGAATCATCAAATACAGGTGGGTTTACATTGGATTGGACAGCCGATCGCGCAGCTATTAGCCAAAGTTGGTAGTTGAATTTAGTAATTTTCGTTGGGCAAGCGATTGCCTTCAGCATGACTAGCTGCCTGTTGCCCAGCGATATTCAATGAGGCCGTAGTGTAAATCCAGCTAGGGCAACGATTCCGCAGAAAATCAATGAGTTTTTATACTGCTGTCTATGGGTTTCGCCAAAGCTGTTGGATTTTTTGTAGTAGATTGGTGGGTGGGTTTAATGCTTTTTGGGCAGCATCGAAGCTATCGGTGGCGGTGCAGATAGCTTTGAAGGAGTTGGTAATTTCATCGGTAGTGGCTTCTTTGATGACTTCGATCGATCCTCCTTTGCTGCGCACAGCGTTATTTTGCTCTAGATCTACTCGGGCTTGATCGTAAGCTAGCTGGAGGGTGGGATAAGTGGTTAACAATGGGCGAATTAATTTGATTGGTTGCTTTAACAATTGAGCATTAGCCTGAATTTGTCGGCCTATTTCGTGGATTTTGGCTTGCAGATCGGTGGGGAAAGGACGTACTTGGTCGGCGATGGCAATAATAAAAGCTTTGAGGGTTTCGCTGCTTAAGGCAACGGGGGGATCGAGGGATTCCTTAGTTTCTTCCAGTGCTTGGAGAGATTCTTGTAGATCATCTTGGTTGATTTGCCATTTTGTGGGGTATTCGTGTTGGGTATAGATTTCTAGAGACTTATGGAAGCATTCGATCGATTTCTCTAAGTTATCTTGGCGATCGCCTTGGCTGCGCTGAAAATAAGCTAAGCCCAAATTGTGTTGAAGCATTGCCCAATAATCAGGAAATTGTTGTCTACTATAGATCTGGAGGGCATAGTTGAAACAATCGATCGCTGAAGGTGTAATTGTAGCTATCGAATCATACTCAATATTTTGCGGTAAAGTTTCAGTTTTTAGTGTTTCTTGGATCTCACCATGTTCTGTGTATAGTCGATCGATTTCCGCCTCAAAATCAGGATGAAACCACATCACTTTCGATCGAGGTATTGCTAGACTCTGACAGGCTTCAAAAATGACCTCTGAAATGTTTGAAAGACCACTATCTATATGCAAATCCACACCAGAGCTGGGCGAGTGCTCATATTCTTGTAATGTCACTGTATGACCCGATGGCAGACTCAAAAAAGTAAACTGCATCTCATCTAGATCGTCATAGCCATCAAATATCGGGAGTTGTAGCCGTGCAGCCAAAGGTTGTAATTTATCCTCAAAACAAGCCACCGGAGTATTTGCTGGGGTTACTTCTTCAAACCGCACTCGTTGTATTTGACTTGGGTTTAAATTACTCATCTGCCACCCAGACCTCATCAAGTTGATTGCAAAACTTTACTTGTACCTTAATTTTAGCGTACATTTCTCCGTCCTCTCCTTCTTCGTTACGAACCCCTTCTCGCTCTCCCGACCAAGTTGGTTTATTTGGTCTACCGCCCTTATCTGGCTCAACGTTCGTGGTAAACTCAATTCCTTTTTGCTTCTCTTTGCCATTGATAGCCAATGGAAGAGCATCTGTGTAAGCCTTAACTTTAGGAATATGACTTGAGTTAGAGTGACGAGGTAACGTACCCCATATTTCTTGGGTATCTATTTGGTTCTTGGCATCTTCCGCTGACTGCGAATCA
Organism: Synechococcales cyanobacterium bin59.metabat.ball.084; assembly: GCA_013297675.1. Classification (GTDB taxonomy): domain Bacteria; phylum Cyanobacteriota; class Cyanobacteriia; order Cyanobacteriales; family Chamaesiphonaceae; genus JAAFHZ01. The sequence continues at coordinate 644 of JAAFHZ010000123.1, read as the reverse complement.
CTTTCGATGCGATGGTATAATGGGCTTTCGGCCATGGCAAGCTCTCTGGTTAACTCATGTTTTGATACTATATCAGCTTGCTACATAAATTAGAAAGCTAGGATGTTGCACCACTGATGGTGAAGGCTGCCCAGTAGTAGGGGTCTTTGTATGGTCGATCAGTTGGTTTTAAGGTTTCGAGATAGTTGATGATGGCACTGATTTTATCAAGTACTACGTCTCGGTGGGGTAGTTTGGGGTGTTGAGAAAGTTGGGCGTAAAATTGGCTGAGTTCGGCGTTGGTAACGTGGCGCAGCCATTGGCTGGCGTTGTGCAGGGCTTGGGGAGCGGGGATGTTTTGGGCGAGTTGTTGGTAGAAGTAGATAAAGAGGGGGCTGCTGGCTTGGTCTCTGATGTTCCAAAGGGCGGAGATGGTGTAGCTGGCTCCGCCGCTGAGGCAGGCGCTGACGAGGCCGATGTATTCGTCGTGGAGGCTTTGGTGGTTGGCGATCGAGGTTTGGCAGGCGGAAAGAATAATGAGGTGATAGGGGATGAGGTTGCTGGTGGCGAGGTCTGGGCAGGTGAGGGGTTCTTGGTTGCTGAAGTAGAGGCAAGATTCGATCGGGCGACGGGCGTAGTGTTGACCGTGGCCAGATCGGAAGAGC
>JAAFHZ010000122.1 GCA_013297675.1 Synechococcales cyanobacterium bin59.metabat.ball.084 | reverse complement strand
ACAAATTGGTAGCGAATAGGTGCATTTTTCTTGGTATCTTGCACAGCCTGCGGCTCTAGCAAACCACTCATAAATATTTCAGCCACATGCACTTGTCGCGATGCCGGTAGCAAAGCCTCTTGAATTAAATGCACCACCGGTAAACTCACCGGCACCAAAGACATTAACTCTGCTAATCGTCGCGCCAATGGCGATGCCGTCACCCGAAATCTTTGCACTAGTTCGGCTGGTTCTCGCAGTGGTCGCTGTTTGCTAATAGGTATTACTTTAGCTTGGGCAGCAATAAATTCTAAATCAAACGAAATACCCACCGTTTGATCACTGCCACTACCATTCATTGTCTTTGCCCACTGCCCTAAAACATCAGCTTCTAAGGTAATAATTGGTAAAACTAATGTTTTTGGCAGGCTTTTGACTGGTAATCCCGATCGATCATTTACTCGCAAATGAGAGCTTAACATTCCTGGTACAAGTGCCTGCAACATTACCAAATCACCCAACCCCAAAGCAGTCCGTGACCACAACCGTTCTGGAAAAAACTGCATGATTGCGATGGGACTGGTTTTTGCCCATACCTGAAGACATTGATAAATTGTGCCATTTCTCCAGATCGGAGATACACAATCACTTAAAAATAAAATTAATTGTCTACCCGTTGCATTAATTAAAGTATCCAAACTCCGTGATTTCTGAGCAACTGAGTTATCTTGCCTGCGCGGCAAAAGCTCTAATTTTCCAGCCACATCTGTCTGCAAAGTCCAAATCCGCATGGTGCGAAAAGCCCCTTGTCGCTCTAAAAGCTGTTGCACCTCCACAATTAACTCTTGCCAAATTATGGTCGATCGAGTGTCTTCTACCACCAAAGCTAAATCTAGCCAACGTTCTAATGCCGGTTGTAATACTGGCTGCCACGGCCTATCTACATTTTCGGCAATAGCAATGGCAGTAGCTTCTTCATCTAAAATTTGTTTGGTACGAGATGGCACCTTGCGCATAAGTGGGCGTAACGCTCGGCTCATTTCTAGGGTGTTCCGTAAGGCCGGAGCAGTCGGAGCCTTAAATGGCAAACTTGATCCGGTATTACTAGCAGTGGTTGCTGGATTTACTGGCGGCAAGGTAACTGTGGCCGTTCGATTTGGTCTATTGGGAACCGATCGTATACCAGCATCAATATTTAATTCTGAATCAGCTATAGCTATTATCGGTGCTGCTGCTGCAACGGCAGGAGCATTTTCACTGGGTGGTTGATGGCGGCCTAACCACAGCAAATCAGCAATCTCTTGGGCATCGAGATCTAAATTCAACTCGTCAAGCAGTGCCAAAAGCTCTTGCATTAAACATCCTCAGCCCGGTTTAAGTATTTCAGAACCGCCTGAATTAAGCTTTCCTTGCTGTTTCCCAGATTAGATTTTTCCCGAGTGATTAAGTACATGGCGTTGAGTAACTGGTCTGTAGCAAGATCTCCATCCTTTTGTTTTGCCAAAAAACGTTCAATTAGAGTATCCATTTCTTGCGCCACTAAATTGTTTGACTTCATCTCATCGGCAAAATGGGCTGTAATAATTTTTTCTAATTCAGTCTTTCCTGGTTCGGCAATAGTTAACCTTAAACAGCGCCGCAAAAAAGGTGGTGGAAAATCTCTCTCGCCATTACTGGTAAGAATTACAAGAGGAAAATCATTGCAACGCACTTTCCCCCGATGAATAATTTCTTTGCCTCGTCCATAGGTAAACTCAGTTTCATCATTGTAAGCAGTACGCACATCAATAGCAGCTACTCCTTCATCGGCAATTCGCATCAATTCAGGAATCTCAAATTTGCCTTCTTCAAAAGCATGAAGTAAGTCATTTGGTAAATCAATGTCACCCTTATCAATTTCATCAATTAACAGAACTCGGGGCTTCTTGTCTATAGATGGTAATAATGCTGTTCCTAGCGGTCCTAGTTGTAAATACTTGCCAATATCTTGGAGTTTATTATTATTTGATTGTGCTCGCCCGATCGCGTCATATTGATATAGTCCATCTTTCAAAGTGCTGCGAGTAGTAATTCCCCAATACAATACTTCTCCTAAATTTAACTGATGAGCAACAGCATAAGCCAAAGATGATTTTCCGGTGCCCGGTTTACCGGTCAACAATAGTGGTCGGCGTAGATAAAGAGCAGCGTTAACCATTTCCACTTCTTGATCAGTAGCCTGATAAGTTTCACCTTTTTTCTTTTTGCGCGGTGATACAGGATCATTCGGATCAAACTGTCGCCAGCTTGGTGGCGGTGGCAAATGTCTTATGCCATCGTGTGGTTCAGCATCTTTTTTAAAAATAGGCCAGTTAGTCATACTATTAACTCATATAAAAATCAAGATCAGGAGGTAGCCGATCGAAACTATCCCATAGTAAGGCAAGATGATGACCAATATGACTACCTGGTGCTTGAGAAGATGCTGCTAAGCGCTGTTGTTTCACTACACTTGGTAAGTCATGCAAGCAACACTCCAATAAGCTATCGATCGTTGTTTGGTCTACGTTAGGTAGTGGTTCTCGCAACCACATAGCAATTGGTGCTCCGGCAGAGCGCAAAGCAGCAATTGGACTATTTTTACCAACTTGTAACGGGTTTTCTACAAAAGTCAATCCCATAATATGGGCTGGTTCTAGCTGTTGAAAAAGGCACTCATAGGACATGTTATCTCCAGCTACCAATAGATCGGAAGATTGTCTTACTCCTGGTTCCGGCATGTTGTGCCATTTTTGCTGCCAAAATCCACTATTTAAAACAAACTGCTTTTGCTGTAACCTTTGAACCGATCGGAGAATAATTTGATACTTAGATCCGAGAGAAAACACAGAATCACCATCATCCATGCTCCATCGATCTATAGATTCGTTTAGCAACTCATCAGGCAAAAACAGTTCAATGGTGAGATTCGTTAAATGAATATTCTGAGACAATCCCTGTCTTTTACTATTGTAGATAAATGCTGGAATTAATTTCTTGATCTCAGTAATAGTAAATACCTCTTCTGTATCTACAAAGTCATTATTTTCTGAAGTAGCTAAACGCTCAGCTCCGATGCCATTCTTTGATTGATACTTTCGTTCGTCAGCGACAAACCAAGCTTTAACAAAATAACATTTCTTTGATTTTCGTCTGCTAGAAACATTGGGTTCAACCTTGATGATCAAATAAGATTTCACTGGTTGTTGACTAATTTTAATATCTTTTTCATCCATCACAACCATAGGAAACGGTGGCTTGATCTTAACTTCGCGTAGCTCTGATAAAACAGGATCAGTCGGAACGTCACCAGGAAAAAACGGGGGTCGATCGGGCTTACCACGATCTTTCAATGCATCTAGTAGCTTTCCTTGTGCCGTTGTCTCATCTACACCAAACAAACTCACATGAATAGTTTGCTTCAGCAAGCCAGTGGGTTTACAGTCCTGAACTTTCACTGGCAGAAGTTTTTGACTATTCCCCTCCGGATCGTCAGCAAAAGCTGCGCCCCACTCTGGTTGAGTAAATGATGACTTTAAATAAGAATCTGACAACACTGCGATGGTTTTCTTCGTTCCGACAATAGCCTTTTGCATCTCAATCACAAAATTACCCCCAGGCCGAAAATCCCACTCCTGGATCACCAGCGAATAACCCGCTTCCTCTAACTGCCAAGCAATCCACTCTGCCCACTGTTTGTCAGCTTTATTATAACTGATGAAAAAATCCTTCATACCTATCTCTACGGTTGGATGAATATCTTCTCTTAGAATAAACCCAAATTGTGCCGTAGTGGCAGCTCTCAACTTTAAAGATATAATCGAAAAATATCTCTGCCAACTGTTATGCCTCCTATTACCGAAACAGAAATTAAAGAATTGCGAGACCTAATCACTGATTTCCGAGAAGAAGTCCGCATTGGGCTAATCAGTACCAAAGCCGAAATTCAGCGAGTCGAAGCTCAGCTAAGCAGTGATATCAAGGCAGTTGAAACCCGGCTAAGCAGTGATATCAAGGCAGTAGATATCCGGCTGAGCGGTGATATCAAAGCCGTAGAACACCAACTCAGTGGTGATATCAAAGCCGTAGAACACCAACTCAGTGGTGATATTAAAACTCTGGATCAAAAGATATCCTCACTTGACCAACGCACATCCTCTCTGGACGATCGCCTAAAAACTCAAGATGGCAAAATTTGGACATTGGTGACAATCCTTTTAGGTGCCACTGTTACCATCTTGGTTAAAATATTAGGGTTCCCAAATGCCTAGACCTTAGAACTCCAAAAAACCAAAGTGCGGAAATTTCGCCATGAGATTAGTCATGGCCTGTGATACCTTCGAGAGGTTCCCACACCAGATATTAATAGATGAGCACCATCCTCGAACAAGGCAACATCACGATCCATACCGAGAATATCTTCCCGATTATCAAAAAATCTCTGTATACCGACCATGAGATCTTTTTGCGGGAGCTGATCGCCAACGGCGTGGATGCCATTGGCAAGCTTAAAATGGTTGCAATGGCCGGAGAACTTCCTGGCGAATTGGGCGAAGCCAAAATCACCCTAGCAGTAGACAAAGAAAAGAAAACCCTCTCGATTACTGACACCGGCATCGGCATGACTGCTGATGAGGTCAAAAAATATATTAACCAAGTGGCCTTTTCTAGCGCCGAAGAATTTATTGAAAAATATCAAAAAAGTACCGACCAGCAAATTATTGGTCACTTTGGTCTGGGCTTTTACTCGGCCTTTATGGTAGCTAGCCTGGTAGAAATTGATACTTTCTCCTACAAAGAAGGTGCTACTCCGGTACATTGGTCTTGCGACGGCTCACCGCAGTTTACCATCAGCGACTCCGATCGCACCACCCGAGGCACCACTATTACCCTCACCCTGCAAGAAGAAGAGCTAGAATACGCCGAAGAAGCGCGGGTCAAGCAGCTCGTGAAAACCTACTGCGACTTCATGCCGGTCAAAATTGAATTAAACGATGAACAAATCAACAAGCAGCGAGCACTGTGGAAAGAATCTCCTCAAAACCTCACCAAAGAAGACTATTTAGAATTCTATAAATACCAATATCCTTTTGAAGCCGAGCCTTTGCTCTGGGTGCATTTAAACACCGATTATCCCTTTTTGCTCAATGGAATTCTGTTTTTTCCTAAGCTCAAACCCGAAATAGATGTCACCAAAAGTCAGGCTAAATTATTCTGTAATCAGGTATTTGTCAGCGATAACTGCGAAGAAGTAATTCCTAAGTTCCTTACGCCTTTACGGGGCGTAATTGATAGCCCAGATGTACCCTTAAACGTTTCCCGGAGCGCCTTGACTAGCGATCGAACAGTCAAAAGAATCGGCGATCATATTGCCAAAAAAGTAGGCGATCGATTAAAAGAAATTTATCAAGAAGACCGCACAGCTTATATCAGCGCATGGCAAGACCTGGGTACTTTTGTCAAATTTGGCATGATGAACGATGAAAAGTTCAAAAAGCAAGCCGAAGACATTACTATTTTCCGCACTACTTGGGCTGGTGAGGCAGAAGCACCTGAGGTCGAAGTAGAAACCGCCGATGATGCTTGGCAATCTGAGACGGGCAAAAACACCGTCAACGGCCAGAACTTCACCACTCTGAAAGAATACTTAGAGCGCAACAAAGAAAAGCAAGAAAATCGGGTTTTTTATTGCACCGATGAAGTAACTCAGGCTACCTATGTCAGTCTGTACAAAAACCGGGGCATCGAGGTCTTATTTTTAGATTCCTTTATCGATAACCACTTTGCCACGTTCTTGGAGCAAGAGTTCAGCGAAGTTAAATTCTCGCGGATTGATTCGGATTTAGACGAATCGCTGATCGAAAAAGACACCTCTGAAGTAGTAGATCCAGTCACTAATAAGACCTTGGGCGATCGCATGAAAGATGTGTTTACGGCGGCGTTGGATAAACCCCAAGTTACCATTCGCACCGAGTCCCTCAAAGGTGATCACCCCTCCTCGGCACCGCCTGCGATGGTGCTGCTACCCGAAGAGCAGCGGCGGATGCAAGAAATGATGGCAATGATGCAACAGCAATTGCCCGAATTCCCCGCAGCTCACATTTTGATGGTGAATACTGCTCATCCATTAATTCAAAACTTGGCGGCGATGTCTCAGAGTACTAGTGACGGCAAAGATGAATTAGTAAACCTAATTTGTCAGCATGTTTATGACTTAGCTTTAATGGCACAAAAGGGCTTTAACGCCGATACGATGAATGCTTTCGTCGATCGATCTAATCAGGTGCTGACTCAGTTAACCGATCGATAGTACTGTTTGCCCACAAAAAGCTCCAAAAAAAGTGAGGTCTGGATATGTTTCCAGACCTCACTTTTCATTTAATCAATTATTTCTTAGTGCCATTTGGTTTAACTGCTGGCTTAGCTGGGGTAGTCGGCTTAGCTTGTCCGGCTGGATTTGCTACGTATTCAGCCATTTCTCTGGAGCGAGCCAAAATTATTTGGCTGTACAGTGGCTCGTTTTTTGCCCGCATTTGCGTTAACAAACTATCTAGCGAAATCACTTGAATTTCGGCAGTAGGTGCTAATTTTGGCTGTTCTCTTTTAAATTTGTCTAGTACAGCTTGCAATTGCTCTTTATCAAAAAAGATGGGAATAATGCGCTTATTATCTTGAGCAGAGTTGATAGAAACATAGCCTTTAGGCTTGCCTGCAACCCCAACAAACAGCGGAACGCCATCAAATTGTTGAGCTTTAGTTGGATCATTTTTCTTCAACAGACTGATAGCCGATTTGACCTGCGCCTCACTTGGTACGATTAAAACATTTAGCTTTTTGTCCCCAGAATTAGTTACTTGGGTTTTGTATACATCCCCCAAAGTCACAACTCTAATCTGTAACTGCTTAGCAATGGTTGGATTAGAAGTTTTTAATTTTTGCAATGTAGCGTTGACTTCTTTTTGACCCAAATAAACTGCGGTAAATACGCCTTTTTGTTTATCATTAAGCGGTGCTACCAATGGCGCTCCAGATTTATCGGTGAGAGTGATCACCGGAATACTTTGCAGTTTTTCAATAATTTGTGCGTCAGTTAAAGCATGGGTTGGTTGAACTGCTAAGACAGCGCTGCTGACCAAACCTAACGCAAACCCTAGTCCCAGATGTTTCATTTTCAAATCCTCCCTGCAATTTACTTAAATGCTTTCTGTTTATACCACGATTTGGCTGCTTAGATTGCTATCAACAGCTACAGCAAAGCACAGGAATGTATTACGCCAACATCTCCTGTGCAGTAGTTCTATTTAATGCCTTACCTAGAGCTTAATTGAGTTACTATTGTTTGGGGCTAGTTGAATACACCGCGAATCGAGCTAGTAGTGCGGTTTCTAAAAACCTCTGAACCCTCTCGGGATGGTCCAAACACTAAGCTTTCATAGAATGCATCGTTTTTAATGCGCATGTCGTCCAACAGGGTTTCGAGAGTTAAAACCTGGACTTCTACTATTGCACTGGGCTGTTGCTGCTTAAACTTATCGATCATCGGCTGGAGCTGATCTCGATCGAAGAACAGAGGCACCACCGCTTTATTATTTTTACCAGGAATGGTCAGGTAGGTGCCTTTCTTGCTGTTTTTGGCCAGAAATAAAGGCACTCCATTGCCATTGAATTGCTGAAGGCTGGGCGCCAATTTCTGAACCAGGCTAAGAGCTGTTTTTACTTGATTTTGATTGGGTGTATAGACGATACTAACCCGCTTGGCCGGATCTAGATTCATTTGTGCCTTGTACAGTTCACTGAGTGATACTGGACGAATTGCGACCTGTTTAGCCAAGCTAGGATTTTCTTTCTGGAGCTTTTGCAAAAAAGTTTTGGCATCAGCTTGACTAAAGAAAGCGCCACCTTTGGCCGGTTTACCCTGCTCACCAGAGGCCGTAGCAGTTAGTAACAAGTTATCTGAGTCGGTCAGTGCAAATACCGGAATACCTTGAAGCTTATCCACAATTTGCGATTCGGGTAATGCCTGGATGGGAGTAGCTGCCAATAGCGTACTGCCTAAACTCAACATCACACCTAATTTCCAGCTTTTCATTTAGCAAATCTCCATGAGTTCGAGGGATAGTTAATCAACTGTCAAAGGAAGCCATCAGATCTGCAAGCACCACGAAAACTATTAGTATCTATACCACATTTTTAGTCCTCATATTGGTATTTACGCTAAGCAAATATTTTGGCATCTTGCGTAGTGCTTTGTCATATTAAGTAGTCCAAACCCATCATCTTCAATAGTCCAAGAAAATATAGTGTGACGACTTGGGTTGCACTGAGTTCTGCTACCCCAGATTTAGGGATTGACATTGCAGGCAACAGCCAATGGTATCAATCAATACCAGTGAGCAAAAATATTCTTTGATGGCAATTTAAGATCTTGGTGCTAATCTTGAAACCATCCCCAAAATTTTCAGGCCAGAATTTTCAGGCCAAAATTTTCAGACAGGTATTTTGGAACAAAGGACAACACCCTAGTTCTTAGGTACCATAAATAATGTGGATATTTGACCTCTGGACTTTTTATGACCTTTGTTGGCTTACACATTCACAGTGATTACAGTCTGCTCGACGGAGCTAGTCAACTGCCAGAACTAGCCGATCGAGCGGTAGCCTTGGGGATGCCTGCTATTGCCCTCACTGACCACGGAGTAATGTATGGGGCGATCGAGCTAATCAAAGTCTGCCGCAACAAAGGCATTAAGCCGATTATCGGCAACGAAATGTATGTGATTGATGGGGACTATCGCGAGCAAAAGCGCCGCCAGAAGTTCCACCAAGTGGTGTTAGCCAAAAATACCCAGGGATATAAAAACTTAGTTAAGCTCACTACCATCTCTCACTTAGAAGGCTTTCAGGGTAAAGGGATCTTTGCCCGTCCTTGCATCAACCGGGAGGTACTAGAGCAGTACAAAGAAGGCTTGATGGTGACAAGCGCCTGTTTGGGAGGCGAGATTCCCCAGGCGATTATGGCCGGAAGTTTAGACTATGCCCGTAAGGCAGCGGCCTGGTACAAAAAAGTTTTTGGCGAAGATTTTTACCTAGAAATTCAAGATCACGGCTCCCGCGAAGACCGGATTGTAAATGTGGAGATTGTGCGAATTGCCAGAGAACTAGATATTGAGATTATTGCCACCAATGATTCTCACTTTATTTCTTGCCAAGACGTAGAAGCTCACGATGCCTTGCTCTGTATTCAGACCAATACTCTGATCAGCGAAGACAAGCGGATGCGTTACAGCGGCACCGAGTACCTGAAATCTGCGGCAGAAATGGCGCTGCTGTTTCGAGATCATTTACCAGAAGATGTCATTGCCGAAGCGATCGCCAACACTCTCAAAGTAGCCGATAAAGTTCAGCCCTACAACGTTTTGGGCGAACCGCGCATTCCCGATTTCCCGCTGCCCCCCGGCCATACTCAGGCTACTTACGTAGAAGAAATTGCCCGCAATGGTTTAAAAACCCTCCAGAAAGTCAAAAACTTTCAAGATATCAGCCAAGAATACCGCGATCGGCTAGATTACGAGCTGAAGATGATCGAGCAAATGGGTTTCTCGGCCTATTTTTTGGTGGTGTGGGATTACATCAAGTTTGCCCGCGATCGAGGCATTCCCGTAGGGCCAGGGCGTGGCTCCGCCGCCGGATCACTAGTGGCTTACGCCATGCGCATTACCAATATTGACCCGGTACATCATGGCTTGGTGTTTGAGCGTTTTTTGAACCCCGAGCGGAAGTCCATGCCCGATATTGATACCGACTTCTGCATCGAGCGGCGAGATGAGGTGATTCAATATGTGACCAAGAAATACGGCACCGAGCGGGTGGCGCAGATTATTACTTTTAACCGGATGACCTCTAAGGCGGTGTTGAAAGACGTGGCGCGGGTGCTAGATATTTCTTTTGCGGACTCCAATAAGATGGCTAAATACATTCCAACGGTGCGGGGGAAGCCCACTAAGTTGGCGGTGATGATTTCGGATAAAACGCCAGCCATGGAGTTTAAACAAGCCTACGAAACCGCTTCTTTCCAAACCAATGTGCCCGGTATCACCATTTCTGGTAAGCAATGGATTGATATGGCCATGCGGATTGAAGGTACTAACAAAACCTTTGGGGTGCACGCGGCTGGAGTAGTAATTTCAGCGCAGCCTTTAGATGAAATTGTGCCACTCCAACGCAACAATGATGGCTCGGTGATTACTCAATATTACATGGAAGATCTGGATGCTTTAGGTCTATTAAAAATGGACTTTTTGGGTCTGAGAAATTTAACTATTATTCAAAATGCCGTAGATTTAATTCTGCAAAATAAAGGAACAGTGATTGATCCCGACGAGATTACTTTTGAGGAGCGTAAATCGATCGCGATCCAACGCAAAAATGAGGGTAAACCTGGGGCTAAAAAACGTCCGCCGATGGTGGATAAAACTTACAAAATGGTCAGTGCGGGCGATCTAGAGGGGGTCTTTCAGTTAGAGTCTTCGGGGATGTTAGATGTGGTATCAAAGCTTCGCCCTTCTTGCATCGAAGATATTTCTTCGATTTTAGCGCTGTATCGTCCTGGTCCTTTGGATGCAGGTTTGATTCCCCACTTTATCGATCGTAAGCACGGTCGGGAAGAAATTGTCTATGATCACCCGCTGTTAAAACCTATACTGGAAGAGACTTACGGGACATTATGCTACCAAGAACAAATTATGAAGATGGCGCAGGATTTGGCGGGTTATTCGCTGGGTCAGGCCGATTTGTTACGGCGGGCAATGGGGAAAAAGAAAGCCGATGAAATGCAGAAACAGCGCACTAATTTCTTGGATGGTTCGGCAAAAAATGGCATTTCTTCAGAAATTGCTGATAAGTTGTTTGACCAAATGGTGCTGTTTGCTGAATATTGTTTGAGTGTGGATACTGAGATTTTGACCGTAGAGTATGGGGCGGTATCGATCGATAAAATTGTCTCAGAAAGACTACAGTGCTCAGTGTTTAGTGTAGATAAAAAAGGTCATGTTTATACTCAGCCGATCGCCCAATGGCATCAGCGCGGCGAGCAAGAGGTGGTGGAGTATTTGTTAGAAGATGGCTCGAAGATTAAAGCAACGATCGATCATAAATTTATGACGGCTGCTGGTGAGATGCGATCGATTCAAGAGATTTTTGAATGCGGGCTAGATCTTTACCGGGTAGAGCAATAATTTATTTCATCCGTCCTTAGACACAAACAATATAAATGAAGTACAAATCAAAGCTACTATCAATAATATTTGCGGCAACCATATTAACTATTATTGAGTTAACTAACGTATTACAATGTTTGTCCACACCTATTGGTGCTTTTGTTACTGCCGCAAGAAAAACAGAAATGCCAGGATTGTATATCGTTGATTTCGTGATGATCCAACCTCCAGGGGACTCAGCAATTCCTCCAGTTATACACAAGGTCAATAAGTTTCGCTATCGTATTTATTGCCCAGATAAAACTGTTAGAAATATCACAAATAAATGGGGGAAAGCTATTCCGGCAGCAAATGATTCAGAAGCGGGTACTGGTAGTATGGTTTCCATTGTTCAACAAACTTGTAGTGGATGGTAAAAGAATTTATGGATTTAGAGGGATCGCTTGCCGATGCAAAAAATCCTGAATCTGGGTAAGCATATCTTCGATCGCCAAAGGCGCAAGCGAAGCTATCGAGCAATCTTCTAGAGTTGCTAGCATTTCTAACGCTTCAGATAAACGCAGTACAGCATCACGAAATTGATCATTACTAGGGATTATGAGCAATAATGGCCGTCCAAATTTGTCATTCTCGCCCTGAAAAAACGCAGATACAACGCTATATCATTTACTGATAGCTTGGCATCTTTGAGTAGCTTAGTATTAACTCTTAGCATATCCACACTTTATTAGTCACACAATTAAGATTAGTATCAAGCAGTTATGAAAGATTAAGCTACTGGTTCGAGGGCAATCTCACAATTGCTAGCAAAATCCTGAATCTGAGTTAGCATACTTTCCAAAGAACAGTTTTTGAGAAAAGCAACCATCTCCAATGCTATTGCCAAATGACGCAACTCGTCACCAGTACCCTCTTTACGAGGCAGCACCAACAGCAAAGGGCGACCAAAATCATCATTGATTCCTTGAAAAACCACTAGATGCTCATTCTGGCCTGGTAACTCTTGCCAACTATGTTGACGAAGATAGTAAGCCATGTCATTCACTGATAGTTTGGAGTCTTCGACTATTTTAGTGTTAATTATTGACATATCCATACTCCATTATTTGCATAGTTATGAGCAGCATCTAATAGTCTCAAAAGAGCCTCGGGGGTAAGCTGCTGGGTTTTGGGTATCCAGACTCTAACAGATTCTTTATTAGAACTGAGTTCTCCCTGAATATGTGCCCAATAGCAAGCTCCACCTAAAAGGATACCATCCTCATTATCACTCAACCAGCTATCTTTGTCTTTAGGTAAAACCTTTAGCAACAAAATGCAAGGAATAGTATCTCGACTCAGATCTCTTCTGATTAAGTCGTTGTAAGTCTTTGACTCCAAATCATATCGAATGTGAGATGGTTCGATCTTGCAGTTGATCGAGGCTTTGAGCTGAAAATCTAAACCATAGCCACAAGCGTATCTACGGTTTTCGATGACGGTGATCTGTCGAAAATGACCATCAACACCATGATCTCTGTCGAAGGTGGCAATGCTGACTCCAACTTTGGCCGCTACTGCTTGAACATGAGCGACACTGAGTAGCTCTTCTATAATTTGCTGGGGAAACAAGGGATTCGATCGCAATGGAGAACTATCTAACCATTTTAATCTAAAAGTTTGAGGGCTTTGTCCAAGATGGGGCGTTCTTCGCTGGGCAGGTTGAGCCACAGGCGATCGCGCTTGCCGGGGTCTTTTTTGTATTCGATCGCGGTACTCATTAGCCTCAATGGCAGTTCCATGGCAGGTTCCTGGCCGAGGCTGCTGGTGCGCCATAGTGATAGCCACTCAGCGGCGGTGTGGTCGCTGATGGTGGACGCAACGATCAGGTGAAGGGTGTTGACGAGGGCGGCTCCGAGTTCGGTGATGACGTTGGCTTGTTGGTAGATTTCCAGGATGGAGGTGAAAAGGGTTTCTTGAAGGGATGGCTGGGTGAACCGGGGAATCAGTTCTTCGATAAATTCTTGGATTAATCCGGCGATATGTTCATAGTATCGTGGCACTTGAGGATCGTTAATGTAGTTAAAGGCCTGTTGCCAGCTAGTAAGTGTAGCTAAATAGTCATTGGTAACAAAATGAGCTAAGCCTTTGTCATGCCAAGAGTTATATCTGTCTGGTTGCATTTTAAGACGTTGATCGTAGCAACTAATAGATTCGGAGTATTTACTAAGCCTGTAATAAGACCCACCTTTGTTATGCCAAGCTGAACCATTGCTAGGATTGATTTCTATAGCCCGGTCATAGGAAGCGATCGCCTCTTCATAGCGGCCTAAGTTAGCCAGAGAATTTCCCCGGTTATACCAAGCTTCATGATAATCATGCTTGATTTCTATAGCCCGGTCATAGGATGCGATCGCCTCTTCATAGCGGCCTAAGTCATCTAAAGCACTTCCCCGGTTAGACCAAGCTTCATGTAAATCATGCTTGATTTCTATAGCCCGGTCATAGGATGCGATCGCCTCTTCATAGCGGCCTAAGTCATCTAAAGCACTTCCCCGGTTATACCAAGCTTCA